>CASGEB010000011.1:0-25386 GCA_949300375.1 uncultured Pseudomonadota bacterium
AAACAACCGCTGCTCCGGTTGTTTTTATCTGCAAGCCCTTTGTAACATCTTAGCAAGCAAGGGAAGCTTTAGCAACCGCAGCGAGCTTAGATGCCTAAGTTGGGGAGAGTTGACCAGCCCGATTACCGAATAATTTCTTAGCTTTTGGCCCAAAGAGGTAATAGTGAAACACTAAGCTTTGGAACGTAGTGACCTTAACTTTGGGCTGAAAGCTTAGAAAATGAGGTTGGGCTTGACTTTTTTGAGCGCTGCCGACGTTCGGCCTTTTGGTCAAGCAAAAGTAAGAAAAGAATTTTTGGCACTCAAAAAGTAACATAAAGAAATATCTCAGAGAAAAACAAAACAAGAAAAAAATAAAGAATGAATTCAGAGCGGAGGAAATAATCAGGCAATATGTTCTATCGCCGCCGTATCGTCATCCAGACGTTCTTTGCGCTCATCACCCAGTTGAATATCTTCTATCCGTTGAATGCGTTTGGCGATTTTTCCGGAAGAAACTTTGATGTTGTCAATATCTTCGTTTGCCTGCTTAAAATGCCGGCTCAAGCTTTCGATTCTGCCGTCCAAACGTCCGATATCTTCGGTCAGAGTGCCGACTTCTTTTTGAATCACGCCGGCCATTTCCCGCATTTTTGCATCTTTCAAAATTGCGCGTACGGTATTTAATGTTGCCATCAGTGTTGTCGGAGACACAATCCAGACTTTTGCCCGGTAAGATGCCTCGACCACTTCCGGAAAATTGGCGTGCAACTCGGCATAAATAGCTTCGCTTGGCAAAAACATCAAAGCGGATTCGGCTGTCTCTCCGGGAAGAATGTATTTCTCGGAAATATCTTTGATATGCTTAAGAACAGAGGCCTTAAAAAAGCGCTCCGCCTCAACTTTTTCCCTTTCGTTGGCCGCGATTCTCAAAGCATGATAACTTTCAAGCGGAAACTTGGAGTCAATAACGATTGTTCCCGGCGGGTTCGGAAGCTTAAGAACACAGTCCGCCCGTTTCTGATTGCTCAAAACCACCTG
This sequence comes from uncultured Pseudomonadota bacterium, assembly GCA_949300375.1. GTDB lineage: Bacteria > Pseudomonadota > Alphaproteobacteria > RF32 > CAG-239 > MGBC133411. The sequence continues at coordinate 1,021 of CASGEB010000011.1, forward strand.
AAAAGCATAAGCGGAAGGCGGCAGGGTTGAGGTTACCAAGTCATTTAGCTGAATTTCTCCGAAAGCGCCGCGCGCCTGCTTATTGGAAAGAACTTCCTGGAGTGAGACGACTTGCTCTGACAAGGAAGAAATTTTTTGCTGCGCGGCATCTATTTTTGCCAGGCGTTCTCTCAAATCCGTCAGAGTCTGAGTTGTTTGCACCGTTGTCTTTTGCAGGCCTTCGCCTACATTTTTGGTAACCTGCAAAAGTTTCTCATCCATCATTTTTAAAACCGAAAGCTTTTGCTCGGCAATGGCCTCGGAAATTTTATTCTGCTGCTGCTGGCTGCTTTCTGCCAACTGCGAAAGACGCCCGGCCAGTTCGGCCTGCCCGCGGTAAAAAACATCGGCGATAGTTTGCAGTTTTTTATCGTCTTTACGCAAAAAGAAAGCCAGCAAATTAAGCACAATCAAAATGCCGACGGCGGCAATCAGAACAATCTGCAAATCTATCGCCATAATTTCGTTGTCCTATTTTTTATATTCGAGATTGCGCCCCATTTTAAGGAACTTCTCCGTACGCAGACGTTTAAGGTCTTCTCCGCTCAGCGGCAAAAGCTCTTTCAGGTGGCGCAGCAAAGCGTCTCCGACGCGTTCGATTGTTAGCTGCGGATCACGATGAGCGCCGCCGGTCGGTTCGGGAATAATCTCGTCAATCACGCCGAAATTTTTCAAATCCTGCGCAGTCAGTTTCAAAGCCTCTGTTGCCTCTTTGACCTTGTCGGCGGAACGCCACAAGATAGATGCGCAGCCTTCGGGAGAAATTACCGAATAAATGGAGTGTTCAAGCATCAAAATCCGGTTGGCGGCCGCAATGGCGATTGCACCGCCGGAGCCGCCCATGCCGATAACAATGGAAACTAAAGGCACTTTGATTTGCAGGCATTTTTCAATAGATGCCGCAATAGCCTGCGCCTGTCCGCGCGCTTCGGCCTCCACGCCGGGAAAAGCGCCGTCGGTATCAACAAAGGCCAGTACCGGCATATTAAACTTGTTAGCCAGATCCATCAGCCGCTGAGCTTTGCGGTATCCTTCCGGCTTGGCCATACCGAAGTTATATTTGACGCGGCTTTCAAGGTCGTGGCCTTTTTCCTGCCCGAGCACAACTACAGAAATCCCTTTAAAACGACCGATTCCGCCAATCATAGCCTCATCATCGCCAAACACGCGGTCGCCGCATAACGGGGTAAAGTCCTCAATCAGGGCATGAACATAATCAAGGCAGTGCGGCCTTTGAGGGTGTCTGGAAACCTGAAGTTTCTGCCATGGCGTGAGATTAGCGTAGGAAACTTTCATCTGTTTCTCCAATTTTTGTTGCAGCCGGGAAATTTCGGGAGCAATATCCACATCTCCGCCTTCGGCCAGGTGTCGGAGCGCTTCCATTTTGTCTTCGATTTCAACAATATTTTTTTCAAAATCTAAAACCAGAGTATTTTCGCTGTTCATTATATTCTCTTTAGTTATTCAAACTGATGTTTTGATACCACAATTTTTTTTATATTTCGACTCTTATTTTGCTTTATTGTGTAAATATTGCATACTTTTTCGTTGAAATCTAGCCAATTTGTAATAGTATAAATTCAAATTGGCACAACACTGGGGGACAAAACTTGCTGGCATTATCGTTTTTTGTTTTGATATTTTCTTCGTTGCTTTGGATAATCTATGCTGTAATGCACATTTTGGACACGGTTGGCGCGGCGGGTTTTCGGGCAGCTGGCATTGCCGATGTTTCATTTTATGCGGCTTATGTTTTGCTTCCGGTTTTTGCTGTCTGGGTAATTTTTGCCATTATCAGCCAGTTTTTGCACAATTACCGTTTTAACCGCAATCTGAACCGTCTTTTTGTTCAGATGAAGAAAAATCAGGATTATTCCGATCTGATTGCCCGTATTATGTTGGAAAGCGAACAACAGATTCGCGACGGATTTGTCGTCCAGCAGTTTGACTTGTTTGTCTCTGATATGAACGAGCTGATTTCGGAAATCATCCACCGCAGTTCGCTGGCGTCGCCGGAACAGATAGACCGCTTGTGGAGCAAGGTCAGAAACGGCGGCAAATGGTCTTTCGGCAAGGTGATTATCGAGGTCAATCAGAATCAGCCGGCTTTTCAGATGCGGATTTTTGAAAAAGCCGGGCATGATAACGTGCTGGCCGGGACAATTATGGAATTTTGCGCCAGATATCAAAGTATTGTCGAGCTTTTTGAAAAGCATGATAATGAAAAAATCTTTTTAAACATTATTGAAACAGGCGTGTTTGGCAAAGTCTTTTCCATTTTTGCGCCCATTTCCGACGAGTTAAAACGCAAGCGGGAGGCGGCTCAAAGCTTTTCTTCTCTGACAGAGCCGCGCTACGAGGCAATGTCTGCCCCGCAAAAATATGAAGAGCCTGAATACAGGGCGCCGGCTCCCCGTCCTTTTGCCGAACCGGCCGCGCCGGAAGTTTCTCTGCGCCGGGAAGATGCGGAAAAAGAAGAGGCGCATTCCGGTTTGCCCGGCAAATTTTCCCTCGGCAAAAAGTTTCCGCTGTTCAAAAAGAAGAAACGCGAGGATGAAGAATATATAGATTACCGTTTTCAGGAAGAAAAAAACCGGGATCCTTTTTCTATGGCATTAGAACGCAGTTTTGGCGAAGAACCTGCATCGCAGCCGGAAGAACCGTCTTTTGAAATTTCCGCGCCGGCTGCGGAACCGGAAGAAAAAGCCGAAATCCCCGCCGCTCCGGAAAAAGAGGAAGAAAAAGTAGTTGTGGAAGATGATGTTATCCCTGTTTTGAGCAACACGCAGCGCACATTGGACAGCCTTCGCCGCGAATGGGAGTTGATGAATGCGGAGACCCGCGGACGGGAAGACGCCCGAAAACAAGATTCCGCTCCACAGGCGCCGGCTGTTGGGGACGATGCTTTCAGTTCGCCGTTCCGGAGCTGGGTAAATGAAGAAAATTATAAATAATTTTCTGTTTTTTCTGAGCTTAAGCTTTGCTTTTTTTCCTTCTGCCGCGGAGGCCGAAACTAAAATTCTGCCCTGTTTTTCCCTCTACGGCGAACCCAAATATGCCCCCGGTTTTGCAAGTTTTGACTACGCCGATTCCCAAGCCCCGAAAGGCGGACGGATTGTCCTTCCGGCCTATGGCGGTTTTGACAATTTCAATCCTTACATCTTCAAAGGCATAGCCTCGCCGGAAACGGCAGCGTTAACGTTAGATACGCTGGGTTTTTCGCCGGCGGATGACATATCGACGGCCTATCCGCTGATTGCAGAAAAATTTGAGATACCTGATGACGGCAGCTTTATCGGTTTCATTCTGGACAAACGGGCAAAATTCCAGGATGGCAGCCCTGTTCTGGCCGATGATGTTATTTTCAGCTTTAATGCGTTAATAAAAAAAGGCTCGCCGATATATAAAGTTTATTACGGCGACGTCATCCGGACGGAAAAGGTCAATGACCGCCATGTCCGTTTTTATTTCCGTCCCGGTTCGCAGAACAAGGAATTGCCGCTCATCTTAACGCAGATTTCCGTTTTTTCGGCCAAAGACTGGCAGGGCAAAGACTTTTCCACGCCGATAACCACGCCGCCGCTCGGCAGCGGGCCGTACAAGGTTGATAGTTTTTCCTTTGGCAGGTTCACGGTTTTGAAAAGGGATAAAAATTATTGGGCGCAAAACATTCCGAGCCGCGCCGGATTTTTTAATTTTGACGAGATACGCTACGACTATTACCAAGATACGACAGTCACATTGCAGGCGCTTTTTGCCCGCAATATTGATATGCGGGAAGAATACATTGCCAAAATCTGGGTAACCGGCTATGACAATGACTTAATCAAATCCGGAAAGATAAAAAAAGAAGATATCGCGCACAACCGGGCGGCCAATCTTCAGAGCTTTGCTTTCAATCTGAGGCGCCCGCAGTTTCAGGACAAAAACGTTCGCCGGGCAATCGGGCTGGCTTTTGACTTTGACTGGGCGAACGAAAAACTTTTTTATAACCAGTACCGGCGGATAGAAGGATATTTTCCGAACAGCGGGCTTGAGGCTTCCGGGCGTCCGCGGGGCAAAGAGTTGAAATTGCTGCAAAAATACAAAAATCTGCTGCCAAAAGATGTTTTTGGTGAACTTCCGCAAAATCCGCGCCATGGCGATTATCTGCAATCCCGGCAAAACCTGCGCCGGGCGGTTGCATTGCTGAAACAGGCCGGATACGGCTTTGTTGACGGCAAAATGACCAACCTGCAAACCGGCCGTCCGCTGGAGTTTGAGATTTTGAGCAACACGGCCAACGGCTCGGCCTTTACGCGGGTAATGCTGCCTTTTCTGCACAATTTGCAAAAAATCGGGATTAAGGCGGTTTTCCGCAACATTGAAACCAATATCTTCAAAAACCGGCTGGATAAGTTTGATTATGACATCGCCATCATCTCCTATCCGGGCTCGTCAAACCCCGGCAACGAGCTGAAAGAAATCTGGGGTTCGGGGTCGGCCGGCATAAACGGCAGCTTTAACATCATCGGCGTACAAAATCCGGCGGTTGACGCGTTGATTGCAGAGATTGTCAAAGCGCAGCATAAAGACGACTATATCGCAGCCGTCAATGCGCTGGACAGGGTCTTGCGCCATGAATATTATCTGATTCCGCATTGGTATTCGCCGTATCAGCGGGTAGCCTACTGGGACAGATTTGCCCATAAGCCGTCCAAAGAGCCGATAGGCCTGCAAATTTTCACTTGGTGGGAAAAAGCTTCGGAGAGCGGAAAATGAGAAATTATATTATAAAAAGGCTTTTGCTCATTCCGATAACGCTGCTGGGCATTTTGGCGCTGAACTTTGTGATTGTGCAGTTTGCGCCGGGCGGGCCGGTAGAGCATACGCTGGCAAAATACCGCGGTTTTAACGTCGATGGCAAATCGCAGTTTTCTTCCACCGCCCAGATGAATATGTCCAATGCCGGCTCGCAGTATCAGGGAGCGCAGGGCGTTCCGGACGAACTGGTCAAAGAACTGGAAAAACAGTTTGGCTTTGACAAGCCGGCGCATATCCGTTTTTTGAAAATGGTAAAAGACTACCTGCTTTTTGACTTTGGCAAAAGCTTTTATCAGGACAAAAGCGTGATTGCGCTGATTGGCGAAAGGCTTCCGGTATCGGTATCGCTCGGCTTGTGGTCAACCCTGATAATTTATCTGATTGCCATTCCGCTCGGCATCAAAAAAGCGGTACGCGACGGCTCGCCGTTTGACGTCTGGACGTCTTTTGCGGTAGTAATCGGTTCGGCGGTTCCGGTATTTTTGTTTGCTGTTTTTCTGATTGTATTTTTTGCCGGTGGCACATATTTCCAATGGTTTCCGCTGCGGGGCATAACTTCGGACGACTGGGAGCAGCTTGGCTTTTTTGCCAAGATAGCCGATTATTTCTGGCACATCACGCTGCCGGTTTTGGCGATGGTTATCGGCGGTTTTGCCAGCCTGACGATGCTGACCAAAAACTCTTTTCTTGATGAGATAAACAAGCCCTATGTCCTGACTGCCCGCGCCAAAGGCCTGAGCGAACGCCAGGTCTTGTACCGCCATGTCTTTCGCAACGCCATGTTGATTGTAATTGCGGGTTTTCCGACGCTTTTGATAAAAATGCTGTTTACCGGCTCGCTGCTGATAGAGGTTGTTTTTTCGCTGAACGGATTGGGGCTTTTGGGTTATGAGGCAATAATGAGCCGGGATTATCCGGTCATTTTCGGAACATTGTATATTTTTGCCCTGTTGGGCTTGGTGTTAAAACTGCTTTCCGATATTACATATTCTCTGGTAGATCCCCGGATTAACTTTGAGCGCCGCGGTTAACCATAAATTTACTCCCGGCCGCTAAAATAAGGAGTAAAACGAAAAAAATAAAAAGGCATAAAAATATGGTAAAAATTAATGACGTCAAATTCTCGGATATATACATCACGCCGGATCGGATAGCGTTTATTCCGGACGGACAGACCAAAAACGGCCTGACGATTTTGGACGCTGAGGATTTTGACATATTTTACAAACAACTGGAAGACAAATGGGACGGGCATAATCCGTCTTATTCGTTGTTGTATGAAAATATTTTTTACCGTGTTGAGCGGACGGAAAGCCTGTACGGCATACAGTACTGCGCCCGCAAAATGCCGGAAAAAGTTCCGCCTTTTGGGAGTCTTGGTTTTCCTCACGAGCTGACCAAACACTTGTTGTCGTTGTCCAACGCGTCGGGGCTGATTTTGTGGTCAGGGCCGACCGGCGCCGGCAAAACGACGGCCATTTCGTCATTGCTGAAAGAGTTTCTGGCCATTGAGGGCGGTTTTGCTTATACAATTGAAGATCCGACCGAAATGCCGCTGGACGGGATTTATAAATCCACCAAAGGCGGTTTGGGTTTGTGCAAACAAACTCAGCCGAAAAATGATGACTGGGGCGCGTCGTTAAAATCGGCGCTGCGTTCAAAACCGAATTATATTCTGGTCGGAGAAATAAGAACGCCGGATACGGCCAGCGAAGTCTTGCGTGCCGCCACATCCGGACACTTGGTTTTGTCAACCATTCACGCCAATAACATCACCGACGCTATCTACTCCGTTGTAAAATACGCCGCTTCGACCTCTATGAGTGAAGAGCTTGCTTATGACCTGTTTTCTCGCGGTATTTTAGGCGTTCTGCACCAGGGGCTGATTGGCACCAGCGTAAAACGTCCGATAGCCACCTATCTTTTTGCCAACCCGAATTCCTCGCACGGCGACCAGGTTCGCGGCATTATCAAAAGCGGCAAATTAAACCTCGGCACGTCAATCGAAACCCAGATGACGCGTCTTGCCCGCGGTATGAGCCTGTTCCAGGAATTTTAATAAAACATCCAGATAATGGCGTTGGTCGGGTCGTTTTCGGCCTCACAGACGGTATTGGCCAGTTCTTCCGTCATCGGCAGAGCGGCTTTGTCAAACTTCATTTCGGCAGTTTCCGGAATGTCTGCCTCCATCGGCTTAACATCCACGCCGATAATGCCGGTCAACGGAAAAGGCGTTGTCAGCAAAGAAACGCAGGCCTTTTTGCTCAATCCGTTGTAAATAATGGAAAAAGCGGCGTTGTCAACGTTAAAATAAGTCGCCGATGCAATAAAAATCAGACCGCCGTAAGAGTTAACAAGCCTGCCGTTTTTATCCAGCATATCGTCCGGAATCAGCGATGCCGCCTGCAGAGCCTCAATATTCAAGCCGGCATAATCAGGCGTTGCGGCATAAGCCGTATGAATATTGTTGTTAAGCGTTTGCAAATCGCTGATGGCTTTAGAGAGTTTAAACTTGTCGGCGGAACTATGAAGCGACGAAGAAAACAGCAGATAAACAACCAGAGCCAAAAGCGGAAAACCGACAATCTGCGCAATTAGACGATGCTTTTTGTCTGCAAAATACCCCTTTTTCTTCATCATATTCTCCGTTCTATTCGCCGTTAATAATGTTTATTGTTTTCAACAATATAATATAATGGTAACTTTCCGGTTAAAAACAGACAAATATTTTTAGCTTTAAAATATTTATAAAATTGTAAAATGTATTTTACAAAAACAAATAAAATATATAAAATGTAAAATACGTTTTACAAAAATATTGATTTTTTGCTTTTTGATAATTATAATTAAAAGCAGGAGAAAGGCTATGCAAACAACATCAGAAAAAATAATCGACAGACCGCAATATATAAAACAGCTGAAAAAATGGCAAAAACAGGCTGATTTAATAAAAATCATTACGGGCGTCAGACGCTGCGGCAAATCAAAATTGTTTTATCTTTATCAGCGAGAGTTGCTTGCCGATAAGATTGCCGATGACAGCCAAATCATTAATATCAATCTTGAAGATCTTGTGCAAACCCAAAAAATCGGTTTAACTTATGACCATGAGGGCTTTTTAACGGATTATAACAGATTGCTGGAATATATTATGGCACATCTTGCCCCTCAAAAAATGCATTACGTTTTTATTGATGAAATCCAATTGTTAAGAGAATGGCAAAAGCTGGCAAATACATTACGTCTGCGTGATAATGTCGATTTATATTTAACCGGCTCAAATGCCTATATGTTTTCCAGCGACCTGGCAAATCAGCTGGGCGGAAGATATGTAGAAATCAAAATGCAGCCCTTGTCGTTTAAGGAGTATTTTTCGTCTTATTCCACATTTGCACAATCATTTATAAAAACAAAACAAGACATAGCCGACATACATAATCCGACAGCCGTATATTTTCAGTATATCCGGGAAAGCGGCTTTCCGCAAACGCTTAATCTATTGTACGATAAACAAATGATAAGCGATTATTTGCTTGATACGGTTTATTTAAACACAATTCAAAAAGATGTTGTAAAAAGGTTTAATATTGCAGATACAAACAAACTGGACGCCGTTGTTAAATATATGTTTGACAATATTGGCTGTGAAACTTCTGTCCGTAATATATCAAAAAGTCTGGAAACAAGCGGTCGAAAAATATCAGTACCGACTATAGATACATATATTCAGGGACTGCTGGACAGTTTTTTAATGTATAAATGTGACCGTTATGACATCAAGGGGAAACAATATTTAGACAGCAATTCAAAATATTACGTCGCAGATATCGGGTTGCGCACGGCTCTCCTTGGCATAAAGGACATGGATGCCGGTCATATATTGGAAAATGTTGTCTACTTGGAGTTGGTTCGGAGAGGGTATGACGTTTCTGTCGGCAAGCTTTTCAAAAACGGAAAAAACGTAGAAATAGATTTTGTCGCCAAAAAAAGCGGAGGTATTATTGAATATTATCAGGTTGCTTTGAGCGTCTTGGAACCTCAAACATTGCAGCGGGAATTAACGCCGTTAGAGGCAATAGACGATAATTATCCCAAATTTTTGCTGTCTATGGATTATGGAACGGGTGAAAATAATGGAATAAGCAGAATAAATGTTTTTAACTGGCTGCTGTCAGAAGATTAAATTTTATAATAATTCAGATGATAACAAAACACCCGGGGATGACAGAAAGAAAAAAACGAGCCTGGAGATGATGAAAGGAGAAAAACACCCGGGATGACAAAAAGAGAAAAACGCCCTGAATACTGTCAGGGCGTTGGTAACTGATGTGCCACTGTATTTTAGTAATAATACCAGGTGATAGAAGCTTTGGCCGTAGATACATCACAGTTGGTAGCAGCCGTAGCCAACGGAACAGGCATATTTGCAGTTGTGATGGCCGGACTAGCATCGCCACCCGGATTTGAAGTTTTAGCCTCTTTCGCTATATCCATTCCTATCAAACCAGCAGAACCCCAGTCGGCGGTAGCCAAACCCATGCAAGCCTCTTTGTCAAGGCCGTTATACGTGATTGCAAAACCCGTATCTGTAATACCATTATTATTGACAGCTCCGATAAGAACGTTACCACCAAAAGCGTTAACCAAATCAGTAGATTTAGCCGCAAACATATCTCGTGATGCCAAACCATAATCCCGAGCTGTTGCCGTTGACAAACCCGTATACGTTGCCATCGAGGCGTAAGTCGTACGGATGTTGGCCACCATCATGGACATCTGATCCATCGCCTTGGACATTTTAAATTTTGCCATTGCTTTTGAATATCCGGAAATACCGCCGACAGACAGCACGCCGATAATCGCCAGCACGCCGAGCATCTCGACCATTGACCGGCCGCTCTGCTCACTATTCATAAACCTTTTCATGACACATCTCCTCAAATACGTTCTGTTTATGATTTCATCTTAGCAAAATTATTCTCTTTCTGCAATTTTAACTTTAGTCATACGAAATATATAACTTTACCAAGGCATTATAACTTTTGTCATAACCCGACTATATAACTTATTGGTTAAAAAAGCTTAAATATTCTCATATTATTCATACCCAAATATCAAAATATTCTGCAGTCCGCAGGCCTTTTCCGCCGCTTTGCGTTCCACCGGCAGCGGATGCTCACCGCCCCAGCTGAACGTCTTTTCCTTGCCTTCTGCGGCAATGGTGATGTAATTCAGCCCCAGGCGGTCTTTTTCGCTAAGATGATAAGCCGCAATGCCGATGCATTCTTTTTGGCTCAAGCCGGTATAAACAATGTCAAACCTTCTGGCGCCCGGCATCAGTGCCGCTCCTTCGGCGCCGCTGCCGACCAAAACCGGCTGCCCGAGTGCGTTTTTCAGGCCGTCTTTGCCGAGCATTTCTTCCGGCGCCGCCTTAAGCCTGAGGGCTTCTGCCGTATTCAGGCCGCGATAATCGCTGCGCATCTGAAACTTTTGCCGAATGGCTGCCGCCAGCTGCGGAACCTGTTCGGCCGCCTTGCCAAGCCGGGGATCCGGCCGAAGCAACATCATCAGCAGCCCGATAATCCCCAGTGCCACCAAGAGGTAAAAAGCCCCCAGCTGCGGCGAAATCCGCTTGACCCGTCTGGCCATGCCCGCCAATAGATTTTTTCCTTTTGCCATAAAGCTGATCTTTTTTACCATAATTTTTTTCTCCTGTTGCCACGCCATATTACTGTTTTTGTTATTCCCGACTTTTTATTTTTTTTTATGTCATCCCCGGGCTTCGTTTTATTATGACATCCCCGGGCTTTATTTTTTTATGTCATCCCCGGGCTTTATTTTTTTTATGTCATCCCCGGGCTTTATTTTTTTTATGTCATCCCCGGGCTTTATTTTTTTATGTCATCCCCGGGCTTGCTTTTTTCTTGTCATTGCCGGGCTTGACCCGGCAATCCATATTGATAAATTGGCTTTATTGTTAATCTGGATTCTCGGGTCAAGCCCGAGAATGACATAAACTTCAAAGCACCTTACCCTTCACAAATTCCGCCGGAGCAACGCGGCCTCTAGTGCACAGTGCATTCAACTTGCCGCGCGCCTGCCGTGCAGGTCATTGCCGGGCTTGACCCGGCAATCCATTTGGCGTCACCCTAAGGGTGTGACCCGGGGATCCACATCAATAATAAAGCATACAACTGTTTTACATTCGTCCCATATTGCTGGTGATTTGATCCTGCATCTCAAAGGTACCCATAACCGCCCAGGCAATAACGCCGGCAATCGTCAATAGAGCCACCATATTCAAAATAGAGGCCTTTTGCTCAATCATATACACGCTTTCGTCCAACCAGTCGTTAGCCAGTTTTTCCAAAGCCTCTTCAAAGTTGTCCAATTCGGAATAAATTTTGAGGTCGCCGATAATTTCCGGATCCGGAAAGTCGAGTTTTGTTTTGGCAAGCGCCTGCCCGAGGTTTTCACCGGCGTTAATGTAAACCAGCGTCTTGTCAATGCGCTCCTTCAGATAACGGTTGGCGTCTTTGCGCAAAGCCCGCAGGGAATTGGAAACCGGCGTGCCGCCTTTAACCAGGGCGGAAAGCGCCAACAGCCAGCTGATGCCGGCAAAAACCTTATACAAAGACCAGGGCGGCAGTTTGTCAAAAACAGCGCGGACAGGCCCCGTCCATATGCCGATTGTAAAATAAATAATGCCCATCACTATCGGCAAGGCGGAAAAGGCCACAATCCAGTAGTCTCTGATCCAATAAGAAATATCGACCAAATCTTTGGCCAGTCCCGTCCAGACCACGTCCGGCGCCGCGTCAATCATCGGCGGCACCATATAGGCGCCGATAGCGTAAATAATCAAAACGGCCATCATACACAAAAAGCTCGGATAAGCAATGGCGCCGATAATCGGGCGAATCATTTTGGTTGTTCCTTCGGTAACGCGGATAAGGTTGAGCAGGGCGTTTTCAAGGTCGGAAACGTCGCCGACGGAAAGCATCAGGCGTTCGCGGTCCGGCGCCCATCCTCTCAGCGCGTCGGAAAAAGGAATACCGTTTTGCAGTTTTTTTGACCATTCGACCAAAGCAATGGCAAAAGGTTCGCCGGCGTTTTTTCCGCCGTTGGAAACGCCGTCGTGCAGGCGGTCAAGCGCGTCCATCAAAGAAAAGCGGTTGCGCATCAGCGATGCAATTTTTCGATACATTTTGAGCCGCGCGGTATTTGACATACTGACCACCAGCCGGGCATATTGAATCTCCACTGCGTTCAAATGGCGCATGGCCTTTTGCAGCGAAGAGGATAAATTGTCGTATCTTGCCATAATTCCGAACTCCAAACAAATTTTTTTTAATAAGACGGGCGCTGGTCAAGCAAACCGCACCAGCGTTCAATTTCTTCCAAATCCAGATAGCCTTTGAGCATCCGTTCAATCGCCGCGTCGCGCAAAGTCCGTCCGCCCAGGTCTCCCGTCCAGTAATCAATGGCTTTTCTGGTCTCGCCGGATGTCATCAGCTCCAAAAAGGTTGCGTCGGGCAGCACAATCTCCGGCACGCTCATCCGGCCTTTAACACCCTGGTTTCCGCAATATTTGCACCCCGGGCCGCGCATATAGGTATTTTCGATTCCAAAATCGCCCAGAGCGACTTTCAAACGCTTAACCGAAGGCTGATCCATCCGGTCTTTGACCGAAATCCGGCAATGCGGGCAGAGTTTGCGGAACAAACGTTGGGAAATCAGCCCTTTCATAATGCCGGGGTCGGTCAGCTTAAAAGGCTCAACGCCCATATCGAGCAGACGCGTGATAATGGCCGGCGCGGAGTTTGCGTGCAGCGTCGTCCACATCCCGTGTCCGGACAAAGCGCCTTTAAACGCCAGCTGCGCCGCCGCCAGAGTACGTACCTCGCCCACCATAATAACATCCGGGTCGGAACGCAGCGCCGCCGCCAAAGCCTTGTTAAACTCTTCATCTTTTTCTTCTTCGGTATTGGCGTTGGTAACCGGCATTTGCCGCGCGCCCGGAATCGGGTACTCCGGCGGGTCTTCCACGGTCAGCAGGTTGATTTCATAATTTTTTTCCTGCAAAAGCTTAATCATATTTCTTTGCAGGGTTGTCGATTTTCCGGAACCCGTCGGCCCGGCAATAATGGAAATGCCGACCGGAACCGCCCGCAGCCGGTAGAACAGGTTTTCTTCATATTCGCCAAAACCCAAGGCCTGCAAATCGCCGGAACCATCCGGATTGTCATCGGCGTACAAAAGGCGCATAACCAGATACTGCGAACCAAACGCAATCGGGTTAAACTGCAGGCGGATGGCCAGCACGTTATGCGGCAGCATAAGCTTGCCTTTGGAACCGCGCAGCGGGGTGGAACCGAGCTTTTGCGCCGCCTGAAACTCGTTTTGCGTATAGTTTGCGTCGGAAATGTCGGAAGACGCAAAAGCCGCGCGCACAAAAGCCTCGCCCCAGTCTTTGTTATATTCCATCATTGTCTGCATCATACCGTTGATGCGAAACAAAATCTGCGTGCTGTCAGCCACGACGATGTGAATATCCGACACTTTCAAAACCGCTGCCCGCTCAACCACCTGCACAAAGTCTTTCTGCATTTGCATCTGGTCGGCGCTCAGATCGACCGTATCGGCTTCTGATGAGGCAACGTTCGCCGCCCGCTCGCCATAAGTATAAATAGCGTTCAGCTCGTTTTGGGAAACATAAGTCGGCTTGTTAATGGTAACTTTTTTCTTGCGTGCCAGAACCTCAAAACTCAGAACGCGTCCGTCAAACTTGTGGGTTTCCGAAACCAGAAACAAACCGTTGGAAAACAGCGCCAGCAAACGGCGCGTATCGTCATTGATAATAAATTCTTCGCTGTTGGGAAGTGTCAGAAGAGTAACGCCCTGCGGAAAATAGTCTTCTACCTTTTTATTGGAACGCTGACCGGCATCTTCTTCAATAACGCCGCCGCTGGTAACAATCCTTCCTGAATTGTCGGGCGTTTGTTCTGTTGCGTCCTCTTCTGCCATTTTAAAATTTTACCTCAACATCATATCTTTGCTGACGCCGGGAACGCCTCGGCTGGAAACGACCGATTTTTTCCGGGGCTGTTCAACGGCTTCTCTGAGTTTGTTTTTCTCCTCAGCGGCTTTTTCAATCGCTTTAGCCGCGCCGTTCAGCGGTTCTTTGTCAATAACTCCGCCGGCCGAGAAATAAAGATAATCTTTCACGCCGTTTTTATCAACCCGGACATGGGTTGTGCCGATTTCGTCAACCGTTTGACCGGTTTGCAGTGTGGTGCCGACCTTGGTCAGGAAAGTCTGTCCGTCGCGGTTCATCAGCTTGGCAATCAGCTCGTCGCCTTGTCCGGTGATTTCCATAACCACATAAAGGTCGCTGATTCTAAGCTCTTCTTCCTCGTCTTCTTCCGGCTCGACAGCTGCGGCGGCAGGCTGTTGTCCGTCGGCAAACGGATTCGTCTTCTTTTCCGCCTCCAGTCTGGCTTTCAAAATCGAAATCTGAGTTTGCAGTTCGGTAACTTCTCTTTTGTGGTTTTCAACCGTTGTTTCTGCCACTTCGTTGGCCTTGTTCAGAGCATCCATCAAACGGGTCAGCCGCTCTTTGACGTTTTTGGTAAACTCTTCGCGGTCTTTCTTTTCATGGGCAATCTGCTCATAAATTCCGGCGTTGTTTTCAATCCATCTTTGCTGTTCTTTCAGCATATCTTCTTTATAGGCGTTCAGCAGCCCTTCCTGCCGGAGTTTTTCATAAGCGATTTCAACCTTGCGCAGTTTTATCTGTTCTTCAATAATTTTTCTTTCCTGCTCTTTTTCCCATTCCTGTCTTTTCAGTTTTTCGGCCTCTTCTTTTGCCACAACCTCGTTTTGCGCTTTTAAGCGCTGAGCTTTAATCGCCTCAATTTCATTTTTGAGTTTTTCTTTGCGCAGTTCCAAAGACAAAATGGCCGTTTGTTTTTCAATATCAGTCATCTGGGAGAAAATTTCATCGTCCAGTTCATCCAAAACATTCATGGCCGGCTGCGGGGCGGGCTTGGACGAATCTTGTTCCGGAGGAAGCAGGCCGGTTTTCGGCACAATGCCGCCGGGCAAAGCCCCTGTTTTGGGTACGATGGCACCCGGTTGAGCGCCTGTCTTGGGCACAATGCCGCCTGGCAATGCCCCGGTTTTCGGAACTATCGGAGCTTCTCCCGTTTTCGGAACAATGGGAGCGTTGCCTGTCTTTGGCACAATCGGAGCCGCACCGGTTTTCGGCACAATGCCGCCGGGCAAAGCCCCTGTTTTGGGTACGATGGCACCCGGCTGAGCGCCTGTCTTGGGTACAATGCCGTCCGGTAATGCCCCGGTTTTCGGAACTATCGGAGCCTCTCCGGTTTTTGGAACAATGGGAGCATTGCCCGTCTTTGGCACAATCGGAGCCGCACCGGTCTTGGGAACAATCCCTTGCGCCGGCGATAACAAACCGCCTTTATCTGCATTTTTATCAATGCTGAGCTGGGGCTGGGGAGCTTCCGGCGTACCGAGTTCATCAGCCGAAATTCCAAATTCGTCATCAAATCCCAAATCTATGGTTGCATCACTGTCGGCAGCCATTGCGCTTCCGGAAAACATAATTCCGAAAGCAAGTGCGGCCAAAGCCTTCCGGCCAAAATCTTTTTTGTTATAACACATAGATTGCTCCTTCATAATCCCATTGTTTTGTCGACGGTGTATAGGTTATACTTTTAATCTCAAGTCCTGAAAATTTCATTAACAAATCCCGCCAGACCACAGGTTTGTATTTTGATGAGAACTTAAAAACGATTGAACGATAAACATTATGCTCCGGCGAAGTAAACGACGAATTGGTCATTGTAACTCTTTGTCCGATTCCCTGAAAAAAGTCGTTGATAATCAGCCTCAGCTGCGCATTGGAATAAGCCGGGGGCGATTTCTTTTCCGCAACCGGGCCAAACCGCAGGGAAGCCGTTGCCTGCTCGCCGGTATCCGAATAAATAATGCCGCCAAACTTGACGCCGGAATCTTCCAAAGCTTTCTTTACCCAGGAAACCCTCCCGATTTTTCTTTTCCAGGCAGTCTGCGCCGTGCTGTCCGAACATTTTATCTGGCCGATTTCCCATCCCGGCGTTACCACACCCAAAAGCTTAACAACGGCGTTCTGACAGCCGGTCATAACCTGAAACGGATCTTTGACCTTTTCCCACGGTTTAATCTCCGGAAGTTTCTGAACCGGCGGCGCGGCCTTGGGAACAATCGGCACGGTAACCGGCGGACGTTTGGGCGGCGCAAAGAAAATTTCCGACAAGATGTTGGAAAGCAGATAAAATCCGACCGAAATCGAAATTACAACAACCATAACCAGCTTGGTACCGCGCAGGGCTTTGATTTTTTTCAGCTTTGCCTTGCCGCCGCGCGCCAAAATCTTTTCAAGGTCAGGATACTCCGTATCTTCATAGCCCCATTCCGGCGGAGCAATTCTGCGCCCCCAATCCGGCACGGCCAGCATCGATTCAAATTGGTTTCTGGCGTCTTCCTCGTTCAAAAACAGCATATCGCCGTCAGAAAGGATAATATCGTTTCTGATACAAACATACCACCAGCCGTTTTCGACTTTGAATACCGCCACCAGTGAAGAACGGTCAGACAGTGCCGTCGCCAACGCCACCGCGGCAACGTCCATGCCTTTTCGAAAACCTTCTTCCGAGACGCAAATACCGAACTGCGGCGCTTTGCCCGGCTTGATACAGAAGAGATCCGCGCCTTCCATAATCCCTTGCGAGGCTTCTTCAACCTCCTGATAAGGATCGTCGCGGTTCTGCAGAGGCTGCCAGAATAAGCTTGTTGCATATTCCGTCCCGGCAACGGTCATCATGGAACTCCATGTCCTTTCGTTGCTTTTCTCTACGTCTTCTTCTGTCAGATTTGCGTCTTCTAACACTTTAAATGACCTTTCTTATAAGGTTAATTTTTAACCATTCTGGATTCCGGCGTTAACGGAGATTCAAGAACAACCGGCGTCAGGATAATAACCAAAACGCTTCTTTGTTTCTCCGCTGTTGCCGAACCGCCGAACAAAGAGTTGTTCGCCGAGCCGACGCCTTCTTTGGATGTCGAGTTTTCAACTCTTTCATACCCGGTCAAAATCAGAGATTCTCCCGAGGATAATGCAACTTCCTGCGTAAAGCCGCGGGATTGGATGCGCGGGTTCTGAATATATTCCGATCCGTCGGAAGAGGCCGTGCCGTCTGAATTTTCATTCAAATAAACTTTTTCCAGTTCAATCAGATCAGACAATGTCAGGTTAAACATCAGAAGCATCCGTCCGTGTTCCAAAATTCTCGGCAAGACATCCAGGGTAAAACCGGTTTCAATTTCTTCCGTTTCCGTAGAAATATCATAATCGTTATCACCGCCGTTTGTTTTGGTGATTTCTGAAATATAGTTCTGTTTTTCAATAACCTGAATAGGCGCCGGCTTATTATTCAGCGTTGTAACCGTGCCGCTGGTAATCAACGTTGTTGCGCCTTGGCTTGACAAAGCTTTGATAATAGAACTTGCCGTCCAGTTTTTCGGAGTAATGGCCATAGTCAGGTTATCGGCAATATCATCGGCGATGCCTCCTGTCGGGCTGGCGATACGGAAATTTGTATGTCCGTCGTCAAACATGGCCGACAAATTCAGACCATAATTGTCGCTGTCTGAAATGGTTACTTGCAAAACTTTCACGCTGATGGCAACCTGGCGGGATAAACGGTTGTTTTGTTCGGTAATATAACGCCCGACCTTTTTGATGTCTGTCGGTGTTGCCGTTAACGTAATCGTGCCGTTGCCCTGGTCGATTGTCAGTTTTGAATCTTTTGAAATCATTGATGTAATAGAATCTTTGATTTGTGTCCAAACTGCAATTTCAGCCTCGGAACTCAGACTCAAAGACGAGCTTCCGCCTTCCCCGGCAGAAGACGACCCGCCGACCGTAACATTAAGTTTTGGTTTTGTCGGCAAAGAATACAAAACAAATGTTTTTGTAATGTATTTATAAAAATGGATTTCCTGCTTTTCATATTTCCACCAAATGCCGAAACGAGAGGAAATCTCGTCCAAAAGTCCGCTCAGCGGCCCGCGGTAAGAAACAAGCATTTTGTCTGCATCAGTCCAGTCGGCATTAATAGTTGCAACGTCAGGTTTGTTCTTTGAACCCTGATCGCGAATATCTTTTTCCAGATTGCTGTCAAAACGAACGCGCAAGGACGTAACTTTATTAATCATATCGCCGATTTCAAACAATGTAATCGGACGGTTGCTGATTAATGTAATGCCGTCTGCTGTTTCCAGATAAGCGGGAACCGGTTCGCCTTCATATTCGATTTCGCTGGTGTCTCCGAGCCAGATGTCGTTTTTAACCTTGACCAAATCTGTATTTTCAATCGGTGTCGGTGCCTTGGCCATTTCTTTCATTTTGGTCGAGGCCTCGACTTCGCGTTCAATTGTGGCGTCCAGGCTTGTAGACATGGAGCATGAGGCGGCCAAAGCTGCCGCCGCCAATATAATGCCGAATTTTCTGTTTTTAATCAAAAGCATTCTCATCCTCCATCGTTTCTACAACCAATACACGGTTTCCTTTGTAAAAGGTAGCAACCGGAGCCGGTCTTGCCCGTCCGAATGCCCGGATTAAAGCGGCGCTGACGTCGGCAAAACGCCCGCGGAACATTGCTCCGGCGCTTAAAGTATAATTCCTGTTGCTGTTCCAAATCAGTCTCCAGCCGGACTCATCGCTCCATTCAGTCAACAAAGATTTAAGGGATTGCCCCTCCTCGGCCAGCCAGTCTTTAACCGGGTCGTCCGCATCGTCCATTCCCGCGCCGCCGTTTCCGTTGTCGTTGCTGCCGGAATTATCAGCCAGCTCAGCGCTGCCTGTTGATTTGATTTCTTCTTCATAAGCGCCGACTTCCTGGTCAATAGTCGGAGGAATTGCTGCTGACATATTGCTTCCGGGGGCGGTTTGGACAATACGCTGATCCCGCGGCGTTCTTTCGCCGTATTCGCGATAATCGGCAGCCGTCCGCGTATAGTCGACATATTCCTGCGGAGCAGCCGGAGGAACAACACACGGGCCGCCGTCGTTCGGGCAGGTTGTTGTCATGGTTTCGCTGACAGTCTCGTCTTCCTCATAATTATAATTAAGCGGCCGGAACATATAACATCCGGTCGTTGCCAGCAAAACGCCCAAACAAGCAATCAAGCGTATTTCTTTGTTCATTTTTGCAATCCTTAAATTACTTTTTTTCATAATTTTTTTCCTATCATACATTTGGAAAAATAAATAATCAAGCGCAAGCCTTAACTTATTACCATTGAGTAACGCCGGCTTCCGGATTGTTATAATTTTCCATTGTATCGTAACCGCTGTCTTCGCTTGTTCTCAATGTTCTGATAATAAACGAATTCGGTTCTCTTTCCGTAAAAACGACCTGAACGTCTCGGGCGTCAACGCCTTTGCTGTTGAGGACATTGCTCAAAAGGTTAAGGCGTCTGCGCTGCAAATGCTGGTCGGTTGTTCCGTCCAACCGGATTTCAAGCACAACGGATTTGTCTTCTATGGCCTTTTGGGCAAAAGCATCAATCCACCGGAGCGTGTTTCCGGAGATTTCAGCTCGATTGGGCTGAAAAGACAATCTGATTTCAGCCGGCAAAATTTTTCCGGCCGTTTTTTTGCCGGACAGTTTGTTTTTGATTCTTTCTGTCAGACTTCCGGAAGACGCGTCGTCGTCTTCATCGTCTGAGGAGCCGGAGAAAATAGAAGTTATGCTGGAAAGTAAATTTCCGCCGGAATTCTGTTTTTGGGGTTTGGCAATATTCTTTCCCTGGGCGTCCAAAATCTTAACTTCGGTTTTCTGTTTTGCCTCGGCTTCTTCCGCTTTGGTCTCTACTTCTGCGTCTTCCGGAAATTGCAGCCGGGGTTTTAAATCGCCTTTTTCCTTGATTTCCTGGGGAATAGGAATAAGCAGGTTGTCGACCATGTCATTGGCGGCCACCGTTTCTTTGCCGCCGGCTTTTTGAACGCTTTCAAGTTTGACGGTTTCCGGGTTGTTTCTGTCTTTTAGCTCATCGCGAAACATTTTGTTCTTTGCATATTTGGCGCCGGAAGCAACAACCCACGGGCTGTCGCTTTTGCCGCTCTTTTCTGCCATGCTTTCCCATTTTGCCGGCTGTGTGCTGTCGTCCTTTTGGGTGTCGTCGGACGGCTGCCGCAGATGTTCTTTTGCTGCCGGAATGTTCTTGGTTGAAACTTTTGCATCCGCCAGGGCAACCTGATTTTCTTCTGCTCCGCTGCTGATTCTTATCTTTTTGCCTGAGGCAAAATCTTTTGTGCCGGAACGTTCGAGCGGAATAAGCAGTTGAGGCTGTCCGGACTCTTCCTGAGAAACAGAAACTTTTTCTTCAGTCGGGCCGCCGGACAAAGTTTTTGTAGGCTCCGGCAGCTTTTGCGGCGCATAAACGGCAGCCAGCTTGACCGGCTCTGGCTTTGTTGTTCCGGTAATGTTGTCCGGGACGTCAATCTCTTGTTTTTGTTCTGGCTCGGGTCCGTCGCTGATGGAAATAACTTGAGCTCTGGTCGGGGCGTATAACGCCGGCGCGTCAGGCTCTGTTTGTTCATTGGCGGCCAAAAGAACCGGAGCCGCCGGTTCTTCGTCTGTTTTCTCAATAATGTCCGGCGCCGTCTCGCTGAATTCAAGCGGGATTATGTCTGAATTGTCTGCCAAAATAATCTGGTTGTCATCAGGGGCTTCATAATAATCCGCGGTAATAATGCCGTCGTTTTGCGGAATGTCCGGCAGGACGCTGAGGGCAATCTTTTTAACCGGCAGGGGTTTTGCAGAGGGAACGGCATCGTTTTTTAAGAATAAGGTTATGTTTTTGTTTGAGATTTTAAGGTTTTGTTCCGCCGGGCGGGTATCAAAAAACAAGCCGTTTATGCCAAAAATCATAAACAGAGAAAAAACAAAGCTGTAAACAAAAGTTTTAAAAGCCGTATTTTTCATAAACAAAACCCTTTATAAATTAGATAAAACAAAATGCGAATCTTGGCAAGCAGATATAAAATTATGCCCAGAATTTGTGGATTCTTTTAAAAAACGGCTGACCGGCAGATTCTTGTCCTGCCGGGCAAATGGGTGAAAATTTGTAACAAAATTGTAAAAAATCGCGTCTTTACAAACTGTTAAACTATGTGAATTTTTTGTTACGGCCGATTTTGTGTAGTGTAAACAATATGTTAAGAATTTTGTAGTATACAAGATTTTGCTAGAAAAAAATCAAAAAGTTTAGTATGCTTAAAGTATTGGGTTTACTTGCATAAAGGAGAAAATTAATGAACTTTTTAAAGAAAAACTTATGGACAGTCTGCCTGATTGCCGTAGCGTCCGTGCTTTTTATGTGCGATCCGGCAATGGCTGCCAGCGGCGGAAGCCAGTCAAGCCTTATGGGCACGGCAAAAGCCAAAGCCTTTACCACTTTTAACAACGTAAAGAGTATCATCTTTATCGTCGGCGGTTTCGGTCTGGTCTTGTTGGCTTTTGGTGCTATCTTCGGCAAAATCAAATGGTCGGCCTTTGCTTCTCTGGCTGTTGGTTTGGCTATTCTGGCGGCTGCCGGTGCAATTGTCCGTTACGCAACAGGTGATACAAACCTGAGCGCTACTGGTACGGGATCAAGCGGTTTCGGCGATACTTTCCAGGAATCTGCTGCTGATACTTACTAATTTAGGCCTATGCCTGATGTTAAAAAGGAGGGGAGACAATGTTTGGCGAAATTATAAATATCTTGCCAGTGGCATGTGTAACCCTCCTTTTTGTTTTTTTGACCAAAAAGGTGTCGGGGCATAAAGTAAAAAAACTGATGCTTTTTTCTTTGTGTTTGGCTTTCTCCGTATTTTTTGTTTCGGGGGCTGCCTGGGCGGACAGTGGTATTTTTTCTGAACTGACGGAAAAAGGTGCCGAAATTTTTACCGGTATGCGGGATATTGTTTATGTTGTTGCCGGTTTTGGCATTATCGGCGTTGCTGTCGGCGGTTTTTTTGGTAATCTGAACTGGAAATGGTTGAGTGCCATTATTATCGGTTTGGTCGTATTGGCGGTAACAGGAGCTTTTGTAAAATATGTAACGGGTGAAGAAGTTCAAAACATTACTGATACGCTCAAATAATTTCCGGAGGCGGCCATGCTGATAAAATTAAAATCTGTATTAAAATCCAATCTTTTTCTTTCTCTGCTGATTATTGCGGTATTGGCGCTATGTCCTCAGGATGCCTGGAGTGCTTCCACAGTTTTTGAAAAAGTTCGTCAGAAAGCGGCGTCAAGTTTAAAAGATGTCAAGCTTGTGGTTTATATCTTGGGCGGTTTTGGTCTGATAGGCTTTTCTTTTATGGCTATTTTCAACAAAATCAGTTGGAAATGGTTTGCTAATATCGCTATTTCTTTATTTCTGCTTTCGGTAATGGGGTTGTTTATTGATGACTTTACCGGCACGAGCGAACATTCAAGCCTGCTTGATTATGGCGATTATCTGAACGCGGACGAACCCTATCCTTCGTCAGGAACCAATAATGAGGTTCCGGTCAACAATCCGGGCGAAGGGGGAGAAGCCCCTCTGGAAGAAGAAACGCCGGAAGGAGCGCCAAAAGATGATTGTGAGGCGCCGGATGTGTCTGAATGCGAGCTGAGTCCTTCAAAATGCTATGCGTCGGAGTTTTGCAATAAATATCGGGAGATGATGGGAGGCGCTTCAGGCGTTAATGGTGGTAATAACGATAACAATGCAAACAACGAACCGGTATGGGATCCGGAAACGCAGTCTTACAAGCTGCCGGAAGTTGAAGTTGTCGGTGATAAAAATCAAGCAAACAACGAGCCTGTATGGGATCCTGAGACACAGTCTTACAGGCTGCCGGAAGTTGAGGTCGTCGGCAATAAAGTTTAGATAAATATAAAAATTAAAGACGAAAAACTGAGGCTGCCGGCGGTTATGGGCAAAATGGGAGGCTCCCGAAAAACACGGCGGAAAAGCCTGAACGGAACGTTAACCATATATTCATAAACCAAAGGCATACTTGTTGACAGAACAGTATGTCTTTTTCCTATAGTGGAAAAAACATCTTATTTATTGTATGCCGTAAACTTTGGACGTATAATAAAAAGAAACAATAACGGGTTGAAAAATGAAGGAAGGTATCTATAAAGCAGTTGCCAATCCTCCCAAAATCTTGTGGGGGCCGTTTCTGCCTGTGCTTTTGAACCTGAGCGTGCAGTTTCCTCTGATGTTTATGATTGTGGGAACCTTTGACGTTAACCCGATTATCTTTATGGCTTCTGTGTTCGCCGGTCATATCGCCATTACGCTGATTGGTTTCCGCGAGCCTCATGTTTCCAATATGCTTCAGGCATTTGGACAGAGCTATAAGCCGACTAATAACCTTTATCCGTCAAAAGGAACGAAATTTGCCCCATAATAGTTTTGATTTCTTTTCGATTTTTGTTCAGGGACTGACGAACATAGAGGTTCTGGTGGCAGTCATGGGCTTTGTCTCGGCTGCGGCCTTTGCCGGTCTCTTTGTTACCAGATTCGGCCGCTCGGTTCTTCCGCAGCCGCGGGAATCCCGTGTGTCTGACTTTTTGCCTTTTGACAAGCTGCTTTCCGACGGCATAACCATTCGCTGCTATAACGGTTCCTTATCCCGCGTGTTTAAGATAGACGGTGCGGATCTTGCCTTTGTGAACGAGGAAAAAGTTATCTCAATGCTTGAGGCGCGCAAATCCTGGATAGATAATATGTCCAGCCTTTCGGTTACGGTTCGTGTCATTACGCAGCGCGAACGCATTCCGTTGGAAGCGGAAGTCCGTGACTTCAACAATCCTCTTTTGGAACATATTTCGGATGTTTGGCGCAGCAACCTGGATAGGGTTTATACTAACAGCCATTACGTTATCCTGAGCGTCGAAGACCGCCCGGACGCCTTAAAAGATTTAAATTATGCCTCTCAGACGTTATTGGCGATTTTGAACGATTACGGCGTTAAAACTCTTTATGAAACAGAAAACAGCCCCGCTGAAGACAGTCCGTTCTCAATTTTTGCCAAGTTGTGCAGCCCGGTCAGTAAGCCGCAGCCCAAAGTCGGCCACGCCGAGGGGCATCACTTAAACGAGCTTTTGACGGCGGATCACATTCATTTTACCGGAGAAGAGGGGTTGATACGCTATTTTTCGGGCGAGAAGGAAGTCTGGGCCATTGTTATGGGAATTCGCGATTCCGGCGATTACATGGATGAATCAATGGTCGTTTCTCTGTTGTCCATTGATTGCGAACTGACTTTTCTGCACAATATAAAGACGCTGTTCAAGCCCAAAGCGCGGGCTTTGTTGATGCAGCAGCAGCGTATGGCTTCCATCACCAGTTTTTCTCCGGAAGTCGTCAACCAATACTCCGAAGTCTTGGCCAATATTGAAGACAGTGATG
>CASGEB010000011.1:25402-65410 GCA_949300375.1 uncultured Pseudomonadota bacterium
GAGAAAGTAAAGAGGAAATCGAATTTGCCGAGGGCGAGGTACAGCGTATTTGCCGTTTGTTCAGCGTAACGCCGGTTCGGGAAGGATGGGTTGCCCAGGCGGCCTTTTTCAACCAGTTCCCGACTTATGAAACCTACCCGCGGACATACCGCTATTTATCACGGGTTGTTGCCTGTGCCGTTTGCTTTGACAAGCCTGCCTCCGGTTTTGAAAAATCTGACTGGGGTCCCGGGCCGATTTCGATTTTCAAAACCACGTCGGGCTCTGCCTATCGTTTTCAGTTTCACGTTTCCGCTGAAGAAGCTGCCGTTGCCCATTGCTGCATTATCGGGCCGACCGGACAAGGTAAAACAACCTTGCTGACTTTCTTGGCCGGGCAGGCCATGCGCCATCATGATTTGAAAGTGTTCTTCTTTGACCGCTATCGCGGTGCCGAAATTTTCACCCGTGCCATTGGCGGCGCTTATGTTGGTTTTGACGGTGATGAGAAAAACGTTTCGATTAACCCGTTCGACTGTGCCAATACCCCGAACAATCGCGCTTTCCTGCGGCGCTGGATGCGTGCGATTACAATGGTTGATGATGCCCAGTCCGAAAAAGAAATCGCCCGCGCCGTAACGACTGCTTTTGATTACTTAAAGCCGGAAGAACGCGTAATGAGCAACTTGTATAAAAGCTGTTTTTCTCCGACCGGCAATATGCGCCGCGAGTTGTATAAATGGGTCAATCCCGAGCAGTACGGCGAAATTTTCAACGCCGCGGAAGACAGTCTGGATTTGAAATCCAAACGCTTTATGGCTTTTGACTTTACCCATATTTTTGAAGACGAAATTCTTGCCCCGGCAGTTATCAGCTATGTTATGCACCGTATTCAGGGCGAAACCGGCGAAACCGGCGTTCCGTCGCTGATTATGATTGATGAAACGGCGCCGATGTTAAAACACCCGATGTTTAAAGACTACTTTATCATCGGTCTGCAGGAAGGCCGTAAAAAACGCCAGGCCTACCTTTGTGCGTTTCAGCAGCCGAACATCATTGACAAGCTCGGTCTGGGAGAGGTTGTTCGCGGTCAGTGCCAGACGGTTATTTTCTTCCGCAACCCGCAGGCAATGCCGGAAGATTATGCCAACTGGAACCTGACAAACAGCGAGATTGATTTTATCTTTGGCCGTTCTTACCGCGATTTTCCCTATGCCATTCTGCTTTCCCGTCCGTCAACTGGTGAATCTGTCATTTTGGACGTGGACTTGAGCGGTCTCGGTCCGTATTTGAAACTGTACAACTCCAGCCGCAAGAACGTTTTGCTGGTTCAGGATCTGATTCAGCAGTACGGTGAAGAGAATTTTGTTACAAAATATTTAAATATTGGCTGATTTAGACATTATTAATTTTTGTTATAGTAATTTGTATGCTATACTAAAAGTATAAGGCTTAAAGGAGGGCGTATCATGAAAAAGGTAAAAACTGCTGCGTTTGCGCTGATGCTGGCAATAGCGTTCAGTATCTCTGCTGCCCGAAAATCTTATGCTTATGTTATTCCAATTCCTGTAACCGATGCCATGACGTTGGCGCAAAATATTACGAATGACATCAAATTGGTGTTGGAAGCCAAATTTGTTGCGGAAACCATGCGCCTTTCCGGTCGTTTGAACAGCACGCTCGGCAATTCGCCGTTTGACCCGCATAAAATTTTTGAAGACGGGTATATTAGCAAAGGCGAAGACGAAGGCGTATACGGGGAGGATTAGGAGGTGCAAAATGGCGATATTTAAGAAACTGACAATCCAAACCCTGTGGGCCGTTTTGTTTCTGACCGCATCGGCAGTGCCTTCGCGGGCGCTGATACCGGTACTCGACAAAGGAACCCTGATGCAGTGCCTGGCCAATAACATTCAGGTTATTGTCGAATCAAAATTCATTGTCAATATTATGAATACCGAAGGCAGCATTAACAGCACGATGGGTACGGCTAAATCCAATTTTTTCAATTTCCTCAATACCGGAAGCCACAGCGGCGACGGCAATGCCGAGAACGGCGAATATGACCAGGATTACGATCATTTGCCGGACAACAAAGAGCCGGGTGCCGACGATGCCAAAATGAACCTGATTGATGACCTCGGCGCCTCTTTGGATTCCCGCAATGCTCCCGTCCAGCTGGCCGCATTGAGCGGTTTTGCCTCTGTTTCGGGGAGTGTCAGTATTGCTTCGGCCAAAGCTGTGGATGATAGCTACAGCGGCGACTATTCTACCGAAGAAGGGGAGAAATTTATTTTTCCTGATGCGCTGGCTGATTATTGCAAGATTAATGTCGATGACATAGATACTCTGGATGAAAAAGTTACCATGATAGAATGTCTGAAAAAGCGTTTTCGCTTTCAGATAAGCCCGAACCAGTCAGATCAAAAAGAAGCCAGGAACATCTACTATAAGTCAGTAATGGAAGAAGCCTATGCCAACATTGCCGAAGCATTGGTTGCCCGCAATTTTGCTGCTTATTATGAAAAAGAGATTTTAAAACCTTTATCCAAAAAAGCCCTTAAAGCGACAACAGAACGTGATGATTATGCCACGTCTATGATTATGAACAAAGAAATCGCGCGGATTCTCAATAAATTATACAATGTCTATGCTATGCAGGTTTCTTATAATATGTTTGCCGACTATGGCAATTTTGAGCCTATTCAGGAAGAGCTGGAAGACAAACCCGAAGATCCAAACCCGGCAGGAACCATTGATAAAACAATCATTTTGCCGCGTTCTCTGTCGGAATATTGTGGTTTGGATGCTGAAACCGCCGGCAAAATAGAAAACAAAGGCCAGATTACCGAATGTTTGAAGTCTTTGATTGCCTTGCGTGAAATGGAGGATCAGGCATCCAAGCATGAAGCTCGTGAAATCTTTCTAAAATCGCTTATGCAGCAGAATTATGCCTTTTTTGCCGAAGCTCTGTTGGCACGGCTTTATTCTATAGATTATGAGAAAAATGTTTTGCAGCCGCTGGAGGCTCGTGCGATTGAGTCTTCTACTGTAAAAGTAGATTATGATACGGTATTGAATGCCAATAAGGAAATAGCCAATATGCTGTCGCGGATTATGAATGTTTATGCGATGAAGGTTGCCAATGACGCGTTCCAGTATTATGGCGAATATGAGATTATTCGTGAACAACTGCTGGAAATTGATTAGGAGGCGGCCATGAAAAAACAGCTATACATCATTCCGTTAATATGCGGTTTCATACTGTTCTCTGTGCGGCCGGCTTTTTCGGGTCTTCCGGTGTCCGACGCGTTGACGAAGGCTGAAGATATAATAGAAAAAGTAACAGAAGTTTTGAAGACGGCGGAAGAAAAAGTTTCCGATGCGGAATCTGCATTGAGAGATTCAAAAATCGGCGAATTTGGCAACAAAGCGCTCAATGGTTATAATTATATAAACGACAGACTGACTTTGGGCAGAAATCTTCTGGCCGGCGATTTAAAACAGGCGCCGCTTGACGTTCCGGCATATCTTAAAGGAAAAACCAATGATGTAGATGCGGCGGAGGCGGCCATTAAGACAGAATACATTGCAAAATACGGTTCCGGGGACGATACGGTAAAATCAAAATATCAAAAACGCCAGGATATGGAAGTTCAGCACAATAACATTGCCTCAATTTATGCCAAAGCATATACGCTGCGCTACCATTTAAAAAAGGCGCGTCAGGAACAAGGCGACCCGCAGGTGGATTTGAAAGACAGCCGGGCGTTGATACAGGCCGGCCGCGCTTATGCCGAAAATGTCAACCGCCGCCTGTTGGATATGATTGCAATGGAAATGGCTCTGATGGAGTTTGACAGCACGGAAGTCGTATATGCCAGCGATGCCCGTCGGAACGACTTGGCAACCATAGACGAGGAGGATGAATAATGAGCAAATTGATAAAAAATATAAGCTTTCTCCTCGGCCTGTCCGTTTGCTATAATATTTCTCCCGCCAATGCTTTCTTTACCATTGACGTGGCAGAAATGGGCGGTCGTCTGAGTACGGTAGTGGGAGATATTCTGCGTCAGGCGCAAAAGGATCTGGATACCAACGAGCAGGATATTTTTAACGAACTGATTGGCGAAGGAAACAAAGAAGCCAAAGAAATTTTGGGAAAAATCAAAGACTGGAAGACCGAATATGCCGAAAAGGTCTTAGAATTAGGCGGCAATAGTGATGTTTATGCCGATTCGTCAATGTCTTCCTCGCGGTTAAAAGCTGTTGAAAGCCAAATATCAAAGCTGATTGCTCAAAAAGCTCAGGTCAGTGAAGAAAACGATGAAGTCTTTAAAATAAAGCAATCAGAAATAAACGGAAAAATTTCAGCGCTGCAGCAGAATATGGCCGATGCGCAACGAGAACTGGATGCAACGCCGTCCGATGATATTGCCACGGCTCTGGAACTTGAAAATTATATTAGCGAAGCTCAGGCGGAGATTGACTCATATCAGCAGGATCTGACGGATTTGGCTGCCGAGTTTGACGTAAGCTCGGAACTCAATGCCATTCAGACGCAGCTTGACGCATTAAATGCCGAAAAGCTCAGGCTTCAGGATCTGTTAAAAGATAAAATTAATGAAATTTTGAAAAACGCAATCAATCTGGATGACCCGAGTGAGGCTTTATCTGCAGCCAAAGCCCAAAACTATACGACGGAAGAGGTGGCGGAAAAAGTAAAAGAAGTGAGAAAGCAGCGCTTTATTGAACGCCGGAATGCCGTAACATCGACCTATGCCGAAGCTGTCCAGCTGAAATACCGGATGTATAAGGAACCGGATATATTTAAGGATTTCTCTGATACTGCCGGACAGATGGAAACTTTGGCCGGACAGGTTGGTATGGATACGCAGATGAAGATAAAAATTATCGAACTTCTGATGCAATATGCCAATATTATGGTCAATGATTTGCGGGAATACACCGGCCACGAATACGGCGAGAGACGCTTTTACACAATGCGCCAGCCGGAAAACGACCTGATTAACTTTAACCTTGACGATTATGTCATGCGCGATAAAGAAGATATTTAAAGGAGGCAGCCATGAAAAAACTTCAAAACACGTCTCGGACAAATATTTTATTTGCGGCTGTCTTCAGT
Source organism: uncultured Pseudomonadota bacterium (assembly GCA_949300375.1). Taxonomy (GTDB): domain Bacteria; phylum Pseudomonadota; class Alphaproteobacteria; order RF32; family CAG-239; genus MGBC133411. The sequence continues at coordinate 30,528 of CASGEB010000011.1, forward strand.
GCGTCGCTTCTGTTCAGCAGCAGTGCCGATGCCTTTTTCGGTCTTCTTTTCGGCGGTCCGGTTTTTGAGCCGACGTCCACGGCGTCGGAATTGGCCAAAAATATTTCAACAGCCGTAACCCAAGTGCGCTCAGCCATCAACCGGGCCAAACAGGAAATCGGCAATGCCCGTTCGGCGCTCAGCCTGAATTTTAACTCAGCGTTTGGTCTGAGGTTGGATAATAAGCCGATTGCCGGAGCTAAAGTTCTGGAAGAACCGTCGGTAGACCCGTTAAATGAATCCGAAGTCAAACAGTATGTCTATAAACTGTTTCTGACATATCCGAGCCATGAAATTCCTGTTCAGGCCAAATATCGCAAAATGGCGCAGGATTTTTATGATGACAGTGTTCTGGAAGCCTATTCCGCCGCCCGTGAGATTGAGAGATATCTCTCTAATGATGTCGCGGCCAAATTTGCCGAACTGCAGTCCCGTCTGCATGAAAGCGGCGGCGACGGCGCCTCCTCGCCGGAAGCTTTGAATGAGGCTCTTTATAACAATTACTTGGCTTTTCAGACCATAGATACGATTGCGCGGGTATTGCAGGAAACAACGGCAATCAAATCCCAGCTCAGGGCGGCCAGAGCCATCAGCGATGTTGTCGAACCGCTTGAATATCCTGCGCCTGATCAGGAATTGCAGGGAGCAGCTCTCAAAAATGATAATTTGCCGAAGCTGGCTTTGAACGGAGAATTTTCAATCTCGGGGCATGAGGTCGTTGCCGGTGCCGCAGCTCATATTGTCAAAAAGCCGGAGACCCTTCCTGCTCAGGTAACTCTGACAAATGGTACGGTGATTACGGATATCAATGAAAATACCGCTGTCGAAGTAAATGTTGAAACCAAAAAAGTCAATCCTTATTGTACAGGGGAAGGCTGCGAAACTTATGAATATAACGAAGACGAGGATATGTATAAACCGTTTGAGGGCTATTCGACCATAGCTCCGGGCGGAACTGTCTCGTTTTCTCAAAGTGATGACCCGACCTTGGAACATCCGTTTTATGACGCCAGATATAAAATGAACGAAACGGAACGTATGCAGTTTATTTATGACAAAATTACGACCGCGCTGGATGTACATAATCTGATAAAAAAAATCCGGCAGGCCAAAGATGACATTGAAAGCTACAAAAGAGCCGTTGCTCTGCATGAAAAATCTCTGCGGATGCTCCGTTTGGTTGATAAATGCGCCGTAACAATGCTGTCTAACAATTTTTCCGATGCATCGTCTGTTTGGTGCGGGCAAAACAGTTGTGATAATGTCATTTCTGATTACAACTATTGTCCGGCGCTGAATCTTATAGATTTGTCGGCCAACAGCGAAGAAGACTGCAGCAATGATGTTTCTGCCGACTATGCCGCCCGCAGCGGTGTTTCCGGCTGGGCCGTCGACCAATATGATTTGGGGCGGGCAGCCTTAAGCGGAAATTTTGATGTCAAAGAAATCGCTCCGGCGCCGACGGAAGACGATATCCATGTTAAAGACATAGAAAATGTTGAAAAAGAAGCGATTCCTTATGCTGAAAATGTTTCGGGCAAAGTTTTGGATGAAAATGCACAGTATGAAGCCGAAGCCCGCAAAATGCAGCTTTTGCCATGGGAAATTGGTGCGATTGCCGCCAAAACCTTGGCGGAAAGTCCGGAAACCTGGGGAACATTGTCCAATCCTTATCCGGTTTGGAATGACCAGAAAAACTTTTACAGCCAGTATTTGGATGGAAAATACATCAATCTTCCTCAATATTTGCAGTTTATCGGCCAGGAGCATATTTTTGAGTTGGCGTTGCCTGTAGCCAATGTTGCCGCGTTTATCTCAGAAGTAAAAGCAGCAAAAGCGGCTTTGGAAAGCGCCATTGACCGGGTTAATGCCAATAAGCTTATGACTGAGGAAGAAAAAGCGGCGGAAATTAAGCGGCTTAAAGAAGAAACAGACAAAAAAATCGCCCAGTTGGAAAAAGACAAGGCAACTAATGATGCCGCCATTCCGTCGGTTGTGGCATTATCTCGTGATGCCACCTATCCAAACCTCTGGGAGATGAATGCGGATGAAGACGGATTGCTTAACGGCGAGTTGAAATCGGCGTTCGGAATGTCTTTGCCGGTTAGCAGCGATTCGATAGTCAGCAAAACAATTCTGAATAAATTTAAGGAAGAAGAATTGCCGGAAATCCTGTCTTCCCGTGCTCTGGAATTAGGCAGCGGCGTTAGCTCGGCCGGCGGCTCGGGAGGAGTTTACATTACTATGGGCAGGGTTGTCAGCGATGCCCAGACGCTGACCAGACAATTTATTTCGGATATGAAAGCCCAAATAAAAGCTTTGCGCGAAAGGATGTGTGCAATGGGCGACAGTCTGTACTATTCTGTCGGAACAGCGCCGTCAATGCATCAAAGTATGATGCAGGCTCTGGCAGCAATAGTTTATGAGGTTTCAGATGCCGAACTCGGTGTTTCGGCCAGTATGAAACCGTGGGAGGCCACAATCAAAAAACTTGATATTTCGGAAGATTCAAAAACCTTTATCGGTGTCAAGCCTCTGACGGACAGAGAAGCCAAAGCTCCGCGTGCGCCGTTAAAAATGGGGTATCCGCCGGTACGCGAGATTTTCCATTTTGATGACTATGATTACGAAAACGCTGCGCCGGGAAGCCGCAAATCCTTTGTGGGCTATGGCGGAGAAATTCCGGAACTCTGGAAAGAAATTCTGGCAGACAAACCATTTGTCGAAAAAGACATTGATCTGACCAAAATTTTAGACAGCGGCGTCGGAACCAACACATTGCTGCGCGGCGGTATATTCCCTTGTAATATGACATCATCCTTTGTTGGTGATGAAGAGCAGTGTTATAAAGATACAATTTATAACGTTGAACACAAGCAGGAGTGCGGAGCTGCAGCGGCGGCCGGGGAAGATGTATCCCAATGCCTGAGAGATTTGCATTGCGGTAACGATTACTTTAACAATGCGGTTATCGGCGGATTGGACAACCGTACCAAGTCAACGGAACTTGTTTTTAACAATCTTGTTATTACAGAAGCCGATTATGCCGGCGGAGAAGTTAATCCTTGCATTAACTATTCGCTGAACATTACGGAAAGCGGGGAGCGTGCGGATTCCAGCAAATTGCTGTGGAAGAGCTGGCCGCTTTATCATGAAACCGTGGATGTCGGCTTTATGCCGGTTAAAGATAATTTTGATCCGACTTTGGGGCGCAGCGAATTGGGTATCTTTTTGCAAACGCCGGCATCGGGAAGCCTGAACCAGATTGTTTCCCTGGCAATGGAAGCTGCCGGAACAGAGAACTCGCTCAAGCAGACGCTAATGGTAAAAGCGTTAAATGAACTAATGTCAAAACATGCGGACGCGCTTGGAAATGATGCCAATACAGAAACGACGTTCCGCGAGGAAATGAAAAAAGTTTATGACGCTTTGATTGAGATTCTCGGCAAAGACGATGGCAATGAAGAAGCTATGCAGGATAGTGAAGATGCCCCGTCTTATGAAAAGCTTAAAAAAGTCCTTCTGGGCTATGCTCCTTTCCAGGAAAACCAGGTTGGCGGCTTTTTGGAGGCGGCGGATACCGAACGGAATTATCGGGAAAAACGCAAAGAACTGGAAAAAGCAATTCGTCAGCTCGAATTGGATTTGGCCGAAGCATTGAGCGATATTGGTTATCAGTTAACCAACGCATTCAGCCTGATTAATCCGGAAGATTATGACTTGTCGATGTCTTTGCTTGATGAGACGAAAAATGAGCTTGTAACAGAAATCGACACCCGGATTAAAAATGTAAAAGTCGGCAATAACAAGATTGTCAAATACCGTCTTCGTGAGTTCAATCGTATCTTGCTGGCGCTGACTAAAGATAAGGATGAACTGGTAACCATCGCGGAAGGCGTTGACAGCGGCCCGAATTTTGATGAAATTATCAAAATGGAAGAAGCCAATGAGGCCGTTCGGGAAGAATACCGTCAGGAAGAAGAAAACGCATTCAAAGATGCCATGAACGATTTGGGCAACATTTACTGCGCAAACTATAACGAAGGTGCTTACGATAAAAATATGTGCCGCTTCCCGGTTTATCCGAGATAGGTGGAGAAATGATAAATACAGGTGGGACAAATAAAGCGATAGGCGGCAGCCGGACTTTGGCCATCGGCGCCGCCGGTATGCAGCAGAATATTGAATTTCTGCAGACGATGGAGCAGAAGACCGAAAGTCTGAAACTGCGGTATTATACCTGGCTTTCCCGCCTGTTCATCTTTTTTGCGACATTATCTTGCCTGTTTATGGTTCTGGCCAGCCTGTCTTTGTTTCGTCTGGCGCCTGCCGTAAGTGTTGAACCATTTCTGATTATCAACCAGAACACATCTAAAGGAATTGTCCGCCAGGAGGCAATAACCAGCCGGATGGCGTCTAAAACACAGCTGATGGAAACCTTTATCCGCCAATATGTCATTGTCCGCAATACGGTCATTAACGATGTCCAGGAAATGCGGACCAGATGGTTTCGCGGCGGTATGGTAAATTTTTTATCAGCCCCTTTGGTATTTGAAGCTTTTTATGTCAACCGTGAAAATATAATGTCCGCCAATATTGAAAAAGGGCTTTCCCGGGAGGTTGAAATTATCAAAATTTATCAGCAGGGCGGCGACAAAAGCCCGATTTGGAAAGTTGACTTCAAAACTTATGATCTTTACGCTGCAACGGCCAGTACGGATTTGGTCTTTTCCGAAAGGTATTGGACAGCCTCTGTCGAAGCCTACTTTTTCCGTGAACGGATGTTTATGGGCCGCCGTCTGATAAATCCGATGGGCTTTACCGTAACCCGTTATTCGCAAACGGAAGTCGAAATCCTCTGATTTTTTAACAAATTGTTATTGTGTTTCGGTTATAATAAAAGAACCGGCTCTCCGGCTTGTTGATAAGTTGGGGATTTCGTCAGCTTGCTGTTAGACTTTTAAACTGAAACGGTATATTTTATAAAAAAAGTTTAACTGCCGGTTCCCTGTCGGAAACGGTGGTGTTGAAATCTGTAATGGAGAAAGTCTATGAAATATGGAAAATTTCTGCTGGCTGTAATGGTTTTGTTTCTGCTGTCCGGCTGTTTTGGTTCATATTATGAACCGGAGCCTGTCGGCGTCGGTAAAGGAGCCGATGAGCTGAAACTCTCGCCCTGCGCCTGCCTGCAGCTGGATTTGCCCAAAAACCTGCCGGATTGGTTTGTGGCGACAATTTAAGCGGAGTTTGTTAAATGGCGCGTATTCTGGGGTCTGGCACTTCTGAAACAAAGCTTATCGGGAATCAGGGCGGTCGCCGGGAAGGCGGATATTCGGCTTCGTCTGATTCGGAGTTGTTTATCGGCAACAGCAATGAGAAAAAATACCTGTGGACGGCGCGTGCCTTTGCTATTATCACGGCTGTAAGCATTTGCTGCAATATCGTTCTGATTATTGCAATTATGCAGGTTATGCCGCTGTTTCGCGTTGAACCATTTTTGCTGACCTTTCAAAATAAGCAGGAGCAGGTCTATAATATTGTTCCCATCCGCGGCAATATGGAAGATCATAAGACAGTAACCGAAGTGTTTGTGCGCCAATATATTTTAATGCGGAGTTCTTTTACCCGTGATATTCAGGAAATGGAGGCGCGCTGGATGCCGAACGGGCCGATTCAGGAAATGTCTTCAGTTCCGGTGTATGAGGAGTTTATCCAGCGGACGGCCAAAAGGGCGTTAGAGATTATCAGAACCAAAGCGCTGGCTCGGGAAGTCAGAATTTTGTCCGTCAATGAAATCGGCCGCGGTTTATGGCAGGTCGAATATGAAACCCGGGATATGTTTCCGGATTCCAAAAGCCCGACGGTCAATTATTGGACGGCGACGCTGCGCGTGCTTTACCGGCAGAAAACCGTCAAATATTCCGAAAGGTTAAACAATCCGGTCGGCTTTACGGTTGACCGCTATGCGTTGACCCACAATAAAGTAAATAAGGATTAGGAGTTCAGTTTATAATGTTTCGCAAAGTCGTAAAATTCAGTCTTCTTTCCCTGATGGCCGTTGTGGCGGGGGCTCCGTTCCTTATGGCTCAAACGGTTGAGCAGGTCAATAACAGCGCGGATGAAGTCAACGGCAATTATCAGCCGATGAATTTGGGATATGCCGGTTTCAATTCTTTGGGAATGACGCAAAGCGCCTGGTTGGATCCGATGCAGAACCTGGGAGAAGGCCAGTCCCGCCCGGCTTATTCAAAATACTATTGGACGCCGGATCTGGTTTTGCCGGTTCGTTTGCGTGAGGGAATGATGACGCTGCTGAATTTTCCTGAATGGGAACTTGTTGAAGATGTCTTTATCGGAGATAACGCGACTTTTGACGGGCAGATATCCGGGCCGAATACTGTTTTGCTTTACCCGCGCCAGGGGGCAAATGTCGGGGTTGATACCAACGTGATTATCTTCGGCCGTTCCGGGAACCGCTATGTTTTTTATGTCAAGAGCGAGGCCGTTAATACCGAACGCCTGACCAACTCGATTATTGATATTGAGGTTATTGCCGGCCGCGGCGCCGACGGCAAAAAAATGGGATTGGGAGGCGCCTCGGGAGGATACGGGCGAAATTTTAACGGAGGAAGCGCCGGTGTGCCGTCCGGAGCAAAATCGGCTGATGCAACGCAGCTCCGCCGCTTCCAGGATGATAACTGGCTGCGGGAAATCCCGGTTGATCCGTCAAAATTTAAGTTTGATATTGAGGTTTATGTTCCCAATCCGGACGATGTTGTTATTGCGCCGGAGCGGGTATGGCGTGATGACATTTTTACCTATATAGATTTTGGCAAACGCGCTCTGAATATGAATCAGCGCCCGATAGCGACATTAATTGTAGAGCGTTTGGAGGTTCCGGTCGGATTTCGTGCCGCCGGCCCGGACAACCGTTTGATAATTGTTGAAGGAATAGGCGATATCGTTCTGCGCAACGGCAAACGCATTATCTGCTTAAAACTGCGCCGCGGGGATGAGGTTGGTCTGGAAAACGCTCCGGGCGGAGAAGGTTTGCCTCCGCAATGGGATGTTCCTGCCCCGCTTCCGGAGTCCGGAATGCCGAAAAGCCAGGCGCCCGGAACCAATAATCCTTATGCCATTCCAAATGCCTCCGTCCGCGTTGGCGGAGCCGGAGCGGGAAACGGCGGCGGAATGAGCTTGGAAGAAGCCAGCCGCGGCGCCCCGGCGCAATATGACATTCAGGTCGGCAGCAGCGAAATTATTGCCCCGCAATATAACAATTCCGGAAATTCTGCCGGAACCGGTTATGAAACCGCGGGTAAAATGCCGAAAGGAATGGAAAATGTTGACTATTCCAAAATGCAGCGTATAACCAACAACAATCGTTACGGCAAAGGGTATAAATATCTGGAAAAATTTGCTTACGGCGATACGTTGGCCGATGGCTCGAACAATATTTCAATCGAACTCGGAACGGATTCCGATGTTTCAAAACTTGAAACTTTGTGGAATAACCTTTCTAAAAAATATTCCGACAGCCTCAGTATTTACGACCCGTTTTTCTCAGTCGATGCGCCGGCGGACGGACAGGGTAAAGAACTTTTCCACTTGCGCGTCGGCCCGGTATATTCTCTTGAAGAAGGGGATGCCGTTTGCGGCAAACTCGGACGCAGTGGTGTATTTTGCAGTGTAGTCAGGACCCAATGAGCGACGAACAGTTAACAAATTCGGAAGTATATGTCAGAAAGACCAACCGCATCATTTTGATTGTCGGTATCACTTCCCTGCTGATTTTTTTGTTCGGAATCTCCCTTTTGTTGCTAAGCGGCGGTGAAGTTGAAGAAACGTCAATGAATTTTGAAAATACTGATGACGGTATAAATATTGACCACAAAGACGGGCTTTCGACAAATATTGAAATCGGCAGCATTATTGAAGGCGAGGTTCCGTTGACGACGACGCCGGATCCTGTTCCTCTCGGGCAGGTAATCATTGGGAATGATGCCCGCAATGTCTTGACTTTGGGAACCAATGGCCACGCGTCAATAAAAATTATCTCTGTCAATTTGGCAGATCCGCCGGCCGATGGTTTCTCCTTTGCCAACGGCTGCGGCGGACAAATCTTAAAAGGCGAAGAAACCTGTCATATTCAAATCAGCTGGGTTCCGGTTGTCGCCGGCAATATTCAAAACAATTTTATCATCACCTGGGTTGAGGTCGGCTTAGGCGATGAAAATGCCAAAGCAGCAAAAGTTCCCGTTATCGGCAGCGCTATCCGCAAGGAAGACTGCAATTTTTGCGATTCCGGCACCGGTGGAAGAGATTCCGCCATTACGCAGACAGATGTGGTAACGCGTTATGCCATTGGCCCGAACGGAGACGTTATTGGAACAATTGACGAAGACGGCTATGTTCGGGACAAAGACGGCAATATCATTGGTCGGGTGAATGCCCAGGGAATGGTTGTGGATAACGACGGAAATATTGTCGGCGTGGCCGAAAACCGCAAGCTCGTTGTCGATGAAAACGGCAATGTCATTGGTTTTGCCAATAATGACGGCTCAGCGGTAGACAAAGAAGGAAACGTTATCGGCAAAGTAATGCCGGACGGCACGGTTCTTGACAACGAAGGCAACGTCATCGGCCGCGAGGCGGAATACGGGTTTGTCTATGACAAAGACGGCAAGATTATCGGCCGGGTTATGGCAGACGGTACCGTGCATGATATGGAAGGAAGAGTTATTGGCCGCCTGAACAGTTATGGCGATGTTGTGGATGCCGATGGGCGGATTATCGGATACATTACGCGCCCGGGGCGTGTTGCGCTGGATGACAACGGCAATGCCATCGGAGTTGTAATGCCGGATGGCACGGTTGTCGACAAAGATGGCAATGTTATCGGCCGGACGGATAATAACGGTGTTATAATCACCAAAGACGGCAAAGTCATCGGTCGGTTGCTGGTTGAAGGCTATATTCCGATAACGCCTCAGGGAAAAGTTCTCGGAACCCTGACAAATTCCGGTGTTATCGAAAATCAGGCCAAACAGCCGGTCGGGCGTGTCGGAGCCAATTTGCTGGTGCGGGATATGTCCGGTGGAGCCGTTGTGGCAGAAATGGTGCGTGGCGGGCTGGTTGTTGGTTACGGTTGCAAGCAGCTTGGCTTTTTGGATAAAGACGGTAAAATCATCAAAAATAATGAAATTCAGGAATTAAAAATTTTGCCGAGCGGCATTGTGCTGAATAAAGACGGCACCTATGCCGGAGAAGTAACCAAAACAGGAAAAGTTTTTGACAACAGCTGTCGGCTTTTGGGCGAGGCAGGCAACGACGGTATTGTTAAAAATGCCAATAATCAATATGTTGGCTGTGTCAACCCCGACGGCACGGTTCTGGATGAAAAAGGCAATCTTGTCGGCAGCGTTTTAATGCAGGGAACAGCCGTTAATTATGACGGAAAATATCTTGGCAAAGTCGGAACGGACGGTTTGGTCGTCGACGATGCCGGCACTCCGGTTGGCTGTGTTGGAATGTTCGGCAGCATTTTCAATAAAGACGGCGGCTATGTCGGACATATTGTTGACCGGCGTTATGCTTTTGATTTGAGCGGAAATTTTTTGAATGTTGTTGATCCGAAAGCCGAGATTAACGTGCATGGGCAGCAGCCGTTAAAAATGTCGGCCAACAACCTGGTAATGAATGACAGCAATGAAATTGTCGGCATAACGGCGGATTCCAAAGCGTCTTTCTCTGACCGGAACGGAAATTATTTCGGTTCGGTTTTTGCCGATGGCAAAATTTATAATCAGGAAGGCGTCTCCCTGGGAAAAATCTCAGGAGACGGATTGAGTTTTTACAATCAAAGCATGGGCATTCCTTATAAAATCGGCCAGATTGTTGATTTTGACGGTAAAATCATCGGATACGGAAACTATGACGGACGGGTTTTAAATCGTTTTGGAGATGTGTTGGGCAGAATCAATCCGAAAGGGGCTTTTATCAATGATAAAGGCGAATATGTCGGTTCGGTTGTCCGCACCGGTGCGGCCATAGGCTATGACGGAGCTTATCTGGGATACGTTTTGCCTGATGGGCGGGTTGTCAGCCTTGAAGGAAAAGATGCCGGCCGCGTTAGCAGTGACGGCAAGATTTTGAACAAAAGCAATGCCGTAATCGGCGAGGCCATACCTGAAAACATCCTGATTGATATCTGGGGCGGATATCGTGGCCGAATGACTTCGGTCGGCGATGTTCTCGACCTGAAAAATGATACGCTGACAGCCATTCTCCCCGGCGGCGCGACGGATAAAAATCTTAGCCTGCTTAAAAGGGGCGCAGTGGTTGATTTTTCCGGCCGGTTATTGGGAGCGGTAATGCCGAACGGTAATGCTATTGACAATAACAACGTTGTAATCGGGCGCGTTTTATCTGATGGCAGCGTAATTTCCCAGGCCGGAAAATTGATAGGCGAGGTTGCCGACGGTGATATTGTCATAGACAATGCCGATAAGGTTATTGGTTCTGTCGGATTCGACGGCAGTATCCTCGGCAAAGACGGCCGGACAATCGGACACAGCTTGTCCGGAGGGTTGGCTGTTGACTCGTCGGATAATATTCTTGGTAAAATTTACAAAATAGGCGCGACAATTTTAGGAAATGATGGTAAATATAAGGGCAGATTGAACCCGGAAGGCAAAGTAGTTGATGCCAAAGGGGAAGTTATCGGTTATCTTAAGAACAACGGCTCCTTTATCGATTTGGATAAAAAGGTTGCCGGCTATGCTTTGCCGGAAGTCGCAAAGAACCGGAGGAATTAAAGTTGACGACGTCTGAAAATAAATTTTTGCAGCTTTCGCGCCTGTTTCGGCAGATACTTTGTGTCGCGGGTATGCTGCTGTGCGCCGTTTGGCCGGCCGCTGCGGAAGAAATCAGTGCCATTGACTTTAACGGCGACCTGATTGGTAAGGTCATTCCGAACGGCAGCGTAGTCGGATTAAACAACCAGTTAATCGGAAATGTTACGGCAGACAGTCTGATTGTTGACTTTGAAGGCAAAGTAATTGGCGGCGTTGTCCCTCAGGGGATTGCCGTCGGCAATGATACCAAACTGCTCGGCAAAGTCAGCACCGACGGCTCTGTTCGGCTGTCTTCCGGAAAAATTGTAGGTAAAACACTTCCGAATGGTTTGGTGGTAGACGATTCGTATAATATTATCGGCGCCGTTTTGTTCCCCGGACTCATTTATTCTGATACTGGAAATACCGTTGGCCGTTTTACCGGAGACGGCAGTTTCACGACATTAGACGGGCAACAGGTCGGTTTTGTCTCGCCCAATGGCGATGCTTATCGCAAATCGGTAAATGACTATATTCTGGTCGGCCGGCTGATATCTTCCAAAATGGTTGTATCTCCGTCCGGAGAATTTATCGGCAGCGTAACCCCCGGCGGAGAAGTTTCTGATTTTGAAGGCAAGATTATCGGACGGGTTCGTGCCGGCGGTTTTGTTTATAATGAGCAGCAGGAAATTATCGGGCAGATTGTCCGAACCGGATATGCTTTTGATAATTACGGAAAATACATCGGCTTTGTCTCTTATAACGGCGAGGTCGTTAAGGGCGGTGAAGTCGTCGGCCATTTGCGGGCGGACGGAACAATTGCCGATACCAAAAACATAGTCATCGGTTATATGCTGGATTTTGCAGCCACGGCTTCCGACCTTCAGGGGCGCTATCTCGGCCGCCTGATGCCGGAAGGACAGATTGCTTCCGGTAAGGAAATTATCGGACGTGTCGGTCCGCGCGGCGTTGTTTTGGATAAGGAAGGCCGTGTCGCCGGAAGTATTGTCACGCCCGGAGCTTTGTTTGATTATCGCGGCTCTCTTCGCGGCATTGCATTAAGCAGCGCGTCTCTGATTGACGTGAACGGCAGCCGTATCGGCTATGTCAAAGGAACGCAGGGATACGATACGGACGGAAAAATACTGGGAGCCGTGTTGTCGCCGGCTCTGATAATCGGTTCGGATAATAAGAGTATGGGAATGACGTCTGTCAATTCTTCCGTAAAAAGCGGGGAACGCGATATTGTCGTTTCTCCATACGGCTATGTTTTTGACAATTCCGAACAGGTTATCGGAATGACCCGTCCGCTGGAAAACGCATATAGTTTTAACGGAGCGGCCGTTGCCCGGCTTGGATTGAACGGCAGCGTTACAAATGCCAGCGGCACGCAATTGGGAAATATAACGCAGGCCGGTATTGTTTTGGATGAGCGCAACCGGATACTCGGCAAAAATATCGCAGCGTCTTTTGCCGTTAATAATAACGGTGAAAGCCTGGGGCTTCTGACGGCCGACAATTTTGTTTTGGATGCAAATTCTAATATTATCGCCAAACTTTTGCCGGATACTTCCGTTATCAAAACAGATTCCGACAATTCTCCTGAGCTTATGCCTCAGATTGGTTCGGCTTATCCGTCTTTGCCGGCTGTTTCCATAGAAGGCGAACTTCTCGGATATGCCGGAGAAGATGGTATTGTTAGAGATAAAGACGGTTCCGTCGTCGGAAAAGTCGTAGAAAACGGCAATGTAGTAGATAACGTAAATGTGCTGTCCGGACATATTCTGAATTATGGTACGGCAGTTGACAGCCGGTGTACGACGCTGGGCGTATTAACGCCGGCGGGCGAAGTCCGCAATTTTCGCGGCGTCAATATCGGCCGTGTTTTGGCAAACGGGCAGGTTGTCGGACCAAACGGGAGAGTAACAGGGCATTTGTCTGTTTTAAACGGTGTTGCTGATAACAACGGCAATGTCATCGGCGTTACCATGGCCGGCGGCAAGGCTGTGAACTATAACAATGAAAATATCGGCTGCGTCAATTCCCGGGGAAGACTGGTCAAAAACGGCGGAGAAATTGTCGGCCGGTTGATTCCGTACTACACGGTAATGAGTTTTAACGATAAAATTATCGGACGAACGATTGTGGACGGTCGGGTTGTTGACGAAGACAATCAGTTTATCGGCTATGTCCAGGGCAATGACAATGTCAATTCCAAAACCGGCAATCCGCTGGGAGAGCTTTTCCGTTATCAGGTTGCTTTTGACAACGCCAACCTTTATCTCGGCCGGGTCAATTCCAAAGGCGAGGTGTTAAACGGCTCCAATGAAGTTGTCGGTCAGGTAACCAATGACGGCTATGTCTGGCGGAACGGACAGAGAGCCGGTTATGCTTTATATGATTTTTATGTGTATGATGCCGATTTTTCGGCCATCGGCTATATTACCGGCAGCGGAGAAGTCATGAACTTTTCCAATCGCAAACTGGGGCGTATTAACCGTGGTTTTCTGGTCGATAATGACGGCAAAGTCATCGGCCGCGGCAACCGTAGCTACCTGCTCCGTGATAAGGATTATGTTGTTGTCGGCGAACTGGCGATGGATGGCACGGTTTATGATATGAATCATAAAGATTTAGGCAAAATAGACCGTTTGGGACAGCTGAAGGATGATAAAAATGAACTGTGGACTGTGGCCAATCCTCTTCAATTTTATACGCCGAGCAGCCGCCAGGTCGTTGTAGACAAGAACGGCAATATTATCGGTTATTTGAATGAGAACGGCGAAGTCGTTGATGAAAACGGCAATGTCATTGGTTATCGCAGCCGGAAAAATGCCATTTATGACAAAGACGGCAACCTCATCGGCTATTTAAATGAAAAAGGCGAATTGGTTGATGAAAACGGCAATGTCATTGGTTATATGAATGAAAAAGGCGAATTGGTTGACAAAGACGGCAACATCATCGGTCGTCTGAATGAAAAGGGCGAATTGGTTGACAAAGACGGTAATGTCATCGGATATATGAAGGCAAACGGAGAAATCGTTGATAAAAACGGGCGCATTCTCGGCAGTGTTCCGGAGAAGGAAAAAGCCTATGATGCCAATGGCAATTTTGTCGGCTATGTCAATCCGGACGGTACGGTAGAAGATATTGACGGCAAAATTATCGGCAGATTGAATAAAGATGGAACAATAACGGACGCCAGCGGCAATATTCTGGGCGGTATCGGGATAAATTGGTACGAAAAAGCGCCGGAAGACAGACGCAGACCGCAGCGCCCCGGCGGCAGCGATATTAAAATCGGAGCAATTGATGACGGCAAAACCAGCTCGGCAGAAGACGGCAGATACCGCAAGTCCTTTAACATCGCATTAACGCCGGACGGCGAATATTTGGGCGATATTATGGAAGACGGGCGTGTCGTTGATAAACAGGGCAATGTTTTGGGACGCAAACTTCCGGATGGAATTGTTATTGACGATAATGGAACCATGATCGGAATTGAAGAGATTAAAAAGCCGGAAGGCGGCGAGATTTTTGTTCCGATAGGCGAATTTGGCCCCGGTGCGGCTTATGGCATCGGTGTCGGCCCGGGAACCAATCTGGGGCCGGGAGGAGGTTTCGGCCCCGGCGAAAGATATGACCCGCAGCGGCAATATGCGCTGGGTGTTGCAATGAACGAGCGGCGCAAGAATATTTCAGTCGGCAAAATCTCCAGCAATTATAACAAAGAAGATTTTGACGGGATGCAAAAAGATTGGACAGAACAGGGAATAGAACAAGTCATCTCGTCATGGCGTGTCAATATGGAAGAGATGATTCTGGCAGACAAGCCGATTCCGGCCGTTATTGCCCGGTCTATCGATTCCAGCCGTCCGACGCCGGTAACCGCCATCGTCGAACGCAATGTTTATGCCGAACAAGGGCGTAATATTCTTATTCCGGCCGGCTCAAGGCTAATCGGCAGTGTTGACAGCGTTGTCAGCAGTGAAGGAGAAAAAACATCCACTTCGGCTAAAGTCCAAATCGGTTGGAAACGTCTGATACGTCCGGATGGTTCAATCTTTGTCTTTGACGGTTTAACTGGTGATGCTCAGGGACGCGGCGGTGCGTTGGGATATTTGGATCAACAGCTCTTCAAGCGTTATACATTGCCGTTGATGACGACAATATTGAGCTCTACCGCGGCATATTTCATTGCCACGGATGAAGAAAACAACGGAGAAACGGAGAGTTCCAAGCAGGAAGCGGCCAACGATGCGCGTCAGAATTTCTTAAATTCGATGGATTCTATTTTCAATCAGATTCTTTCGGATCAGGCCAGTATCCAGCCGTTGACTTACATCCCCGCCGGCACCCGGATTATTGTTTATCCGCAGATTGACCTCTGGCTGAGAACTCGTGAAAGAGCTCAGGAAGAGAGTGCGCGCCGTTTTGATGACGATATTCCTCTGCAGGTAGACAGCTCAAGTGAAGAACGCTTCAAAGCAAACTATCCGGCGGCCAGCAATGTTCAGTACAAGAGCAGTCCGAGTAATGCGGAAGTAGAAGAAATCCCGCTGATGGATGACGGAGGCGAAGCTGCCCGCAAGAAAGATGTCTATGCGCCGCCGGCCTATTATCAGCCGCCGGTTCGCCCGAACAGTACCGGCACGGTAGGAACGCCTTCTGCCGGAAGTCCTTCTGCTCCGGCGCCCGCTCGTCCGGCTGCGGCGACGCCGCCGGCCAACAGCACGAGCAGCAGCCAGGCAAAAAATGATGAGGCGGCAGCCGGTGTCCCGCAGCTGTTTTAAGGAGAAAGAAAATGAGTTTTAAGGTTCTGGAATCAGTTTTAAGACCGCTTTCTTATTGGTACACGCAAGACAATATTGAAGAGGTTGCCATCAACCGCTCCAAACAAATCTGGCTGCGCTTGCGCGGCAAAAGAGCCTATCCCTGGGTAATGTATAAAGATGAAAAGCTGACCAAAGAATATCTGACGGATTTGCTTTATATTATTGCCAATACCTATGAACTTCCGTTTGACCCGGTAAGCGGCACGCCGGTTGTTTATGCCGCTATTCCCGGCGAACATCGTTTTTCGGCTATTGCCGGCAGAAACGTGATGTACGACGATGAAGACCTGACCGGAGGTATTGCCCTGACAATCCGTGTTCACAGCGAAGACGTGGCTTGGGGATTAAAAGACTATGGTTTGGCTCAGGGCGAAAAACTGCATAAAGTCAATCCGCTGAAAGATATTAAAGACCCGGAAGACCCTTATGAGCGCCTGTTGGTAAGCATCAAACGGGGCGACCATATTTTGGTCAGCGGCGCGACCTCAACCGGAAAGACGACTTTTTTGAACAACCTGTTGAAGATTTTGGACATTCATAAGCGGATTCTGACGATTGAAGATACGCGTGAATTAATGGTGCCGCATCCTAACCGGGTTCATCTGGTTCTTTCCCGTACGGCGCAAACCAACGAACTGACCTACGCCAAAGTAATCGACTTGGTTGTGCGCTTTACGCCGGATGCCATCATCGGCGGAGAGATTTCAACCGGTAATGCAGGTGCAATTTGGGAGCTTATGGGATCCGGACACGATAACTGTCTTGCCACTATCCACGCCGAAAGTTCAGAGGCCGCCTATGCTGCTTTTGCAGACCGTATTTTGCACTCTTATCCGACAATGGATAGAAAAAAAGTTATTGAGGAAATGCGGCAGAAACTGCGTGTTGTCCAAATCAACCGCGACGGAAATCTGCGTGCGGTTACCGAGGTTCGTTAATAAAAAAATCTGCTTGCAAAAGATTTATATTCCTTCACAATCCCGCCGCAGCATAGCCTGCGGCACAGTGCTTTTAACCCGCCGCGCGCCTTGCCGCGCAGGCATCCCCGGACATTGCCCCGAGGCTCCATATTTCAATAAAAATAAATTTATAAAAACAAAAAATAAAAAACGGAGAAGATAAGAAAAAAATATCCTCCGTGAGATATAAAAAATGGGGAAACAAGTTCCCCTTCTTTCATTGCAGCGGCGGAATATTAAATTGCCCAAACTGTCCGGGTTTAATCCGGGTCGTTGAATAACGCATATTTCCCGTTTCTATAATAAACCGTTGGCGTCCGGTCAACTGTGATGCCAAATCATAAAAATCGCGTGCCAAAAGCTCGTTTCGCTGCGGGTTCATCAAATACAAAACGCAGCCTTGGCTTTTATCCGTTGTCCCGCATCTCGCCCGTCCTTTAGGAACTTCTGCGTTAACAACCACACCCTGCAGACCGCCGCGCACAATTTTTTCCTCGGCAAAAAAAAGCTTGGCAATAATAAAGCCTGCCATAAAAACCGCCGCAAAAATCAAAAACAACATACCTTTTGAGACACGTTCGCCATTCATATAAATTCCGTCTTCGGCTGCCAACCCGGCGGTTTCAGTCCGTTTAGGCGGAACCGTTCCCAAAAACTGCGGATGCTGCGGGTCAAAAGCTTCCTGTCTGCCATAATTTGCCAGACTGGGCAGATTATCTTCTTCAACAAGCTCTTGCGAATTAAAAGCCTCGTAAATATCATCCCCGCCGTTTTCAAACTCTCCGCCCGGAAGCGAAGAAGTATTTTGGGCAAAGGGGCTGCCCGAAGACAGATTTTTTTCTGTGGCGG
The DNA here is from genome assembly GCA_949300375.1 of uncultured Pseudomonadota bacterium. Lineage (GTDB taxonomy): Bacteria > Pseudomonadota > Alphaproteobacteria > RF32 > CAG-239 > MGBC133411. The sequence continues at coordinate 48,048 of CASGEB010000011.1, forward strand.
AAACAGATTCCCCGGTTTGAAATTCCGATGCCGGTGATGCTCCCGGCATAACCGGAGTCTGGGGTACAATCCTTCTTATCGGTCTTTTCACCTTTTTCAAACGAGGGCGGTTAAAATCCTGTCCCGCTGCATTATTATTTGTATTTTGGTCATCCATAACTAACCTCGGCTATTTTATCTTAACAGGTTGTTTTCCAGATGTTTGGTTGTTTTGGTCGTTCTGATGATTCTCGGCACCATAAAAATCATTGTTTCTGATTTAGGCGATTTCAGTCCGAAAATTTCATTGGGCAGGCCAAAAATAACAATATTGTCGCCAAACTTGCTCCGAATGTTAAATTGTGTAATTTCTCCTCCGGTCGTTTCTAATGTGATATTGGAGAAAATTTTATTTTCTTGTTCCAGTGAGGCTTTTGCCATCAAAGAAAGGTCTGACCCCGCTTTTGAAAAATCGCCGCATTTTCCGATGTCAAAGCGCGACATCCACAAATTTGGCACCACAAATTTACCTTCGGCAATTTGTTCAACCCCGGCCTGCTGGCTTAAATAAGCACTCAGGCGGCTGATGTTAAGGTCGTCCGAAGTCGTAATAACACGGCCGATAACGCCGGTTTTAGCGGTTCTGATTGTGCCATAGTCAAAAAAGTTCAGCAAATTTTGCCAGTCGATTTCTTTGTCGGGGCTTCCCGGATAAATTCTGAAGACGCTGACATCATAAGTGATAAGCGTCGGATTCTCTTCAAAATAAGAAACCAGTTTGCTGATTTTTTCTTTCAGCTCGGCATCAGCGTCAAAAGAGATTGAATAGTCATCCCAGTCGGTTGTAATATCGGTGATTCCGGCACCGCGCAAAACGTCAAGAAAGCCGAGAAGTATCGGCCGCGATTTCGGAACATACAGGCTGAAATTTGCTTTGCGTTGGATTCGCAGCGTTTTGGTCGCATCATCGTAGAAATAATAAATTTCCGCCGCATCGGCAATCATGGCAACAACTTCGGAAAGTTCGCCGCGCAGATTCTCTGCCGAAATGCTGGCATAAGGCGCGTCTCGGGCCACCAACCGGATTCCGGCTTCTTTTACCAGTTTGTAAAGTGCTTTTTCCGCCGGCATTGTTTCAAAAGAAAAGCCGGTAACTTCATAACGCGGCATCATATCATTTTTGCCGTTTTGCACCATATTAAAGGCTTTAATATTATATGGAATGGTCGTAATCATCTGCTGGGTCTGCCAGTTGACATAACATCTGAGCGGCGCCTCCAAATCGAGGGCGTTGGCTCCTTTTGTCGTCCGGATAATCTCTTTTTGCGGCGGCATAATTTCGGCGGCGATTTTATTGTCTTTAAGCACGACGGTATTGTAACGCGTTATGTCGCATCCCGAAAAAAGAACTATTGCGCCAAAAATTAAACAAATATTCAGATACTTAACCATTTTCCGTCCTTAAGATTGCCCTTGTGGTTTGGGCTGTGTAGCCTTTGCTGCATTAATCTGAGCCTGGACTCTTTCCTGTTGCTGGGCTTTTGCCACTTCTTTTTCATGCTCGTCAAAAGATTTTATCTCCGGTATCGGAAGCTCGTCTTCCTGGCTCAACCCGCTGCCGGTGCTTTCCTTCAAAAGTTTATCGACAACGTCATTCATGCTCATTCCGGCGCCTGCCGTCGGGTCAAAAGCCTTGTCATCTTCAGTAATGCCGAGAGCTTTTTTCATTTTTTCAAGCTCGCCTTTGTCATCTTTAATCATTTCAGGCGTAGCATTACTTTTGAGTTCAAGCTTGTATTCCTGCAGGTCTTTTTTCAGGCCGGCCAGTCCGCCTTTGATTTTTTTCTCGACATAAGGATAGAGTTCCGGATGCGTCAGAACAAAATCGCCGGTATCGCAGATTTCTTCCAGCACATCAAGAATATATCCGTAAAAAGGATATTCTTCCATGGCAATATTTCCGGAACGCACGCACCTTGCCGCAATCCGCGCAATTGTCCGGTCAAGATAATCGCGGAGCAGGATATAATTGTTCAGATACCACATTGTGTCTTGTGATACCGGTGCCGGCGTTTCAGTGTTGTTTTCTTCCATGGCATACTCCTAAAAATCCATACTTTTAATTTAAATGAGCTGCGTCTCTTTGTAAATCACTTTTTTGGCTTACGCTCAGATATCCGTACTTCCGGGATAAGGATGCGGCTGGTCGTTGGTGTTTTGCAGCTCGGCAATCATAATTTCGTCCGGCAGAGAAAGCTTATCCGCCGGATTAAGAGCAAGGCGCTTTTGCGTATTTCGGCGAGAGTTGTTTTTTCCGTCTTCAATCAGGATGCCTGAAGTCAGTTGAACGGGAGAAGAAAGATCTGTATCCTGCCCATATACATTGAAAGCGGCATAATTTTCTTCATAAACCCATTCCCAGTCCTGGCCGGCGGCGTCTGTTTGCGTTGTGTCGGCAGCATTGGCGGGAACTTCCTCATATTCCCACTCCCAGTCCTGTCCTTCCACGCCTTCCGCCGGTTCTTCCTCATATTCCCACTCCCAATCTTGGCCTTCCACGCCTTCCGGAACGGCAGCGGTGTTGACGGGTTCTTCCTCGTATTCCCAAGTCCAGTCCTGATTTTCCAGACCGTCGTTTTTTTCGCTTTCAAGAGTCCAGCCTTTGTATTCTGAAACAGGTTTGTCCTGTTCCGGTTCCGGTGCCGAAGTAAAACCCCAGTCTGCGCTCGAAACTTCGTCTTCCTCAATTGTTGCGGATTCGAATTCTGATTTTATATAACGGTCAAAATCTGTTTTGCTGCTGTTTTTGATTGAACGGTTAATGTCGTCAAACAGACTGTTGCGGGAGATTTTTTTGCTTTGGGCATTTTCTTGTTCGCCCAAACCTTCTTCAGAAGAGGTTTCCGTGCCAGTTTCTGACAACAATACATCATCGACCGGGGCTTCCGGTTCGTCGGCAGGGCTGTTTTCCTGAACAGGCGTTTCTTCTTCCGGCAGAAGAGAAACGTTGTTGTCGGAAATGTCTTCCGTTATAAAATCTTCCTCCGTTTCAGGGGCAAAATCAAAATTTTCGCTTTCCTGTTCAATATTGAAAACATCTTCAGTATCTTCTTTTTCGGCAGGTTCGGAAAAAATATCCGCGTTTTCAACTTCCGGAGCGGCAAAGTCGGCAGTATCGGCTTCGTCAGCTGTGTCAGGCAGCAGGGAGTTGATGTCCTCGTCTTCTGTATCGCCGAACAGCGAAATATCCAGATAAGCGCTGCTTTCCGGTGTGCTGCTTTTTTCTGCCGGCTTTTCTTGTGAAAACTGCGGAAGAGGAGCGGGCGCCGGAAAGGCATCTTCTTCTTGTGTTGCCTTTTTCTTCTTCTTGTTCTTTTTTTTCTTTTTTTTCTTTTTCGTTTCATCCAAAATCTCGACAGACGTCGTTTCCGCAATTGTTTCTGTCGGTTTATCTTCGGCGGCGGCCGCAAACTGTTCAGGCTGATTCTGCAATTCTTCTTCCTGTTCCTCAGCCGATTCTGCCGGGCTGGAAACAAATGTTGCTGTAGAAGTCTGCGGCGTCTCTTGGATTCGAACCTCCCGAACCTGAACAGGCATAGACCGGATGAGTTTTAAGTTTTCTTCCTGAAAGGCCTTGATGGCATCAACAATCGTCCGGCTGGAAAGCTCCTGGCTTTCTTTCAGCGCCGCTGAAATGACCGATGACAGTTCAGCGGTTTGATTAGCGGATAATTCTTTCAAAAAGCCGGTCTGGGCTTCTGTAACTTTACCGACGATTTCATCTATCGGCAAGATAATCGGGGTGTTGTTGATATGGATGTTGTTGGCATTGTTGTTTGCCGCTGCGGCATTGTTCTGCGTATTATTTTGCAGCAGGATTTTGGCCAGTTCGCCTTGCGTATCCCTGATTGCTTTTGTCAGCTCGGCGGTTTCCGTTTTTGACGAACTGATAGCCGAACTCAAAGCGGCGGTAATTTCCTTTACCAGATTATCATTGTTAAAAAACGGCGCGGTATTGGAAAAAACAGGGGCTTCTCCGGCGCCATAAGTAGCGGGAGCCGGCTGGCTTGCCCGAATACTTTGCACCAGTTTTTCCATTTCGGCCATACGTTTTTGGTCAGAAAAAATCATAGCCGATGAAAAACTTTTGGCAATTGTCAGTGCAAAGCCTTCATCAGCAATAACTTTAACCGTTGACGGCGGATTCCCTCCCGCTGAAAAATCATCTCCGACTGCCGGCCGTATTTCATTTCGGCTTTCCCGAAAAGCCTCTGCCAGTTCTTTAAAGCCTGCCGACTGGTTTTGTCCGAAAGTCTCAAGAGCATTGGAAAAACTTTGGGAAATTGTATGGGCAAAACTTTCGTCGGCAATAACGGTCATCGACCCCTGCAAAGGAGTTGCTGCGGCAGAAGGAGCAGCAGAAATTTCTCCGCCCTGAACCGGCTGCCGGCCAATGGCGGATTCTCTGATGGCAGCAATCAGTTCCTGCATTTCGCTCTTGCACCCGGCATTTGACATTTCAAGCGCAGAAGCAAAAGATTGAGCCAAAATCTGGGCAAAATTATTATCAATATTAAGCTGCGGTGCAGAAGTGGCAGTTGTTTCCTGACCCGGTACGGCAGAAGGCTGAAGAATAGGCTGCGGAGCGTTTAGGCGAATTCCTTTAATCGCTTCAATCAGTTCTTTCATATCGCCTTTCTGTCCTGCGTTTGCGTTTTCTAACGCCTGTGTAAAAGATTGTGCCAGCATTTGGGCAAAATTTTCATCTGCCGTTAACTGAACAAAATGCTTTTCCTGTATGGGAGTTTCCGGCGAGGCAGAAACGGCCACTGCATTTTTTGATTCCCTTATGGCGGCAATCAGTTCTTTAATGTCTTCTTTTTTGCCGGCATCAGAAAATTGCAGGGCTTTGGCAAAAGAGCGCGCCAGCGTCTGGGCAAATTCTTCATCGGCAACAAGGCGGGACTCTGTCGCTCCGCTCCCGGCAGACGGCTGGGAAGGCGCCGCCGTTGTCTGAGGCTGCATTGGAGCGGCAGGAGCGGCCGCTGTGTTTTTCGATTCCCTGATGGCCGCAATCAGTTCTTTAATATCTTCTTTTTTATTGTTGTCGGAAAATTGCAGGGCTTTGGCAAAAGCCTGTGCCAGGGTTTGAGCAAAAGTTTCATCAGCGACGATTCTTCCCGGCGCCGCCTGAATAATCTGCGGCATCGCCTGAGGTGCTGTTGGCGGAACGGTTTGAGCTGCTGATGGCTGGAATTGTGATTGAGAAGGCGCTGCTTCTGCCATGGCTGCCGATAATATATTTCCTTGCGCGGGCGCTGTGCCGACATTGGCAAAAGTCTGTCCGCCGGCTTCTCTCACAACTTCATCGGCATATTCCTGCAAAGCCTGTCCGCCAGGCAGAACATTAAAGGCATTACGGATTTCCGGCGGTAAGGCAAGAATTTGCGCCTTAAACTCGGCATGCCTTTTTTCATCAAAAATATGTAATTGCCGGAAAATATTTAAAAAACGCTGGGCAACCAGAATCGGATCCTCTCCGTCTCCGGACTTGTTTTTGAGTCGGTTCAAATTGGGTCTGTATTCTTCTGCCAAATTTTCTGCCCTGTAAAATATTTTCCCATACCGGATTTATTTTACCGTATATCTCGTAAATTTCAGGTTAATAAAACAAGGGAAAATAAGAAAAACCCCGCTTTTTTTCAAAGCGGGGCAGGTTGATTTTCATAAACTCAAAGGTTAATGGCTACAACCTTGTGAACCCGGCAAAGATCATCGTTTCCGATTTCAATGCGTTCATCCGGATTATAACGCAGTCCGTAAAGTGTTCCGTTCTCATCCTCACGAATGCTCAAAACCTGAGCGTCCATAGAACCTTCCTCGGCATAATATAAAGCAATATCGCCGACGCTGACAACATCTTGCGGATCAACAAACAAAATCGAACGTGTCGGCAGCAGGCTGCCCAGCCGTCTGGTGCAAAGGTTGATGGCGTAAGCGTCTTTTTTGTTGGCCAGTTGAGCCGGACGAAAGACTTTTTTAATCTCCTGCTCGGGATCGACAATAATATCTCCGTTCTTTCCGGCAACGCCGTAAACCGGCATTTTTGTCGTTTCAGAAACATTAGAGGCGCTGAAAGCCGAAATCGCGCCGCGCGGCGTAGACAAAAGCTTATATTTTGCATCGTTGCGCTGAATGATTTCCTCCAGCATGCCGCGGTCTTCCAAAGACTTGATGCTTTCTCTGAGTTCATCGGGAGAAACGCTCAACGCCTTTGCAATGTTTTTAAATTCTTTGTCTGAAACTTCCCGTTGCCCCATCTCAATTCGGTGATAGACAGAAAGCGTCATGTCTGCGCTTTCGGCCACTTCAATCAGGGTAAGGTTTTTATCGTTGCGGATCTGTCTCAATCCGGCGCCAAGAGTCTTCAGACCGGTTTTTTCGTTAATTTTGTTTCTTCTTTCTTGTTCGCGTCTCCAGGCCTGAACAACTTCCTGCTGGGAATTCTGTTCGTTAACGAACAAATCCTGCAGCGGGCAGTCCAAAAATTCGGCTACTCTGACCAGCTGTTCCTGATCAACTCTCCGGTATCCTTTTTCAATTTTAGAAATTGCGGAAAGGCTGACGGACAGATGATCGGCAAGTTCTTGCATTGAACGGCCGCGGAGTCTGCGGTACATTCTGATCTGGTTTGGGAAAATAATTTCTTCCATTTAAGTTTACCTCTTGTTGCGTAACGATTAAATCTGCTACATTCAACATATTCAATAAACTAAAATTAATCAAGAAAATAGTACAAAAAAAACAAAATTGTGTACAATTGTCAAAACGCTTTAATTAGTCTCCAAACTCGCCGAGTACGTTGTTTTTCCGCTCATTCAGCATCTGTTTGCAGAATTCCTGCCACTCTTCCTCGCTCAGGCCGAGTTGTTCTTTTTTGGGCATATACGAGGCAAGATGTCCAAATGCGTCAATCGGCAGGGAAGAACGGTTATAGGTCAGATGTCTTGCGGCGGCGTAAGAATTTTTGACGCTTCCTTGCTTGATATTTCCGTCTTTGTCATAAGTCAGGGTTGTTTTCTTGTTTATCAGGCCGTTGCTGCGTAAAATTTCGGCTTTGCCGTCGGATCTGATTTTTTTATAAGTTGTCGTAACGGTGCCGTCTGCGGCGGTAACCATTGAATAAATATGTTTTGTCCCGTTTTTCTCCGTTTTGGTTATAGACATAACCTCATTGCCGTTTTCATCTTGGGAAACCTGAATTTGTCCGTTGTCTTCCATACGATGGTGCAGTTCAAAATGGTTGTTGATAACGCCGGGCATACGGGTTTCCATTACCTGGTACAAAATGGCTTTGTTGACCTCGTCGATATTTGCGGCGTTATTGCGGCGGAGTTCTTCCACAGCCGTCGTATCAATTTTGTCATAAGAGAGCAGGTTCTGATTCTTTTTGCCTTCAAATTCTACTTTTTCTCTGATGACCTCGCCATTTTTAATAACGCTTTCTTTTCTGATGTCTCCGGAAATCTGCGTTCTTGCGACGGTTGACGGCGACAGTCGTTTTTCTTTCGTCCAGGTTGTATGCTCTCCGTCTACCGTCAGAGTCGTTTGCTTTTTGCGCCGGAGAAACCACGATCTGGAGTTTTTGGTATAAGTCGTATTGCCGTTTTCGTCTTTTCCTTCGACAATGCCTTTTTTAGCCCTGTAATCGGCATCCATATATTTTTGGGTTTTGTAATTCTGATAACGTTGAACAACAAAGGATTTCGCCGCGCCTCCGGCACCTTTTGCCGCATTCCCGATATCACGTCCGACTCTTTTCAGCGCCGGTTTTGCCGTCCTGTTAAACACTCCTTTGGCCGCAGAAGCCGCCATGCCGCCGATTTTTCGCCCTTCCGCGCCTTGTGAGATGCTGGAAGCGAAAGACCGTGCAAAAGAGGCGATTTGTCCCAAAACGGCCCAGGCCAGCAGCAGAACAAAAATTGTTTTCAGGAAAGGAATGCCGACCCATTTCATCCGGTTAAGAGCCGTCATCCAGAAACCCCGTTCAATCTCTTCATCGGTAACGGCGCCGGTCATAATATCTTCCAAAGCATTGCATATAATCAAAATTACAATGGTTAAAAAGACAAACTGGAACATGGCGTGCAGGAACGTTTCCCATATTTTGTTAACATACTGCCTTGTGGGGCCGAAAGCATATGCGCCGATGGCCGCCGGCAATAAAGCACAGGCAACCGCCATATGCAGAACTGAATCCAGCATCAAAAACGGAAAGATAAATAACAAGACCAAAGCGCCGACCCACATACCGAGGCCTGCAATCAGATATCCCAGATGGGGAAAGACGTTAAAATAAGCTTTGACATAAAAGGCAACGCACATTGACGATGTTCCCATTGCCAGCAGTTTGGTCAGCTTGTCCTGAATGGTTTTAATGGTGCAGACAATGCTGTTTCCCATAGAGGCCGGCAGACCGCCGTCGGTTATGATGCCGAAGTCGGTGCCTCCGCAGCTGCCGCCGCCCACGGCCAATTGGGCGAGCTTGAATCCGGTGTTGAAAATCGGTTCCAAAGCAATGCTCATAAAAGAGGAGGAGTCAGACTTCAGGAACAGATAAACAAACAAAACAATAAAAGCCTGCTGCAGCAGTTCTTTAAGAAAGCGTTTCGGCTCTTCCGTTTTCAGCGAAGACAAATAGGTAAGCAGGAAAAAGGCCACCCAGAGGGCAAAAGCGACGGCTACCAGAGTCGCTACCGGATCGGCAAAAGTTTCAAAAGACTTTTTGGCAATAGTCGAGCAGGTATTGAATGCGACCTTAAACAAGTTGCAGAACAGACATTTTTCATAGGTTTGTTTAAAAATGGCCGGGTTGCAGTCTTTGTCCGAATGTTCGTTGGCATCGGCGCCGCCGGCGGAAGACCCGCTTCCGCCTTGTCCGGAACCTTCTCCGCCCGGCGTAATTTGGGCATTGTTGTTTGACGTTCCTTTGTTGGTATATTCTTCCGGAGCGGTACAAAGGCCGTAACTTGTTGCATTATCGGCCAATGGGTCGATAACCTCGCCTTTAAAAGCGCCCTGCCGGTATTCCACATGAAGGTGCGAACCGGTTGAACCGCCGGTGTTTCCGACCAATCCGATAACTTGTCCTTTGGATACCCGCTGCCCGACGCTTACGCCTGCGCCGGAAAGATGGGCGTAGACCGTCCACACGCCGTTGTCATGTTCAATGGCAACATAGTTTCCGTAACCGATAACGGTTCCGCTTGAGTTCACATTACAGTTATAGCGGACGATTCTGACAACGCCGTCGGCAGCGGCATAAACGGCAGAACCTTCGGCAGCGGCATAGTCGGTGCCTTTATGGTCTGTTGAACCAACATTTACGCCGCCGGAAGAATTTTGTCCCCGGTGTCCGACCGTGGAGGAAACCCTGTCGATTCCGTCTGCCGGCGCCGCGTCTATACAGTCTTCGCTGTCGCATTGCGAAGGTTCTGTGCATTCTCCCACCGTTTCTCCCGGATCTCTCGATTCTATCCCGCTGACGTCAACCTTATCGGCTTCTGTTCCGGCTCGGCATGAAGTTTCTGCAATAACAGGCCGGCTAAAAAGCAGGGCAAACGCAAACATACTGCAAAAAGTCATTGCAGTTTGGATAATGGCCGGCATTGGCTGCCGTATTGTTTTTTTCCAAAAGTTCATCATTTTGCCCCGTGCGCTACTTCTGTTCGACTTCCTTTTTAGTTTCTTTTTCCAGTTCTTTTTTCTTTTCTTGTTCTTCTTCGCGTTTTTTATCTTCTTTGCTGCTGTTTCCGCCTGCCGCAGCCATTTTTTTGACGTGTTGTCCGGCTTTTTTAATTGTCTGTCCGGTCTGTTTAATTGATTGGCCCGTCTGTTTAACGGCTTGTCCTGTTTGTTTAACGGCTTGTCCGGCGGCTTTGACGGCTTGTCCGGCGGTAGATACGGCCGTACCGGCTGCTGAGACGGCAGTGCCTGCAGCACCGACAACGGCGCCGGCCACGTTTCCGACAACCGGAATGGCTTGCATTGCGGCGCCTGCGGCTTTCATACCGCCGCCTGCGGCTTTCATTCCGGCGCCAGCTGCCTGCATACCGCTTCCTGCCGCCTGCATGCCGCTTCCTGCTGCCTGCATACCGCTTCCGGCGGCGCTGGCCGCGCTTCCCGTTGCGCTGATTGCGCTTCCGGCTCCCTGAGCCGTGTTGCCGACAAGGTTTTGCCCTTGCTTGTATTTATTGCCGACGATAACGTTTTTCGCACCTTTAACAACACCTCCTGCTAGCCTTCCGGTTTGGTGTGCGGCGATATCGCCGGCCAGCTTGACGGGTTTCATTGCATTTGCCTTAATGGTGTTTGCCAGTTTTGCGCCGGCCTCGTGCATCGGGCTAACGCCTTTAAAGACCTTGTCGGGGAAGAATTTGCTTGTATATTTTGCATTTCCGCCAATCATTTTAACCGCATAAATAAAGCAGATGCAGAAGATGATAAACGGCCCGTTGATTAAGGAGAATTTATTGGTGATATAATTAATATTGTCGTCTTCAAAAGCCTTAAAGAGATTGTCGACGCCGCCGATTCCCTGATCAATCATCACCATGCCGAAAACAACGATAAGAGCCAGAAAAGCATAAGTCGCCGCTGCGTTCAGAATAATATAAAAACAAACGTTTATCTTGTTTTGGGTAATATTAAAAGGCCATAAGGCAATGACAATCGGCAATGCCAGAATGGAAAATCCGATTTTGAAGCAAATATCCAAAAGATAATAACTGACAAACAACATCAGCAGCAGGCCGATAAACCAAATGACGGCGCCGCAAATCCATAGCCAGATATTGGGAACTTCCAGCCAGACGATTTTAAAGCCGGCATTCCAGGAAAAACAGGTCAAGCCATTGCCGAGAACCAGGTTAATGGCAACCCGGCGGCTGATGCCCTCGGTAAAGACCATAATTTTGTTCAACACTTCCGGAGATATCCAGTCGCGCGGTCCGTTATAAGTGTAAGACGTCTCGTCTTCGGTCGGCGACGGCAGCCCGGCGGACAAAAACGTATTGGCAAAATCGGCGCCGGTGGCCAGCAGCGGGTTGATAACCAAATCAATCAGAGTCGTAACGCCGACGGTGATAAACATATAAGCGACAATAATCTTAAAGGTAAATTTTCCCAAATCGTTGACAATGGAAGGAGCCTCCGGATCGGTCAGGGAAGAAACGTGTTTGATGACCGTAAACGGAACCCACAAAAACGTACCGATAACCAAAAGCTTGATGGCGGCCTCTTGAACAATATAATAGCTGGCTGCGCAGGCAGTCATAAAACCTTCCAAAAGCACTTTCATCGTCATACAGGCAAAACACATACTGTAGCGTTCCGCCAAAGTATCTTGTTGGGGACAGTTGACGTTCGGCTTAAAGAAGGCGGCATAAACTTTGTCTTTAAACCAGCGGATGGCGCTGTTTCCAACCTCTCCGATCCAAGTATCGGCGCGCGCTCCGTTAAAAAACGCGCAATCCAGAAAAACAAATGCAACCAGTACCACGGCAGTGATAAACAGGCGGATAAAGAGTTGTTTATAAAGCCTTGAAGAACAGAGCGTCATCAGTTCCTCCTCCCGGCCAGCCGGTTAACAGTATCGATAATTTCCCTGCGTTTTTCCATGGCTTTGCCGAAAGCTGAATTGTTCAGCTTGTCTTGAGCCCGCATAACAAATCCGACCTTGGTAAGAGCTTTTGTCAGGCCGCCGGTAACGGCATGCGCCACCAGCAGGGCAATGCCCAGCAGTTTTTTCTGAAATTCGGTGTCGACTGAGCCGCCGATAAACCCGGTGGTAATTTCGCGCGCAACTTTAATCGTGCCGGTAACCAGAAAGGCAATCAGCAGCAAAGCCAGCATAACGGCTGTAAATTCGTTAAGCTGAACTTCCTTGTCTTCCGGATCAAAAATAGCTGGATTCTGGTCAATAATCTGAATAATGGCCATCAAAGCCATAGCTATCATAACTGCAATCGCCATCATAAAGGCGGAAGAGGTCAGAATGGTCTTAAAACCATATTTTGCCCATCCGTCTTTAAACGGATAAACCATAACCAAAATCGGCAGCATAATCACGATAACGGCAAATTTGAAGATATTGTCAATCAGATAAAAGACAAAGGAAACTTTCACGATTGTAAAGCAAATCATAAGAATCAGGGCATTAACCGTCGGCATAAAACCCGGTGCCTGAAAAACCCGGAACGCAACATTGTAACCCAGCGTCAGCCGTTCATTGATAGAACAAATCATACACTGCATCATCGTCAGCGTTGAGGTTGGAAAGCCCGAAAGCGTTGCCTCTTTGCTGCCTTCGGCCAGACACATAACATTTTTCTTGATAACCAGTTTCCAGCCCAGAACGTTAACGCTGGAAATGGTATCGTTTTTCGCAACCTCGGACAATATTCTGGAACCAAGCTCCAAAAAGGCGTTATATATCGGAAAGATAAAAGTATTTATCAGATAAAGTAAATTGTCGGTGGAAGACGCAATCAGCCCGCAGAAAAAACAAACAAACATTTTGCGCAAAATATCGTTCCAGAGCTGTCCGGCATTTTCTTCAGCGACGGAACCGGTAAATTTCAGCAAACGTAAAGCAAACCAAATGGCAAAACCAACCATAACGGCGGCCATCGCCCCTTTGGTAATTTCCTTATACAGTCCCATTGCGGTCTGCCCCATCACAAGATAGAGATCTTCAATAATGCCCTCTTGCCAGCAGCCCTGCATTTGTTCGGCTTCGGCTTCCGGATCGTCCATCTGTTCGATAATGCCGTCTTTGGAACAAGAGGACAAAAACAGGACGACTGGCAGTAAAACTGTCAGTATTCCTGAGAATCTCCTTATGTTCCGCAGAATGCGCATCACTGCTTAACCTTTCTTTGTTTGTGTTTTATCCGCCGGTTTTCTGCCGCTGCGAGCCGACCGGAGTTCTTCTTCTTGGCTTTTGATTTTCCGGTCAACCTGATTCAGCTTGTCGCGTAACTGCGAACGTTCTGCCTGTGCCGAATAGATTTCTCCCCTCAAACGTTCTTGCTCGTTTTTCAGGGCGGTCAGACGCTTGGAAATGTCTCCGCCGCCGGTTTGCGGAGAAGCGCCGTTTATATGGCTGATTTCATCCTGGATTTTTTTCATCTCGGCTTCTGCTTTGGCGATTTTTTGAGAAACCGCTTCATCAGCTGCTTTAGTTTCTTCATAAAGGCGCTTTTGCTCTTCCATAGCCTGTTGGATTTCTTCATTGCGGCGTTGGTTTTCTTCTTCAGGCTTTTGAACAACTTGAGCCTCTTGAGCGGATTCGGAAGAATCTCCGCCGCTGCCCGGAGCAACGCTGTCTAACGAAACATCGCCGCCTTGTCCCGCCCCGCCGATATTTTCAGGATTCGTTCCGGCATTGTCCGGCCGCGGCTGAGCATTGAGCACTTTATCCATTTCTTCGGTAATCTGCCCCAAATTGTTGGCAGAGGCTTCCGCTGTGGCTTTTGACTCATCAAAAGTATGGCCGTTCCCGGCAGCATAAGCTGCGGCTTTTTGTGAATTTACATGATAAGAAACAGCCTGGCGGTTCATTTTTTGCTGTGAGAGCATTACGTTCGCTTCGGCATCAGTTTTTTGACTCTGCAAACCTTCAAACTTGCGTTGTGCCTGCTCTAAGGCTGTCTGCGCCGCGGCTTCCTGCGGAGTCCCTTTAGCCTGTTCAAGCGCTGCCTGAGCCAGATTGACTTCCTGTTGTGCCTGAGCAGTCTTTTCGGCAATCTCATTATAGAAGGCGGCGGCCTGGGCTTTTTCTTCTTTTGCTTTTTCATAAGCCTCCAGAGCCTTCTGCCTCATCTGGCGGGCTTCGAGCAAAATCTCTTCATTACTTCTGCTTTCACCGGCAGAAGGTTGACGGGAACCATTTTGAGCATTGGTATTTTTTTCTGGAGTGCCTTCTCCTCCCTGTTGGTTTTGCGTCTGATTAGCATTAGCAGGCGGCGGCGTCCTCCCGGCTTGTTGATTTTGGTTGGTCGTAGCCGGATTTTGTTCGGAGTCTCCGTTTGCGCCGGAATTTTGCGGAGCAGGAGGAGTCGGATTCCCCCATTTGTCCATTCCTAAAGCTTGTTGGGTCGGGTTCATTTTGGCAAAAGCCGCCGCATTTTTCGCCCGGCTTTTAATTCCCTGAAAAGCGTTTCGTCCGGTTTGAATCGGATGTGAAACAGCATATTTGAGGCCATCATAAGCTTTTGATGCCTGGCGCGAAGCCGCTGCGGTTACCGGCGCCATCGCCGCTTTGCCGATTTTCTTGCCGCCTCTGACAACCGGGCTGGCAAGCATACCGCCGATATTGCGGCCGATTTCCGCACCGCCGCCGCCGGCGAATTGTCCGGCCAGAACGGACGCCTGAGCGCAGAATTTAAACCCGAAAATTGTACAGCAAAGCAAAATCAGAAACCCACCGAAACTCCAGTCCAATATTTCTTTGACAACATCAATATTGTCTTGGTTGAGGGCTTCTTCCAAACCGTCAAGCCCGCCGGTTGCCAGCGATTCAGTAATCAAAGCGACGTTGATGCTGACCACGACTCCCATAAAGATAAAGACAAAGAAAGCGTTCATCAAAAGCTGAAGTCCGGCTTTGGAATATCCTGCCGTTATTTTAAATGGCCAGCAGGCAATCAAAAAACAAAGAAGGGCGCCGAAAATACCGAGCTGGACAACCGTATCAATCAGGTAGAAAGCAAAAGCAAGAGAGAGCAGCAAAGAACACAAATAAACAACGGCGCCTTGTCCGAGCAAGCCGAAACCGGAACCCATATTCAGGCTGGACAATTCTTTCATTCCAAAACACCAGATAGCGCCGCCGGCCGCCTGTGCAAAAGCAATCTCCTCTTGAATGGCTTTAATGTAGCATTCCAGCCCCTGATAAAGCCCGGCCGGCAAAATCCCTTCCAGAGAGCCGGAAGCTTGGGCTTTGCAAGCTGCCAGACTTGCGGCGCCGTTGGCAAACAGCAGATTCCCGCCAAAATCAAGTCCGGCCATCAATAAAGGATTTATAAATAGGGTATAAAGTTCGCTAACGTTGGAAAGCAGCAAAAAGGCAATCAGAACTTTAAAAGCCATGGTCAAAAGCCCGGTCAGATATTTGGGCGCGTCTTGTTTGGTAAATGAACTCACATATCCGAGGGCGGAAAAAGCAATATAAACGGCAAACCCCACAACCAGAACATTTCGGATAGGAATAGCCGTTTTGTCCGTTGCCGTCTGTGCCATGGTGTGGGCGGCATCATACAACACTTTAAATAACGGGCAGAAAATACATTTTTTTGTTTCGCTCAACCGGTTGTTCAAGTCCGTACAGCCCCGGTCTTTGCCTTCTTCGCCGACCTGTTTTTCCTGACATTTAAGTTCCCCGCTTTCCGCGTCTGTATATTCATAGCTGCCGTTTGGGCAGGCCTCTCTGGCCATACAGTCTGAACTGCCGGCAAATAAAAATGCCGCCAGTAAAAATAACAGGGAAAAAATATTATTTGTCTTCATGCCTTTCCCCTTGTTTAAACGGGTTGCCCAAAATTCTGAAAGCAATTACGAATAAAATGGCGATAACAACAAAAATAAAAATCAAAAAGCCGGTTCCCGAAATCCATGAAAAAATGTTAAACCAGTATAAAAAAACTCCTATACATATTAATCCCAGATATCCGGCCAATGTTTTCATATTTGTACTCTCAGTTCGTTGCTTTGATTATAGTATATCATAAAATTCATAAAAATTATGTTACAGTTTCTTGATTTTTTGCCTATTTGAACCGCCCTTTGGATAAAAAGTTCAAAACGGCGCAGGAGACCCTTAAATTTTTAAAGACATTCCAGTTGCTGTTCTTAATTTCTACCATACTTTTAACACCGGCAAGTTTGGATTCGTCAATCGTCGGTAAAATTGCGGCAAGTTTGTCAGGCAAAAAGCGGATAAATTTTTTCAGCGGATGTTCGCAATAAATGATTCCCGTTTCAATTCCGGGAGGCAGTATCGGAAACCTTCGGGCTTTTTGAATGGTCATTTCTTCCGTTACCGGGCCGAAAATCCATTTCAGGAGCTTGTTCTTTCCCAAAGCCGTAATAAAGGCGCTGCCCTGATTCGCCGGGCAGACTAAGACGATTCGTTTGACTTTGATGCGTTCTTTCCAGGGGGCTTTAACGGCAAGAAGTTTCCGCAAAATAACCGCGCCGAGTCCTTTTGCGACAAAATAAACCTCCTTAACATCTTCCATATGATTCATCATAAACAGAATCTGTTTCACATGCCCGTCAATCTTTTTTTCGGTGGAGGGATAGTTGATGGCCGCAGCTAAATAGCCTTTTTTCAAGGCTTTGCGCCACAGCGGGCGAAAAATATTTTTACTTTCGGCAAAACCGTGCAGCATCACAATCATCGGGCCTTTCTGCCTGGGCATTTGATAAATATCAATAAATTTAACAAACGCTTTGCGGCATTCTTCAAAAGTGCCGCGATGGCGTTCAATATCCCAGGCGTCCAGCAAACGATATTTTTTGGATTCGAGATTGCGCTGGATGCGCCACTTCTGATAAAAGAAGACATCTTCCCAAAATTGTCCGCCTCCAAAAGTAAAAAACGTAAACGTCATCCCCGATTCCTTAATTTATACGGCTCTGATTCGGAATAGCCGTAATCGTAACCGTTGCCGAATCGCTGCCGTCTTGTTGAATCAAAATTTGTACGGCGCGATTATTCCTGACATAAGTCATATGGCTGATTTTAGCTCTTACGGTAGCAACTTCAGTCCATTTTAATTTCGGCATTTCAAGGACATAAAAGTCAAAGACGCTGCTGGCGTTGTAAGGAACGTCATAAACCAGACTCCCAATCCAGTTTTCGCCGCTGCCCAAAGCTTTGGTTTCTTCCAGGTCTATATAAGCTTGATCAGGAAACGGCATATCCGGAAAATTGGCAAATGCCGGCGGAATCTCGCTGCCGTCAATGCCCAAAAGTCTGGGCTTGTCAGAGGCGCAGGCCGAAAGAATTAATACTAAAGTAAATACTAAAACATTGTTTTTTAACATAATTGGTACCTTGTTAAATGTCATAATTGTGCTATTCTCTCTGATTGTACGCCTTATAAGGTTAAAAAAAAGAAAACAAAAAGCCAAAATCTCCTTTGCTCCTAAAAGTCAAAAAAAATTTATAGAATTTCAAAGAACTAAGAAAATAATAATAAAAAATGAATTTTTTTTTTAAAAATCTATTGACAATGTGGAAAGGTAAGGCTATAAGGTCAATCACCGAGCGGACGGGAGGTAGCGAGGAGCTGCTGAGGGGAAGCGAGGGAAGTTAT
>CASGEB010000012.1 GCA_949300375.1 uncultured Pseudomonadota bacterium
ATCTATTTGATCATAGGCCGTAAAGCTCGCTCCGCCTTCTTCCGCCAATACTTTCGTGATTGCTGCTGTCAATGTCGTCTTGCCGTGGTCTACGTGACCAATCGTTCCGATATTGCAGTGCGGTTTCGTCCGCTCAAACTTCTCTTTTGCCATTTAGATTTACTCCAAATAAAAAAATTATGTATTAAAATAAATTTAGTATTCTTCATTTTTAAGGAGGAAGATAAAGTGGTTTCGAGCGGCGGTAAAAAATTCAATGTACACAAACGCACATAAATTTTTACCGACCGCATAAAACCGCTTTAGATTTCCCTTAAAATGGAAAATTATGCGTTTTTGGCTTTCACCTTCTCAGCCACCTCTCTCGGAACTTCGGCATAATGATCGAAGACCATGGTAAACTGAGCACGTCCTTGAGACAAAGAACGCAATGTATTTACATAACCGAACATATTGGCCAGAGGAACACTCGCATCAACAACGCGGGCATTGGCTCTCTGATCCATACCGCTCACCAAACCGCGGCGGGAGTTCAGGTCACCGATAATATCACCCATATATTCTTCAGGGGTAACAACTTCAACCTTCATAATCGGCTCCAACAGTCTCGGTTCTGCCTGACGCATACCTTCACGGAAAGCAGCGCGGGCAGCAATCTCAAAGCACATAACGTTAGAGTCGACTTCGTGATATGCGCCGTCATAAAGGTTTGCTTTAACACCGGTTACCGGATATCCGGCCAACACGCCGGCATCCATTGCGGAACGCAGACCTTTTTCAACACCCGGAATATATTCTTTCGGAACATTACCGCCGACAACAGTATTTTCAAACTCAAAACCATTATAACCTTCAATCGGTTCAAATCTGATTTTGACTTTTGCAAACTGTCCGGCGCCGCCGGATTGTTTCTTGTGGGTATATTCGATATCACAAGGCTTGGTAATGGTTTCGCGATAAGCAACCTGAGGTTCACCGACATTGGCCTCGACTTTGAATTCGCGGCGCAGACGGTCAACAATAATATCAAGGTGCAATTCGCCCATACCTTTAATGATGGTTTGTCCGGAATCCGGATCGGAAGAAACTTTGAAAGACGGATCTTCCATAGCCAGACGAGACAAAGCCAAACCCATTTTTTCAATATCTGCTTTGGTTTTCGGTTCAACGGCCAACTCAATAACCGGATCCGGAAATTCCATATTTTCCAGAACAATCGGATGAGCCTGATCGCACAAAGTATCACCGGTTGTGGTATCTTTCAAACCTGCCAAAGCAACGATATCGCCGGCATTAGCCTCTTTAAGCTCTTCACGCTTATTGGCATGCATCAAAAGCATACGACCGACGCGTTCCTTTTTGTCTTTTACCGAATTGTAAATATAAGAACCGGCAGACATGGTACCGGAATAAATACGGGTAAAAGTCAAAGAGCCGACAAACGGGTCGTTCATAATCTTAAAGGCCAAAGCAGACAACGGCTCGCTGTCAGAAGGTTTGCGGCTGATGACTTCACTCGTTCCCGGTTTAACGCCTTCAACGGCGGGAATATCAACCGGAGACGGCAAAAAGTCAATAACAGCATCCAACAACGGCTGAACGCCTTTGTTTTTGAAAGCCGTTCCGCACAAAACCGGAACAAAGTCTTGAGAAATCGTACCTTTACGGATACATTTCTTCAAAGTCTCAACAGAAACTTCCTTGCCTTCCAGATAATCTTCCATTGCCTGTTCATCTTCTTCAACAGCCATTTCAATCAGTTGATGATGATATTCTTCGGCTCTGTCTTTAAGTTCAGCAGGAATTTCGGTAACATCAATCGGAGAGTCGGGATCATCGCCGGTATAAATAACGGCTTTCATCGCAATCAAATCGATAATACCCTTAAAAGAAGCTTCAGCGCCGATTGGCAGCTGAATAGCCATCGGGCGGGCGCCCAGACGATCTTTGATCATCTCCAGGCAGCGATAGAAATTTGCGCCGATACGATCCATTTTATTGCAGAAACAAATACGGGGAACACCATACTTATCTGCCTGTCTCCAAACGGTTTCGGACTGAGGTTCAACACCGGCAACCGAATCAAATACGGTTATGGCGCCGTCCAAAACGCGCAAAGAACGCTCAACTTCAACGGTAAAGTCAACGTGTCCCGGCGTATCAATAATATTAATACGGTGGTTTTTCCAAAAACAGGTTGTTGCCGCAGACGTAATGGTAATACCGCGTTCCTGTTCCTGTTCCATCCAGTCCATTGTGGCTGCACCGTCATGAGTTTCGCCGATTTTGTGGTTTTGACCGGTATAATACAGAATGCGTTCGGTAGTCGTTGTTTTACCGGCATCAATATGAGCCATAATACCGATGTTTCTGTACATTTCCAATTTATGTGTACGAGCCATTGTTTTTTATCCCCTGTATTAGAATTTATAGTGAGAGAAAGCTTTGTTAGCTTCAGCCATTTTATGAGTATCTTCACGTTTTTTAACGGCAGACCCCTTATTGGCAAAAGCATCTAACAGCTCGTTTGCGATTTTGTCGGTCATTGTGGTTTCAGAGCGTTTTTTAGCCGCTTCGACAATCCAGCGGATTGCCAAAGCCTGACGGCGTTCGGCTCTGACTTCGGTCGGAACCTGATAAGTGGCACCGCCGACGCGGCGGGACTTAACTTCGACAACCGGTTTTACGTTCTCAATAGCCTCGGCAAAAACTTTCAAAGCGTCTTGCTTGGTCTTGGAAGCGATAATATCAAAAGCCGAATAAACAATTTTTTCGGCTACGGCTTTTTTACCGTCTTCCATAACATTGTTGATAAATTTTGCAACTACCTTATCACCATATTTAGCGTCAGGCAGTACGATTCTTTTTTCAGCTGTACGACGACGTGACATTATTCATTTCTCCTATTTAGGTCTCTTTGCGCCGTACAGAGAACGACGTTGACGACGTTTGGCAACACCTTGGGTATCCAAAGTACCGCGGATGATATGATAACGAACACCAGGCAAGTCTTTTACACGGCCTCCTCTAATCAGCACCACTGAGTGTTCTTGCAGGTTATGACCTTCACCAGGGATATAGCTGATTACTTCAAAGCCGTTTGTCAAGCGGATACGTGCCACTTTACGCAACGCAGAGTTCGGTTTTTTCGGGGTCGTTGTATAAACCCTCGTGCAAACACCGCGTTTTTGTGGACAAGCTTTCAAAGCCGGAACTTTGTTTCTTTTCACTTTGGGTGTTCGTGATTTACGAATTAACTGATTAATTGTAGGCATCACTAATTTCCTTAAATTAAATAAAATTAAACTCCTCGCCTGAGAGTCTCCGGGCACACTGAACCCTTCGTTCTCAAATGAGTCTCGGCATACTAGAATCAGTTCCCCCGAAAGTCAACCCCATTTTTGCAATTTTTTTACATTTGAGTCTAAAAGGCATTTACTTTTGTTTAACGTTTGAACATATCCGAGTCGGAAAAGCTTTGGAAAGATTCGGAAAGAAAAATTTTCACTTTTGGCTGCGGCTAAAAAATTTTGAGTCAAATTAAGTCCACAAAAATCAGGATTTTCTCAGTCGCTCTGGTCTGTTTTTTGCATAACGAGCAAAAATGTCTTGCAATCTCCGACATAAAATAATACCCTCGCAGTCATAATGCAACATAATGAAGGACTGTAAACTTATGACACGAGAAGAGGATTTGCTGTCGGCTCGACGCACCATCGAAAAAGAAATTGACACGTTGAAAGTACTGGAAAACGAAATCAGCGACAGCCTTTCCGCAGCACTTGACCTGATGCAGAAAACCAAAGGCCGCGTAATTGTTACCGGAATGGGAAAATCCGGTCATATCGGAAGCAAAATCGCTGCGACTTTAGCCTCCACCGGAACGCCGTCTTTTTTTGTGCATCCCGGGGAAGCCAGCCACGGCGACTTGGGAATGCTGACAGAAGAAGATGTCGTTCTTGCCATTTCCAATTCCGGCGAAACCAAAGAACTTTCTGATATAGTCCTTTACTGCAAACGCTATGGCATACCGTTGATCGCCATAACCAAAAACCCGCAAAGCACTTTGGGCAAAGCCGGCGACATTGTGCTTAAGCTTCCGGACAACGGCGAAGCCTGCCCGCTCGGATTGGCGCCGACATCCTCCACAACAGCGACTTTAGTCCTCGGCGACATCCTTGCTATCACATTACTTGAACGCAAAGGCTTTACCAAAACAGACTTTCGTCAACGGCATCCTGGCGGAAAACTTGGAGCGTTTTTACAAAAAGTTGCCGATCTGATGCACAAGGGCGATGAAATCCCGCTGATTCCGGAAACGGCTTCTATAGAGGAAGCTTTATTAACCATGACATCCAAAATGCTTGGCTGCGTCGGCATCATAAACAGCAGCGGCTGTCTGGAAGGCATCATTACTGACGGAGACCTGCGCCGTTGTATGAGCGCCGATATTTTTAGCAAAAAAGCCACGGATATTATGACCCGCAATCCTAAAACGATTGACGGCGACGCACTGGTGGCCGAAGCCCTTAAACTAATGAACGAAAAAAGCATCACACAGCTTTTTATCTTAAAAGACCAAAAACCAATTGGAATTTTGCATATGCACGACTGCCTGCGCATCGGAGTGGCATAACTTGTCGGATACGCAAAAACTGGATAAATATTTTTATCAGGATACCGCTGCTCCGGCTCGTCCGAAAAGCGCCGAAAACGCACATACCCGTTTGATCCGGCTTGCAAAACTTTTGTTGCCGGGAACAGCCGCATTGCTGATAAGCCTTCTGCTCATCTTTCCCAAACTAAAACAACAGACTTATGACATCAAATTAGATATCACGCGTCCCAAAAGCGGCGAACTGGAAAAGCTCCATATGGAAAAAACCACTTTCTATATCACAGACAAAAACAATCGGGTAACCAACCTGACGGCCGCCAATATCGATGAAACCTCCCCCGGCTCAAAACTGATAAAGCTAAACCGGCCGGAAGGAATTATCCCAAACGGCGATACAACCTGGATTAACATCAAATCGCCAACCGGATTTTTTAATCAGACTGAAAACGTTTTAAGATTGACCGACGGTGTAGAAATGTTTTACAGCGACGGAATGACGGTCAATACGTTTGAAACAAAATTCAATTTTACAACATCTGTCGGCAGCGGCCGCAGCCATGTAAGCGGTCAGGGAATCTTCGGGGACATAGAGGCCGAAGGCTTTGACTTATATAACAAAACCGGTGTTTTGGTCTTTATTGGCCCTGCAGATTTAAAAATCAGAGAAGAAAGTTTTAAATCGGAGAAACAATAATGCATAAGCTATTATCCTTCACGGCCGTTTTGAGCGTTCTGTTTTTTATCCCGGCGGCGGCAGCCGAAGAAATCGACATCCACGCCGATAACAAAGTGGAATGGCATTCCAAAGAACAAAAAATGGTGGCCGTCGGCAATGCCGTCGCCAGCAAAAAAGATATGAGCATTCGGGCGCAGGAGTTGACAGCATATTATCAAAAGGTTCCGTCTACCGGCAAACAGCAGATTTCCAAAGTCCTCGCCAAAGATAACGTTATTATGAAGTCGGGAAAATCCTCCGCTTACGGAGACAATATGGACTATGACCTGATTGCCGACAAAGCCGTTTTACAGGGCAGGCCGGCAAAAGTAAAAACCGAAACCGACACCATTACGGCCGAAGACCATATTACTTATTATCCGTCTCAGCAAAAAGCCGTTGCGGAAGGCAGCGTGTTTGCCACCAACGGCGAAAGCAGGATTTATTCAGACAGTATGATTGCTTATTTTGAAAAAGACGCGGCCGGAAAAACAACCATAAAACAAGTTAAAGTTTTCGGAAACGTAAAAATCCTGACCAAAGACGGAACTGTCTGGGCCGACCGGGGAACTTACCTGCCCAAACAAGGGCTGATCAAGCTCTATGACAACATTACGCTGGATCAAAACGGCAACAAACTGCACGGCGACCTTGCGGAAACAAATTTAAACACCGGCATCAGCAAAATGCTAACGGCCCCCGGCGCAAAAAAACGCGTTACCGGCGTCTTTATAGAAAAATCCAAAGAAAAAGACACCCCAAAAACATCAATCCCGGCAGCGGAGGAAAAAAAAGATGTCCAATAACTACAGCGATTCCAAACTGGAAATCTTCAACATCGGAAAAAAATACAAAAACCGTCCGGTATTGCGCAACGTTTCCCTTAACGTCCGCCGCGGCGAAGCCGTAGGATTGCTCGGGCCGAACGGAGCCGGAAAGACCACCTGTTTTTACTGCGTAACCGGATTGATTACGCCGGATTACGGTGATGTTCATATTGACGGCAAAGACATTACCAATCTGCCGATGTACCGCCGTGCCAGAATGGGGATCGGCTACCTGCCGCAAGAAGCGTCTATCTTTCGTTCACTGTCGGTAGAAGACAATATCAAGGCGATTCTGGAACTGGTTGTGGATGATGAAAGCCAGCGGGAAAATATGCTGGAAGAACTATTGTCCGAATTTTCAATCTCCCATTTGCGCAAATCCCCGGCTATTGCCCTGTCGGGCGGCGAACGCAGGCGTCTGGAAATTGCCCGCGCTTTGGCCAGCCAGCCGAATTTCATCTTGTTAGACGAACCTCTGGCCGGTATTGACCCGATTGCCGTCGGAGAAATCCGCAATCTGGTTTCTCAACTCAAACACCGCGGTCTCGGCGTTTTGATTACCGACCACAATGTCCGCGAAACTCTTGATATTACGGACAGAGCTTATATCTTACATGGCGGCACCGTTTTAATGGAAGGTACGCCGGAAGAAATTATCGCCAATAAAGAAGTCAGAAAAGTTTACCTGGGCGATAATTTCTCAATGTAAGAGGAATTGATTAATGGCCGTAACTCCGCATTTAGACCTGAAACAGACGCAGTCTCTGGTAATGACGCCGGAACTGCGCCGGGCAATCAATCTGCTTCAGGCTTCAAATCTGGAACTCAGCGCCCTGATAGAAAAAGAACTGGAACAAAATCCGCTGTTGGAGCGGGAAGACGACGGACAAAACCTTCTGCCGGAAACGGAGATTCCGACAATAGACGACTACCCGCAGACAAGTTCTTCGGAATTGGAAGAGCCATCGGAAACCCGGGACGGAGAAACGGAATGCGATGACTTCGGCAGCGACCGAGAAGGTTATGACGACGCTGAAGGCCAATATGACTGGCAGGACTATGCCTTGTCCAAAACCCGCAGAGACGATGCCGATTATGATTTTTTCGAACAAAAACTCTCAGACGAAAAATCTCTTTACCGGCTTTTGGAAGAACAAATCTCCCAAAATTTTTCCCATCCAAAAGAAAGGGCCGTTGCCCTAAATCTGGTTGAACATTTGGACGATGCCGGCTACTTCCGGGGCAATCTGTCGGAAATTTCCCAAAAGTTAAAAATTCCCCGCGGCTTTGCCGAACAGATTTTAAAAAAAATGCAAGATTTTGAACCGTCCGGCATCTTTGCCTGTTCTCTGGCCGAATGCCTGAAAATCCAGTTAAAAGATATAGACCGGCTGGATCCTGTTGCAGAAAAAGTCTTAAATAACCTGCCGCTACTCGGAGAAAAAAAATTTGCCGAACTAAAAAAAATCTGCTTGATTGATGACGAAGACCTGGCTTCCGTTTTGGCAGATATTAAAGCGCTCAATCCCAAACCGGCAGCCCGGTACCACCATGATTTGACCTCTTATATCATTCCCGACGTTTTCGTCCGCCGCAAAAAAGACGGATCCTATCTGGTCGAGCTGAACAATATGTCCCTGCCGAGAGTATTAATCAATCAGCAATATTATTCAGAAGTCAAAAACAAAGGCAATAAAGAAGAACGCCGTTACCTCAAACAACAACTCGGCAGTGCCGGTTTTCTGGTCAGAGCCTTGCGGCAGCGCGCCGAAACAATCTTACGCGTCAGCGAAGAAATCGTCAAAAATCAATATGATTTTTTTGAAAAAGGCATAGACTTCCTGCGTCCGATGCAGCTTAAAAACATCGCGGAACAGGTTGAAATGCACGAAAGCACCGTCAGCCGCGTTACGACCAACAAATATATGCATACACCGCTCGGCCTGTTTGAACTAAAATACTTTTTCACCAACGCCGCCGGAAGCTATGTCGGAGACGAAGGCACGTCAACGCTGACCATCAAACACAAAATAAAAAAGATGATTGAAGAAGAAAAGGCCGATAATATTCTTTCTGACGACCAAATCGTTGCGCTGCTTGGGCAAAGCGGCATAAAAATCGCCCGCCGGACGGTTGCCAAATACCGCGACCAACTCGGCATAGCCTCATCCGCCGTCCGCAGAAAACAAAAAACAACGCCATAACAAAGGCCAAGCCTCAAACGCCAAAGTTTTATATTGACTTTTCCCGAAATATGTTATTATCTGATTTTCTGATTGTAATAAGCATTAAACTGAAGTATATTAGTGCTTATAAACATGGTTAATAATATTTGCAAGGAAAAATTATGAAAATTACATTGACAGGAAAACAAGTAGACATTGGCGACAGACTGCGTTCACATGTTGAAGAAAATATTTTGAACTCTGTAAATAAATATTTTAGCGCACCGATCAGCTGCAACGTTTATTTCTCCAAAGAGCGTGATGATTTTTGCGCTGAAGTTACCGTTCATCCTGCCAAAAACATTGTTTTAAAAGGCAGCGGCGTTGCCGGTGATCCCTACTCTGCATTTGATAATGCCAACGCACATATTGCCACCCGTCTGCGCCGCCATAAAACAAAATTAAATGACCACAAAGGCAAAACCAGCCTGGCCGAAATTGCCAGTGAAGCCGTTTTCCGCATTGACGAATCACAGGAAGAAATCGACATTGATGACGCTCCGCTGACAATTGCCGAGGTTGAAGCCAACATCCCGGTATGTACGGTTTCAGAAGCTGTTATGTTTATGGATCTGAACGAAGAATGTGCCTTAATGTTCAGAAACAGCGCCAACGGCCACATCAGCATGGTATACCGCCGCAAAGACGGCAACATTGGCTGGGTTGAGCCGAAAGCTGAAAATTAAGTTGAAATAACATAAGGCATACGATTTATGAAGATTTCAGAAATCATGAATGAAAATTGTATTGTTGTGGGATTAAAAGCTCAGAACAAACGCCAGCTTTTGCAGGAATTAGCCCAAAAAGCGGCTGAAATCACCAACATCTCGGAACGGACGATTTTTGACAGCCTCTTGGAACGTGAAAATCTCGGTTCTACCGGTTTTGGCGGCGGAACGGCTCTGCCCCACGCCCGGATTGCGGAAGCTGAAAAAGTTTGCGGCATCTTTGCTAAACTAAATGCTCCGGTTGATTTTGACACCATCGACGGCAAACCTGTCGATTTAGTTTTTATGCTGATTTCTCCGGAAGGCAGCGGCGCAGACCACTTAACAGCTCTGGCAAAAGCCTCCCGCATTCTGAAAGACGAAAACACCTGCGGCAAAATCCGCCAGATTTCCCAAAAAGAAGAAATCTATGCCCTGTTAAACAACCAGGATTAACAGTTCTGCCAAAAAAAAAGCTCCCGAAAATTGCCATCACAATCTTCGGGAGTTTTTTTGCTGTCCAACTTTTGGGGAACAGATTAGATTACCGGAGTTTTTTTTAGTCCTTAATGCACGCTGCATGGTTCCAAATCTCTTTGCCTTGCCACAATAAAAGCAAAATCCCGACTGTCTGTTGCTGCAATCCGGGATCCGTCGGCGCCATAAATCACCCACATCTTGTCCCCGTCATAAGTATCATATTTGATAAAAGCCAGATTATCATCATTCCAACAGCCGTACCAGGCTGCCAATTCTTCCGGACTGAGTTGCATTTCTTTTTTCATAATCTTTCCTCTTCATTAACTATTCTCCTGTATACTGACAATAAGTTTCTATTTTGTTAAAATTTCGTTTTATTTCGCGAGACGTCAATGTTCATCAGCTTAAACAAAAAAATCTTATATACGATTGCCATATTCTTCATATTAACCTGCGCTATCTTTGTATATTCTTTTTACATTGTATACGGCCAGAAATTTCAGGAAGAAGGCCAGCTAAACCTGCTGAATACGCGTCAGTTTTCAGAACTGAACTTTGAAAACGTTACGCTCCGGCAAGAACTGAACACGCTTCTGCAAAAAAAAGAAGTCTCGCAGCTGTCGCCCAATGTTATGGAAATCCTGCGCTATAATCAGGATCCCCGCTCTTTAAACGAAATTACGACCGAACACAAACGCGTAGAAGAAATCATCCGCAACTACAACAGCCGCTACAATTCTTTTGCCCGTGCCGGAAAAGTAACGCTTATCAGTACCTTTCTGATTATTCTGCTGATTATCATTTTAGGAATCCTGCTGCGAAAATGGATTCTGGAACCTATTGACAAACTGGCTCATATCAGCGACCTTGCCGCCGCCGGAAACCTCTCCCAACGCGTTAAACTAAACGACAATTGCCTGTTTGAAGACGAAATCGATAAACTTGCCCAAGCTTTTAACCAAATGCTGGAAAATTTAAACAACAGCTTTAACGAAATCCAGCAAAAAGAAAAATTCCAACAGGCATTAATCAACAGCATTCCTGACGGCATACGCGTAATTGACAGCGGCTATAATATTATCCTGGCCAATAATGCCTACTACAAACAAATCAATGCTCCGGCCGGTTCCGGACTAAAATGCTACGAATCCTGCCAAAATCTGCCTCATCCGTGTCCGGAAAGCAGTTTCAGCTGCCCGCTGAGAGAAATCAGAAAAAACAAAAAAGAAAGCGTAAAGGTTATTCAGCAGTTTCGTGCCTTCCCCAATCGCCATCTTTCCATCAATGCGGCGCCGCTTATCATTGACAATGCGGGACAAGACGAATTTTACATTGTTGAAGCCATCCGGGATTTAAGTGACGACATCAAATTTTCTCATCAGCAAAAACTTTCCTCCCTGGGTTTCCTGTCTACTTCCATTGCCCACGAAATGAAAAACAGCTTAGGCTCTATCAGAATGATTATAGAAAACATTTTGAGCAAATATTATACAAATGTTCCGGATAATGATGAAGCCAAAAAATATCTGATGATGATTCTGGAACAAATCACGGCTTGCTTAAACATTCCGGAACGCCTGCTGAAATTGGCGCAGAATATCCACGACAGCGATGGTCCGGTCGACTGTATGGCCTCGGCTAAAGAAATTGCCGCTTTGCTTGATTATGAAGCAAAAAGAAAGGGGATTGATCTGCAAATCGGAAAAACCGGCGGCAAAACCTATATTCTCGGCAATGCCTCCGATTTCAAAATGCTGCTTCTCAATTTGCTGCAAAATGCCATTAAGGCCACCGGAAGTGAAGGAAAAATAAAAGTCGCCTTCCAAAATGCTGACAATACGGCAATTATCAAAGTCCAGGATACCGGCCGCGGCATTTCTCCGCAAAATCTGCCTCACATCTTTGAGCCTTTCTATTCCGAAGGACAAAAAGACAACCAAAGCGGAACCGGACTCGGACTGGCCATTGCCAAATCAATTGTCGAAAAATTCCATGGCAATATAAGCGTAAAAAGCAAAGAAGGCAAAGGGACGGTGTTCACAATGGAATTTCCGCAATACACAGAAAATAAACCCGCTAAAACAAACGCCAAAAGCACAAAAAAAACAAATTTGTCAAAAAATAAATTGCATAAATAAAATTTCGGAGCTATACAATAAAAAAATAAAAACAAATATAAAGGAAAACACCGTATGAGTAAGGAAGAACTTCTGGAATTAACCGGCGAAGTAATAGAAAAGCTGCCTAACGCAATGTTCCGCGTCAGATTGGAAAACGGCGTTGAGATTTTGGCGCACACAGCCGGAAAGATGAGAAAATTCCGCATCCGCGTTATGGTCGGAGATAAGGTCGACATTGAAATGACGCCTTACGATCTCACCAAAGGACGGATTACTTTCCGCCATAAAGATTAAAAAAAACCGGATTATGATAAACTGGCATAATCCGGTTTTTTATGGCCTGATATTTTCTATATAAACTTTATTGCCGCAAAACCGCCGATAAGCAGCAGCAAAAACAACACGGACAATAAACCGAGATTTTTCTCAATAAACACTTTCATCGGCTCGCCATATTTTTTCAACAGCCATGCTACCAGATAAAAACGCATCCCGCGTGCAATAACCGATGCAATCCCGAAAACCCAGATATCCAAATGAACGACGCCGCTGGCAATTGTTACAACCTTATACGGGAAAGGCGTAATCCCCGCGCCAAACACAATCCAAGCCCCCCATTGATGATAATAGTCTTTAAAAACATCAAACTGATGAAGATACCCGTAAAAGGCCAGCACCGGTTTGGCAATCAAATCAAAGAAAAATACGCCGATGATATAACCGAAATAACCGCCGAGAACGCTGGCCGCCGTTGCCACTCCGGCAATTTTCCAAGCTTTGGACGGAGTCGCCAAGACCATCGGAATAAGCATAATATCCGGTGGAATAGGAAAAAAAGAACTTTCAATAAAAGCAACCACAAACAAAAAATACAAAGCCTTCTCGCGGGAAGCCAAATCAATCATATAATCATAACAGGCACTGGTCATTTTGCGCCACAAATTCATCATACTTCTCAAAACCATTATAAAATCCTGTATCTAATATCTCCAAACTATTCGCTTCTGCAATCCGCGCATAAGATTTTTCCTTTATTTGCAGAAAAGCATTACAATCGCATTTGAGTATAAAGACAAATATTTATTTTAGCAACTCTTTCAATTCAATAAACTGTTCATAACTCTCAACATGGCGGATGAATAACCGGGTTAAAAGATTAAGCGTTTTCTTTTTGATGTCTAAAAGCCTGCCAGGTATTTTCCAAAAGCATCGCCACCGTCATCGGGCCAACGCCGCCCGGAACCGGCGTAATCCGTATATGGCGTTTTTGCAGTGCCTCAAAATCCGTATCGCCGCAAAGTTTTCCGTCCGCCGTCCGGTTAATTCCCACATCAATCACAACGGCATTATCCTTAACCCAATCGCTTTTCACCAGTTTCGGACAACCGCAGGCGGCGATAAGAATATCTGCCTGACGGACAATATCCTTCAGCCCGGCCGTTTTGGAATGGGTTACCGTTACGGTACAATCGCTATTTAGAAGAAGGCTGGACAAAGGTTTTCCGACAATATTTGAACGACCGATGATAACGGCGTGTTTTCCGCACAAATCAGTTCCGGTGCTTTCAATCAGCCGGAGAACTCCTTTCGGCGTTGCGGCAACAACAGCCGAAGAATAACCAGCCTGCAAACGTCCCAGATTCACCGGGCCGAAACCGTCAACGTCTTTTTCCGGACAAACGGCCTCGACCAAAACTTTTGCATCCAAATGTTTGGGTAAAGGCTGTTGAATAATAATCCCGTTAACCTCAGGATCCCCATTCAACGAATAAATCACATCCAACAGCTCATATCCGGCAACATCTTCGCTAAATTGCAGCACCCGGCATACTATGCCGATATCCGCCGCGGCTTTCTCCTTATTTCTGACATAAATACGGCTGGCTTCGTCTGCACCAACCAAAACAACCGCCAACACCGGCTTTGCGCCCGCTGCAGCAATCTGCTCTTTTAATGCAGCCCGAATACGGGCAGCCTCTTTTTTCCCGTCGATAATGCTGCTGGAATCTGCTGTCATATTATGCCTCTCCGTTCAATTTCTTTTCTATTTCCAAAACCTCATCGTCTGCAGCCTCAATAAAAATCCGCTTAAATCTGTCCGTCTCACCGCCGATAATCTGAAAACGCGACTTCGCCAGCCTCAAAAACTTAGCCAGAAAAGCAATCAGCTCTTTATTGGCTTTTCCTTTTTCCGGAACAGCGTTAACGGAGATTTTCAAATACGCCAAACCTTTTGCATCAGAAAAAATGCCGTTTATAGAACAAGAAGAAGAGTTAGGAGCAATCCTAACTCTCAACACCAAACCATGATTTGTCTTTTCTGTGATATTTGCCATCTAAAAAGACGAACCTTTTTGTTTTGCCGCGGCGGTTTACAAAATAATGTCACTCAGTCTGTAAACCAGACGCTCAAGAAACAGCAAAATCAACAACAGAACAAACGGAGAAAAGTCAATTCCGGCAACCGGCGGCAGCTTGCTCCTGATTTTATCATAAACCGGATGTGTCACATTTTCCAAAATCTCCATCGTTTTCTTGGCATATTTATTGGTAACATCCAAAATTTTGAAATGAATCAGCCAATAAAGCACGACCTCAACCACAACAATTTTGAAATAAATATTCAAAAGCAGTCCGATAATATACAAAAACGGCTCAAACAAAGCACCCATAACTTTTATCTCCTAATTATAACTGTTCATATACTGCCTGCTCAATTTTTCAAACTGAGCCGCATTAAAGTTTTGCTTATGTATTGACAATACTGGCTTATTAACATCCGATTGTCTACCCCTAAGTGCATTTATACGATCAATTGTTTGCTTTTTCGTTAACGGCGCCCGGTCAATACGGTCGACAATCATCCGCTCGGCCACCCCGTCTTCAAACGTAATACCGTAATTCATTTCCAGTTTGGTTTTCAACCTGTCCGGAATTTCTTTGCCCTGACGCATAAAATACAAAGCCAGCAAATATAACTTGGTTCGCTCATTTCCAACTCTTGTTGTACTTTTTTCGTCGGCGTAATCCTGTGTTGAAAGTTTCACAGCGCTGCGGATTTCCATCAGCTTTGCCCATTTTTTTTGCAAAAATGCAATTTTTTCTTTCGCCACATCCGCCAGATACCCGTTGCCGCGCGCTGCGTTCCGGTAAAGGGAAATACACATTTTGACTTCGGTTTCGCGCTGATCCAGATCTGTCAGAAAATCATTGCGGCGCATAAGCTCCTCTTTCGTAACGCCGTCTGTTGACATATCTTTGATAATGTCAATTCCATC
The DNA here is from genome assembly GCA_949300375.1 of uncultured Pseudomonadota bacterium. Lineage (GTDB taxonomy): Bacteria > Pseudomonadota > Alphaproteobacteria > RF32 > CAG-239 > MGBC133411. Next base: position 14,971 of record CASGEB010000012.1, read on the forward strand.
CTCAATCCAGGTAAAATACTCATTTTTAGGATCAGTTTCCGAAGTAATCATTTGAATAGAATTCGCCACAATAAACTCAAGTTCGCCGACAGTAACCTCTTTATCGCCGATTTTAACCTTTCCGTCCGGATGACGTTCCATTTCCAAAGCAATCTTTGCTCTGTCTTCCCGATCAAGCTGCGGATAAGCGTGCGCCAGTCCTTTTTGAATCAGTTCATTGCTGTTTTTGACTGTTCTGCCGTCGGAACCGCTCAACCCGCGCAATTCACTGATTTGGTTTGCCGTATTCATACCAGCTCCTCTTCATACTTCTTCAAAAATAATCTTTCCTTCTTCCACCCAAATCAACCTGTCGATAACCCATTGGCTGATTTGCTCGATTTTTTCCAGCTCGACTCCCATAGCCTGTCCGATTCGGCCGATAAGCAGGGTTTCGCTGTCAGAAAGCTCATCATCGGCGTGAGCCAGAATGCACATTTCTTTAACCAGTTCCAAAGCCGCGCGCCGGTTATCAATGATTTTGACGGCCTCAACCACCTCATCATCCGTCCCTTGTTTTAAAATTTCTTCCAAACGCCCTTCCGGAACGCCGTAAATTTTGGCAGCTTCTCGGATAAACTCTTTTTCGTCATCCTCAAGTTTCCCGTCGGCATTCGCCAGCCGCGCCAAAGCTTTCATAAAAGCGATTCGTTGATCTTCATTAAGTTTGGTAAGATACTCCATATTCTGCTCCATGTTAAAATCTGCCATAAATTAAATCCTCCGGCTGTTTCGGTTTAATTCTAACAAAAGCTGCAATTTTTGCAACAAAAAAGGCAGCATCAAACCGTCTCTGCACAAAATCAGCTGCAGATAATATAAAATTCGGTTGAAATCGGCGGTTCTTTGACTTAAAATATAAAGATAAGAAAATAACAGCGAGAAAAGCGTGAAACACTATTATATAAAAACTTTCGGCTGCCAGATGAACGTATATGATTCCGAACGCATTGCCGATATCTTGCAAACTCTTGGATACCGGGAAGCCTCTTCTCCCCGGGAAGCAGACTTGATTATATTCAACACCTGCCATATCAGGGAAAAAGCCGCCGAAAAAGTTTTTTCGGATCTCGGACGCATTAATCTGGTCAAAGAAGAACGCCGCGAACAGGGAAAAGAAACAATCATCGGCGTTGTCGGCTGCGTTGTCCAGGCCGAAGACGAACAAATCGCCAAACGGGCGCCCTTTGTTGACTTTGCTACCGGTCCGCTGACTTATCACCGCATCCCGGAAATCCTTGCAAAAATCAACCGGAAAAAAGGCGTTCCAATTATTGATACCGAATTTCCGGCTGAATCAAAATTCGATTTTTTGCCGCAAAACTCCAACAGCTTGTCTTGCGCTTTTCTGGCCGTGCAGGAAGGATGCAACAATTTCTGCACCTATTGCGTTGTTCCTTACACCCGCGGCGCCGAATATTCCCGTCCGGTAAAAGAAGTGGTTGAAGAAGCCCGTCGGCTGGTTCAAAACGGGGCGTTGGAAATCAACCTGCTGGGTCAAAATGTCAATTCATACCACGGCGAAGACGCCGCCGGAAAAGAACGCCCCTTGTCTTACCTTTTGCGCGAACTGGCAAAAATAGACGGCTTAAAGCGCCTGCGTTATACAACCTCTTATCCGGCAGATATGACGGATGACTTAATCGAATGCCACCATGACCTGAACAAACTGATGCCCTATCTGCATCTCCCGGTACAATCCGGTTCCGATAAAATTCTGAAAGCGATGAACCGCCGCCATACGTCATCCGACTACCTGAAAGTCATCGAAAAACTGCACAAGGCCAATCCGGATATCGGAATGTCGTCAGACTTCATTGTCGGTTTTCCCGGTGAAACGGACGAAGATTTTCAGGCCACGTTAAACCTTGTCAATCAGGTAAAATACATCCAGGCTTTTTCTTTCAAATATTCCCGGAGAGCCGGAACGCCTGCCGCATTGTTAAAAACCCAGATAGAAGAAAAAATCAAAAAAGAGCGGTTGGACATCCTGCAGGATTTGCTGTTTTCCTATCAGTTAAAGTTTAATAAAGCTTCCATCGGCAAAATAATGCCCGTACTTTTTGAAAGCAGAGGCCGCGGCCGCAATCAGCTTTTCGGACGGACGCCTTATATGCAAAACCTGCATGCCGAATTGGATAAAAGCTGCTTAAACAAAATCATAAACATAAAAATAACCGAAGCAACAACAAACTCCCTGATTGGGGTTATGGAAGGGGGATCGCCATGTCAGAAATAAATCTTGAACTTTACAATAACCTCTTGGTGCAACAAGTCGTCGGACCGCAGGATTCGCATTTGCGTCTGCTTGAAAAATTGTTAAACGTCGAAATTTCGTCTTTTGGCAATCAGATAAAAATCACCGGCGGCAAAGACGCTGCCGTACAGGCTCAGACCGCCATTGACATTTTATACCACAAAGCCGGCAAAAACATTGACATCAATGAAGAAGAAGTCAAAGCCGCCGTCCGCATTTCCGGTGTCGGAGCCGATAAAATCGCGGAAGACAATATGGAAGATATTGTCCTGAAAACCAAAAAACGCCACATTTACCCGCGTTCGGCCACACAGGCCGCCTACATCAAAGAGATGATGAAAAACGAGCTGGTCTTTGGTCTCGGCCCGGCCGGTACCGGCAAAACCTATCTGGCTGTTGCCCTGGCCGTATCAATGATGCTGGAAGGAAAAATCGACAAGATAATCTTGTCCCGTCCGGCTGTTGAAGCGGGAGAAAATCTCGGTTTTCTGCCCGGGGACTTAAAAGAAAAAGTCGATCCGTACCTCCGTCCGTTGTACGATGCTCTGTACGAAATGCTGCCGGCAGAACAAGTTGACAAAAAACTTGCCCTCGGCGAAATTGAAATCGCACCGCTGGCCTTTATGCGCGGCCGCACATTGTCCAACTCTTTCATCATTCTGGACGAGGCGCAAAACACCACACCGATGCAGATGAAAATGTTCCTGACCCGTTTGGGCGAAAATTCCCGCATGGTTGTCAACGGCGACCTAAGCCAGGTTGACCTTCCCAAAGGAACAATTTCCGGCCTGCGCGATTCGTTGGAAACGTTGAAAGGCATTGACAACATCAGTTCCGTCCGTTTCAGCGCCGCCGACGTCGTCCGCCACGGACTGGTTGCCAAAATTGTAAAAGCTTATGAAGAAAGGAGCAAAAAGACATACGGCGATGAGTAACACCCGTCTTTTAATTTCTGTTTCGGAAGACCGCTGGAATCAGGCTCTGCCCGGTTTCGGAAACCTGTCTAACAATGTTATGACAACGGTTTTTGCCCATGTCTCCGCTTTGGGCGAAATTGATTTCTGGGACAAAAAAAAACCGTTAAGCGTCAACCTTTGTCTCAGCAATGATGCGGAAGTCCAAAAACTAAACAAAGAATTCCGCGGCATGGACAAACCAACCAATGTCTTGTCTTTTGCCAATATTGATGATGAAAATTTTGCAGAAGACTGTGAACTTTATGAAGAAATAGAACTCGGCGATATCATCATCGCCCTGGAAACTCTGGAACGTGAAGCCGGCCTGAAAAACATTCCGCTTGCCGACCACTATTGCCATCTTCTGACTCACGGCTTGCTGCATCTGCTCGGATTCGACCACATAGAAGACGACGAAGCCGAATATATGGAAAAATGCGAAATTGATATTCTGAAAAAACTGAATATCAAAAATCCCTATTCGGAATAAAAAATTTTTCACCCGCCGTTTCCTCGGCAAACAAATGAAAGCAGCACATATGTCCGCAAAGAACTTCATTGCCAAACTAGCTTCCCGTCCCAAAACCTGTGCTTTTGTTTTGGGTTGGATAAGCGTTTACGCTCTGCCGCCGTTTTATATATTTCCGATTCTCTTTTTGAGTTTTTCCGGACTCTTCCTGCTGCTGGAAAAAACAGCCGACACATCTGGAAAAGCGTGGAAACTCGGTTATTTTTTCGGATTTGGGCATTTCGCTTTCGGGCTGTCCTGGATTGGCAATGCTTTGCTGTTGGACATATCAGCTTTAGGCTGGCTGTATCCGCTCTGCCTGTTGGCCGGCGGAGCATTTTTCGGACTATTTGCGGCCATCCCTCTTTGGCTCTCTTTCTATTTTTCTTCTCTGACGGCAAAGATACTGGCTTTCGCAGGTTTCTGGGGAATCAGCGAATGGCTGCGCAGTTTTATCCTCACCGGTTTTCCATGGAATCTTCTCGGTTCGGTTTTTGCGTTTTCGGACGCAATGCTGCAAACAGCTTCTGTCTGGGGAACTTATGGGCTTTCGGTTATAACAGTCCTGATAGTTTCTTTTCCTGCAACATACCTTTGTTCTCTGCAAAAAAGAAAACTGCTGCCGGCAATCGGCATTCCTTCTCTGCTGCTTTTCCTTCTCTGCGGATTCGGACTGCTAAGGCTGCAAAACGCTTCCGTCCAGCCCGGCAAAACGGCAATCCGCATTGTCCAGCCCAGCATCCCGCAAAAAATGAAATGGGATCGCCAAGCCTTGGAAAAAAACCTTCAAAAATATATAGACTTAAGCCGTTCTCCGGGGCTGGATAAAATCGATTTTGTTATTTGGGGAGAAACCGCCGTTCCTTTTCCGCTGAACATTGACACAACGCATCGCCGGGCCGTCACCCGGGCCATTCCGGACAAAGGCTATCTGATAACCGGCGCCGTCCGCTATGAAGAAAGTCCCGACGGTCGTTACATTCCGTACAATTCTATGTTCATCATAGATAAAAACGGAACAATTGCCGCCAGCTATGACAAAAGCCACCTTGTCCCCTTCGGCGAATACATCCCGCTGCGGCAATACCTTCCCGACTGGATACGCCCGGTTACCAATACAATTGCCGATTTTCGCCCTGGTTCCGGCCCGCAAAACATCAAAATCGGAACGCATCCGGAATTAAACGCCACCATATGTTATGAAATAATTTTTCCTCATCAGGTTATCAATCTCCAAAAAAAAGCATCTTGGATGGTAAATCTGACCAACGACGGCTGGTACGGCGATTCGATGGGGCCATATCAACATTTGACAGCCGCCCGGCTTCGTGCCGTTGAAGAAGGCATAACCATCGTCCGCGCCGCCAACAGCGGCATTAGTGCAGCCGTCTCTCCGTATGGGCAAATCATCTCCGCAATTCCGTTAAACATTCCTGATTTTACCGACTTATACCTGCCGCAAACAGCATACGTCTTTACATTCTATAACAAATATGGTAACTACTTATCTGTAGCATTATGTATTTTCAACATACTACTTGCTGGTTATATCTCACGGAAAAATAAAATATGAAAAAAGAGATAAATTCGCCGACAAGCATTATATAAGCAAAAAACAATATAACATATTATATAAAAAACTTGTTGACGATAAGCTCTGAAAATCATATTTATAGTATAGAGTTAGATAAAAACGAAAGCATAAAGGAAAGAAAATGACTGCTGAAACTTTTAAACGATCAAGCCGGGGGAGAACTCCAACAGGACAACCTAACCCCATCGATGTTCATGTAGGCAACCGCATCCGCCTGCGTCGCACGCTCCTCGGATTAAGTCAGGAAAAAATGGCTTCTTTGTTGGGGCTGACTTTCCAACAAGTTCAAAAATATGAACGCGGTATGAACAGAGTCGGAGCAAGCCGGTTGTGGGACATTAGTAAAGTTCTGGAAGTTCCTATCGGTTTCTTCTATGAGGATATGGATCAGGAAGTTGCCAATCAAAGCCCGCGAATGTTCAGCATACCGGACAGCACGCCGTTAAGCTTGGCTGAAGATGATGCTGCTTTTGATACTGACCCGATGAATCGTCAGGAAACAATAGAGCTTGTCCGCGCTTATTACAAAATTCCCAACCGTAAAGCCGCCAAGCATGTCTATGATTTGATTATCGCTTTGTCAAAAAGCACTTACAACAAAGATGGCGATAACGAATAATCTATAGTATAACTGATAAAAAAAGCTGGATAAATTCCGGCTTTTTTTTATGCTTGCATAAACAAACACAATAAAGGAAAAACAAATGCAAGATTATTTGTTCACAAGCGAGTCGGTATCTGAAGGACATCCGGATAAAGTCTGCGACCGCATCTCTGACGCAATAACCGATTTATATTTAAGCAAAGATTCCAATGCCCGAACGGCGGTTGAAACGCTGGCCACCACCAACCGTGTCGTCATATCTGGAGAAACCGGCAGCAGCGCCGTTATTCTTCCGGAAGACATTACGGACACCGTCCGAAAGACGATTCGGGAAATCGGCTATGTCCAAAAAGGGTTCAACTGGCAAAACGTCCGCATTGATAACCTGCTGCACAGTCAGTCATCCGACATTGCATTGGGCGTAAACAATGATGGAGCCGGAGATCAGGGCATTATGTTCGGTTATGCAAAGCAGGAAAAAGGATTTGACAGCAATTATATGCCTCTGGCCATTTTCTGGGCTCATAAAATTCTTCAAAATCTCAGCCTTGCCCGCCATAACGGCGAGCTTCCCGGAATTGAACCCGATGCCAAAGCACAGGTAACTTTGCGCTATGCCGGCGGACAAGCCGTCGGGATCACCAAATTGGTTGTCTCGACCCAGCACGCCGAAGCCCTCAGCCAGGAACAGGTTCACGAAATCATAAAGCAAAATCTGCAAAAAACCATTCCGGCAGATTTTTTACCGCCAGAAAAAGACATTTTGATAAATCCGACCGGCCGTTTTGTCATCGGCGGCCCCGACGGGGATACCGGTTTGACCGGACGAAAAATTATCGTTGACACTTATGGCGGATATGCTCCGCACGGCGGCGGCGCTTTTTCCGGTAAAGATGCCACCAAAGTAGACCGTTCGGCGGCTTATATGCTCCGCTACCTGGCCAAAAACGTTGTTGCTGCCGGATTAGCCGACGAATGTCTGCTCCAGCTTTCTTATGCCATCGGTATTAAAGAACCTTTGTCTTTCTTTATCGACTGCAAAGGAACCGCCAAAGTTGAAGAACAAAAAATCTTGTACATTTTGAAAGATATGGTAGATTTAAGCCCGAAAGGCATCATCCGCCGCCTTGGGCTTGACCGGCCGATTTACACACCGACATCGAGCTACGGACATTTCGGCAGACAACCGGAAGCAAACGGATGCTTTTCCTGGGAAAAAACCGACTTATGCGAGGCCCTCAAAAAATGTTTCTGACAAACAGCCAACCAAAATTTTACGGCCGCCGGCAAGGCAGAAAATTGCGCAAAGCAAAATCAGCTTTGATTGATTCTTTTTTGCCGCAGCTGACAATCACCCCGGCAACCGTATTTGATAAAAAAAGCCTGTTCGGCCATCCGGTAGAAAAAATCTGCCTGGAAGTCGGTTTCGGCAACGGCGAACATATTGCCGGCCAGGCCTTAAAAAATCCCCAAGACGGATTTATCGGCGCAGAAGTTTTCAAAAACGGCATAGCCTCGCTGCTCAGCCTGCTGACCGGCATAAAAGAAGGTGCCGATCTGCCGGAAAAAATAACGCTGCTCCCGGAAAGAACAGATAACGTCCGCATTTTTGACAATGATATACGACTGTTATTCTCCCGCATTCCGGATGGTTTTATCGATAAAGTCTTTATCCTTTTTCCGGATCCCTGGCCTAAAAAAAGACATGCTTTCCGCCGGTTTGTCAACCCGGAAAATCTGAAAGAAATTGCTCGCATCTTAAAAAAAGGAGGCCTGCTGCGCATTGCGACCGACCATAAAATATACAAAGGCTGGGCTCTCCGCCAAACCTGCAATTTTACCAATGACAAAGGAGAAAAAATTTTTCGTTGGACAGCTCGCAGCAGCAACGACTGGCGTTTGCCGCCTCAGGACTGGGTAGAAACAAAATACCAGCGCAAAGCCCTTGCCGAAGGACGCAAACCGGTATTTTTCGATTTTGAAAAATTATAATCACTGCGTAACGATTGCCGGCTGCGTATTAGGCGTCGTAACCTCGTTAACGTCTTTAATCGGAAAAGCCTGCACATCAACAATATCATCGCCCTGCTGGTACAATTCGTTTTCAATCTTTCCGTTTTCCGGTAAAGGGATTTGTCCCGGGCCTAACGCCTCTCCGACTTCATCATTGGCAATCAATTTAGAAACATTTTTCTTTGGTTGGGAAGGAAGCGCCGGCATATTTGCCCCGGCTGCTTTTCCGAAATTATCATCACTCCCCGTTTCGGCAATCGGATTTCCTAACGGATTAGGCGCACCATCCGGCTGCTCAACTTCAAAAACGTTTTCTTTTCCTGAGGGCGTTTGTGCCGCACCATAAACAACCGTTTCCTGAGCAAGAGGAACCTCTTCGTTAATCGTAACCATTTTGGCTTCAACCGGTTTAGGACTGTTTACCGCACAATACGCCCACAAAATCATCGTCAGATTTCGCAAAGCCTCATCCATTTTTACACCTTTCTGTTTTTTTGCTTTGCTATGCAGATAATCGCTTTTTCAAAAAAAACAAGAAGGTGAATAAAGATTAAGCGCGGCCGACCTTTTGCAAAGCGGCATATCTCTGGGCAAAATCGTTCAAAGCCAGAGTAGAACCGGCAAACAAATCCTGCTGGGCTTTTTCATCAATAATGTCTTTCAAACGCCGTTTTCCGGATTTGCAAACCTGCATAACCTTGCGCATTGTCGCCTCATCCATTTTGGGAGTATAATAACCGTCTTTGTCGGCACGTCCGTATTTATACAAATCACGCACGCTCAGATTAAAATGTCCGCCCGGCGACATTTCCAAAAGTTCCTGAGGTTCCAGACGGTGGCAATACAAAGCCATCTCAAGCCACCGGCGTTTCAACAATCCTTCATGCAAAATCCCGCCGCCGGCAGTTTTCCAACCGCTCAATTTCCGTGCACATTCAAAATCGCTTTTCCCGCTGTTAACGGCTTTCAAAAATTCGCTCGGTTGGCGTTTTCTACCGTTTTCATCATAACCGAGACCGGCAAAATTAGCGCTTCCGACTGCATAAATAAAGGCACTGACGGCCATCAACTGACTATCATCCAAATCTTTCGTAACATACTTTTCAATGGCCGGAAAAACATCTTTCCGCAAATGAGCCTGCGTATACAAACGCGCCGTAGTCTTATCAATCGGAGCATCATTCATCGTTACCGGAGAACCGTCCGGTTTGTAACAGGAACCGTAACCGATGGTAGCAGCTCCGCCGCTCATATAAGGATACGGCTCATAATTTTCCATCAGGGCAATCATTGCCACAATCTTATTTTCAATTTGACACAAACGCTGTCCGTTCTTTGTAGAAAATTTGTTTGCTGTCGACGGCAAAGTAATTTTCTGCCGGTTATAATGACGGTTAACCGCATTTTTAGCCGGAGCAGCTTTCAATTGAGCCAGGTTCTTATTTGTCTTGCGAACCGGTTGCTTTCTCTTGCCCTCAGGTTTTTGAGACGCTGCCAAAAGACGTTCAAAAGATATTGTCTCTATAAATCTTTCTATATTTCCTTTGCCTGAAATTCCGGAAGTCTGCAGAGCCTTTTCTTTTGTTTCCTGCTGCTGTGCATTTTTGGCAGTCATTTCTGTTTTAACTTGTTGTTTTTCCTGCTGCTGCTTATTTTCAATAAAATTGCGAATAAAAAACGGTGCCGATAAAATAAGCACGCCTTGCAATACTTTCAAAACATTACTTTTAACATTTTCTTTTTTAAATAAACGCATACTCATTGACAAAACCCCGGTTAAAATCTTGAAACTGACAGATACTATACCATATTAGACAAATTTCGTCAATAGATTTTGTCATTTTTCTTATTTTCTCCAAATATGTCTCAAAGTTCTTTATCTTCAACATAAAAAAACCATTCGAAAATATTTTCGAACGGTTTTTTCAAATATTTTTATTTCAAATTTGCTTTAAGCCTCAGCAATTCGTCATAAGCCTTGCCGTGCTCCTCTTCAAGATAATTGATTATCTTATTTTTTGCAAGAATCAGCTTATCTCTTTCACCGATTCTTTTTCTTAAAATAACAATTGTATATACTAAAAAAAGCATTACACCTGTTAAAAAAATGACAACACAGACTAAAATAGAAAAACAAATTAATAACATAACATAAAATTTAAAAATAAATAATTAGGTTAACTTTAAGCAGTTTACAATTTCGACAAGATTTTGTCAAGAAAAAAAAGCTTTTCGAATACATTTCCGAAAAGCTCTTTTTCAATCCTGATTTTTCGACTTGAAAACAGCTATATTACTTCTTGTTATTTGATTGTAGAAACTGTTCCATATCAAGATTTTTATTTTTGGCTTTTGCCTCTTTCTGAATTTGTTCTATTGCTCCCAAACAGTAAAAAGAACCGCCTTTGGCCAAAATATCCTGTCTTCGTTTTTCCAAATCATAAAAATAATAGCCAATAAGCTCTTTGTTCCCGCATTCCAAAAAAAGACCAAGCAAATAGCTTGTTTCTTCTTGTTCAGCTTTTTTTCTTCGTTTAAGACCATCATACATTTCCTGATAAGCCTCAAGCTGATCCGAAATTTTCTTGTTTTTGCGCCGTAAACGAACAAATGCGGCATATTGCAAAATTACAATGCAAAGAAAAACGCAAAAGCAAATGACTACTAAAATAATTTGAAAATCCATAATAATAAAATTTTAAAAGTTAATAATTCAGTTAATCGCATACACTTTACAATTTTGACAAGATTTTGTCAAATAAAAATATCTATCTAACCCCGCATAAGCTCTTTAAAAACACGCGCCGAACGCGTGTTTTTCCGGATACAAAAAAATCCCCGCATAACGGGGATTTTCTTCAGATGTTCCATTCAAGAAACAGCTATTATGCCTGTTTTTGCTCCTCTGTCTTAGCTGCCGGCAAAGCGTTAGCTGCTGCCTGGGCGGCTTCTTCTTTAAGAGCCAGGATTTCTTTATCATTTTGAACGGCAACCTTTTTCAAAGCTCTCAAAACCGTACCCGTTCCGGCCGGAATCAGACGGCCGACGATAACGTTTTCTTTCAAACCTCTCAAATGGTCAACCTTTCCTTCAACCGCAGCCTCGGTCAGGACACGGGTGGTCTCTTGGAAGGAAGCGGCAGAGATAAACGACTTGGTCTGCAAAGAGGCCTTGGTAATACCGAGCAGAACCGGATCAGCTTCAGCCGGAGTACCGCCGTCAGCAATGACTTTGGCATTTTCAGCCTCAAAAATATCACGATCTACTTGTTCGCCGACCAGGAAGGTTGTATCGCCCGGCTGGGTAACTTCAACCTTGCGCAGCATTTGCGAAACAATAACCTCAATATGCTTATCGTTAATCTTAACGCCTTGCAGACGATAAACATCTTGGACTTCCTTAACCAGATATTCAGCCAGTTTCTCTACGCCGAGAACACGCAGAATGTCATGCGGAGCCGGAGTACCCTCAACCAGCATATCGCCTTTCTTAACGATATCGCCGTCCTGAACAACCAGATGACGTCCTTTCGGAACCAGATATTCAAGCGGTTCGCCTTTCTTCGGAACGACCGTAACGCGTTGTTTCGCCTTATAGTCCTTACCGAACTCGACCATACCGTCAATATCGGAGATAATCGCCTGATCTTTCGGGCGGCGGGCTTCAAACAACTCGGCCACACGCGGCAGACCACCGGTAATATCTTTTGTTTTGGAGCTTTCTCGCGGAATTCTCGCAATAACATCACCGACCTGGACTTCCTGACCGTCTTCAACTGACAAAATCGCATCAACCGACATATAATAACGAATTTCTTTACCGTTATCATAGGTAACCGGCTTACCTTTGGCATCTTTCAGTACGATACTCGGTTTCAAACCGGCGCTTGAAGATTGAGAACGCCAATCAATAACCGTCTTGGAAACAACGCCTGTTGTTTCATCAACGCTTTCTTTGACTGACACGTTATTAATAAGGTCTACCAGAGCAACCTTACCGGCTTTTTCGGTAATGACCGGAATCGTAAACGGATCCCATTCGGCAACTTTCTGGCCTTTTTTGACCTTGGCATCTTCGGCAGCCAACAGTTTTGTTCCATAAGGAACATGATGGCGCGATTTCTCACGGCCTTGAGCATCCACAATAACCAGTTCACAGTTACGGGACAAGACAATGCCGTTTCCTTCGGAGTTATAAACCAGATGTTTGTTTTCAACTTTCATCACACCGGCAAACGGAACTTCGACCGAGGCCTGTTCAGCGCCTTTCTGAGCGGCGCCGCCGATATGGAAGGTTCTCATAGTCAACTGGGTACCCGGTTCGCCAATGGACTGAGCGGCAATAACACCGACAGCTTCACCAACGTTAACCGGCGTTCCGCGGGCCAAATCGCGGCCGTAGCAGGCGGCACAGACGCCGTCTTTGCTTTCGCAGGTCAGAACCGAACGGATCTTAACTTGTTCAACACCGGCTTTTTCAACAACCTCAACATCGTTTTCATCAATCAGTTTGCCTTTCTTGACCAAAACCTCACCTGTTTCAGGATGAATAATATCTTCCTGAATGGTGCGTCCGAGGATTCTTTCGCCGATAGAAACAATAACATTACCACCGTCAACAACCGGGCGAACGATAATGCCGCGCTCAGTACCGCAATCCGTTTCGGTAATAACCACGTCTTGAGCAACATCGACCAGACGACGGGTCAGATAACCGGAGTTAGCGGTCTTCAAAGCGGTATCGGCCAAACCTTTGCGGGCACCGTGGGTAGAGTTGAAGTACTCAAGCACGGTCAGACCTTCTTTAAAGTTGGAAATAATCGGCTGTTCAATAATTTCACCATTCGGTTTTGCCATCAAACCACGCATACCGGCCAACTGGCGCATCTGAGCGGCAGAACCGCGCGCGCCGGAGTGAGCCATCATATAAACGGAGTTGATGTAACCGTGATCGCTCTTGGAAATGTTCTTCATCATCTCGTCGGCAATCTTATCGGTGCAGGCAGCCCAGATATCAACGACTTTATTATATTTCTCGCCTTTGGTAATCAAACCGTTTTGATACTGCTGTTCAAATTCCTTAACCTGTTTTTCGGTTTCGTCAATCAAAACCTTCTTGGCATCAGGAACAATCAAATCATCTTTACCGAAAGAAATACCGGCCTTGCAGGCATTGGTAAAGCCGAGAGTCATAATCTTGTCCACAAACAATACGGTCTCTTTCTGGCCGCAGTGGCGGTAAACAATATCAATAATCTCGCCGATTTCTTTCTTCTTGACCAAACGGTTAACCAAAGAGAACGGAACGTTTTTGTGCTTCGGCAAAATCTGAGAAACTTTAATGCGCCCCGGTGTTGTTTCGACAATACCGGTCTTGATTTCGCCGTCATCCGTTACATATTCCATACGGCATTTAATCTTGGCATGCAGGTCGACAACCTTGGCATCCAAAGCCATCTCGACCTCATTAATATCAGAGAAGACCATGCCTTCGCCGAGCATTCCGTCTGCGTCATAAGTCAGATAGTAAATACCCAAAACCATGTCTTGCGTCGGAACGATAATCGGCTTGCCTGATGCCGGGGACAAAATGTTATTGGTCGACATCATCAAAACGCGGGCTTCAAGCTGCGCTTCAACCGACAACGGAACGTGAACGGCCATCTGGTCGCCGTCGAAGTCGGCGTTAAACGCTGTACAAACCAGCGGATGCAAATGGATAGCCTTGCCTTCGACCAAAACCGGTTCAAAAGCCTGAATACCCAAGCGGTGCAATGTCGGCGCACGGTTCAGCAAAACCGGATGTTCGCGGATAACTTCTTCCAGAATATCCCATACTTCCGGACGCTCTTTTTCAACCATGCGTTTGGCCGCTTTAATCGTCGTCGCATGTCCGTACAATTCCAGCTTGGCATAAACAAACGGCTTAAACAATTCCAGCGCCATTTTCTTCGGCAGGCCGCATTGATGCAGTTTGAGTTCCGGACCGACGGTAATAACCGAACGACCGGAATAGTCAACACGTTTACCAAGCAGGTTCTGACGGAAACGGCCTTGCTTACCTTTGAGCATATCGGACAAAGATTTAAGCGGACGTTTGTTCGTACCGGTAATCGCGCGGGCGCGGCGGCCGTTGTCAAACAAAGCATCAACAGATTCCTGCAGCATGCGTTTTTCGTTGCGGATGATAATATCCGGCGCATGCAGCTCCATCAATCTCTTCAAACGGTTGTTGCGGTTGATAACCCGGCGGTACAAATCGTTCAGGTCAGAGGTTGCAAAACGGCCGCCGTCCAGCGGAACCAACGGACGCAGTTCAGGCGGAATAACCGGCAGAACATCCAAAATCATCCATTCCGGTTTAGTGTTGGAATCAATGAATGCCTCAATAATCTTCAATCTCTTGACCAGTTTCTTTCTCTTCGATTCGGAAGCGGAATCTTTCAATTCTTCACGAATTGCCTTGCGTTCGGCTTCCAAATCAATAGATGACAGAATCTCTTTCAGCGCCTCGGCGCCAATGCCGGCACGGAAAGAATCTTCGCCATACTCGTCAATGGCTTCCTGATACTGTTCTTCGCTCAAAAGCTCATTAACCGAAAGCGGCGTCAACCCTGGTTCGATAACAATGTAGCTTTCAAAATAAAGCACGCGTTCCAGAGCCTTCATCGGAATATCGGTCAAGACCGCAATCCTTGACGGCAGAGATTTCAAAAACCAGATATGGGCAACCGGCGCAGCCAGTTCAATATGTCCCATTCTTTCACGACGGACTTTGGAAAGCGTAACTTCAACGCCGCACTTTTCGCAGACGACGCCGCGGTATTTCATTCTTTTGTACTTTCCGCACAAGCATTCATAGTCTTTGACCGGACCAAAAATGCGGGCACAGAACAGGCCGTCTCTTTCCGGCTTAAACGTACGATAGTTAATGGTTTCCGGCTTTTTAACCTCACCATAAGACCACGAACGGATTTGCTCAGGAGAAGCAATGGAAATCTTAATTTCATCAAAAGATTCCCCGGCAGTTTGTTGCCCAAAAAACTTCATAATATCGTTCATATTTTTAAAACTCCTCTTACCTTAGGCTTCATCATTAAGCAATTCGACGTTCAGGCACAACGATTTGATTTCTTTAACCAAAACGTTGAAGGATTCCGGAATGCCGGCTTCAAAACCGTCATCGCCGCGAACAATTGCCTCATAAACTTTCGTACGTCCGTTAACGTCATCGGATTTAACGGTGAGCATTTCCTGCAGGGTATAGGCAGCACCGTAAGCCTGCAAAGCCCAAACTTCCATTTCACCGAAACGCTGGCCACCGAATTGAGCCTTACCGCCCAGCGGCTGCTGGGTAACCAGACTGTACGGGCCAACGGAACGTGCGTGCATTTTCTCGTCGACAATGTGGTGCAGCTTAATCATATAGATGATACCGACGGTAACCTTACGGTCAAACTTCTCGCCGGTACGGCCGTCATACAGGTCAATCTGACCGGAAGTCGGCAGCCCTGCCAGAGAAAGCATACGGTTGATATCGTCTTCATGAGCGCCGTCAAATACCGGAGTAGCCGTCGGCACGCCGTTTTTGAGGTTGGAAATCATTTCCAGTTTCTCGGCTTCGCTCATCGGAACGATATCGCGCTTATACTGTTTCTCACCGTAAATTTCTTTCAGGCGGTTGTTCAGTTCATCAATCGTCTTCTCGCCGCGTTTATACTGTTCACACATCTCGTTAAGCTGTTGGCCGAGTTCTTTGGCCGCCCAGCCCAGATGGGTTTCTAAAATCTGTCCGACGTTCATACGGGAAGGCACGCCCAGCGGATTTAACACAATGTCAACCGGCGTACCGTCTTCCATATACGGCATATCTTCAAGTTTCAGCACGCGGGAAATCGTACCTTTGTTACCGTGGCGTCCGGCAATCTTATCGCCGGATTGAATCTTACGTTTGGTCGCAATGAAAACCTTAACCATCTTCAAAACGCCCGGCAGCAAATCATCGCCGCGTTGGACTTTTTCAACCTTGTCTTCAAAGTGTTTCTGAATCTTCTCGTTGCGGGCATCAAATGCTGCCAGCAATTCTTCGATTCTGGCCATAACCTCTTCGTCTTTGACCACAATCTTGCGCCATTGAGAAGACGGAACGGCCGCCAAAACTTCTTCGGTTACAACCGCATTTTTAGAAATGCCTTTCGGTGCGTCAACCACAGTCTGTCCAAGCAGCATAGACTTCAGACGGGCTTCAAAGTTCTTGCGGATAATTGCCAGCTCGTCATCGCGGTCTTTTGCCAGATTGGAAATCTCTTCCTGTTCGATGGACAAAGCACGCTCGTCTTTCTCAACGCCGCGGCGGGAGAAAACATGAACATCAACGACAATGCCTTCAATACCCGGCTGAACGCGCAAAGACGTATCGCGAACGTCAGAGGCCTTTTCGCCAAAGATAGCGCGCAGCAATTTTTCTTCCGGCGTAACCGGCGATTCGCCTTTCGGCGTAACCTTACCGACCAGAATATCGCCGGCTTTGACCTCAGCGCCGATATAAACGATACCGGCCTCGTCAAGATTGCGCAAAGCTTCTTCGCCGACATTCGGAATATCGCGGGTAATTTCTTCCTGACCGAGCTTGGTATCACGCGCCATAACTTCAAATTCTTCAATATGCAGAGAAGTAAAGACGTCATCGCGGGAAATTCTCTCGGACAGCAAAATCGCGTCTTCATAGTTCAAACCGTTCCAAGGCATAAACGCAACCAGCACGTTTTTACCAAGAGCCAGTTCGCCCATATCGGTACAAGGACCGTCAGCCATAATATCGCCGGCCTTAACCTCGTCGCCGACCTTAACCAGCGGAACCTGATTAATGCAGGTATTCTGGTTGGAGCGGCGGAATTTTTGCAGTTTGTAAATTTCAACACCGACGTCTTTGGTATCTTCATTATGAGAACGAACCACAATACGGTTGGCGTCAACCGCATCGACAACGCCGTCATATTTACAAACGACCGTAGCGCCGGAATCTTTGGCAACGGCGGCTTCCATGCCGGTACCGACCAGCGGGGCTTCTGAACGCAGCAAAGGAACGCCCTGACGCTGCATGTTAGACCCCATCAAAGCACGGTTTGCGTCATCGTTTTCCAGAAACGGAATCAAAGCCGTTGCAACCGAAACCAGCTGTTTCGGAGAAACGTCGATAAAATCAATCTCTTCCGGATGTGCATATTCAAATTCGCCGGCTTTGCGGCAGGCAATCAGCTCGTCTTCAAAATGTCCGTCTTCTTTGACTTTGGCATTTGCTTCGGCGATTTTGAACTTGCCTTCCTCATCGGCCGACAGATAAACCACTTCCGAAGTAACCTTGCCGTTAACAACCTTGCGGTACGGACATTCGATAAAACCGTATTTGTTAATGCGGGCATAAGTCGACAGCGAGTTAATCAAACCGATGTTCGGACCTTCCGGCGTTTCAATCGGGCAGATACGGCCGTAATGGGTCGGATGCACGTCGCGGACTTCAAAGCCTGCACGGTCGCGGGACAAACCGCCCGGCCCCAATGCGGACAAACGGCGTTTGTGCGTAATTTCGGACAACGGGTTGTTCTGATCCATAAACTGCGACAACTGCGAAGAACCGAAGAACTCGCGGATAACGGCGGCAATCGGTTTGGCATTGACCAAATCCTGCGGCTTAACGTTAGCCAGAACTTCGGAAGACATTCTTTCGCGAATGGCTCTTTCCATACGCAGCAAGCCCATACGATATTGATTTTCCATCAGTTCGCCGACCGAACGGACGCGGCGGTTGCCGAGGTGGTCAATATCATCAACTTCGCCTTTGCCGTCGCGCAGCTCAACCAGGCGTTTGACAATGCGCAAAATATCATCGGCGCGCAACGTTCTCAAAGTATCCGGAGCTTCCTCAAACGGAATATCCAGCGCCACATTCATCTTAACACGGCCGACCGATGAAAGGTCATAACGTTCCAAATCAAAAAACAGGGATTTGAACAACTGTTCGGCCGTTTCCAATGTCGGCGGTTCACCCGGGCGCATAACACGGTAAATATCAAGCAAAGCCTCTTCGCGGCAGGAGTTTTTATCGGCTGCCAGCGTATTGCGGATATACGGACCAACGTTAACGCCGTCAATATAAAGGGTATTAACCTCATTGACCTTGGCAGCGGCAATTTTACCCAACAATTCTTCGGTAATTTCATCACCGGCCTCGGCAATAACCTCGCCGCTCTTCTTCTCAACAATTTCGTTAGCCAGGAACTTGCCGAGCATTTGTTTAGCATCGACTTTATAATATTCCAGACCTTCATCGGCAAGTTTCTGAGCCGTTCTCTGCGTCAGCTTTTTACCCTGCTCCAGCACAACGTCGCCGGTTTTGGCATTAACCAGGTCAAAATCAAATTTAACACCTTTCATTCTTTCCGGAACAAACTTGGCCTTCCAGGCTTTTTTATCAGCAATAAAGGTATCAATATCATAGAAATAAGCCAAAATCTCTTCTTTGGACATTCCTTTGATTTCAGACGGATCAATCTTCTTGCCTTCTTTGGCCAGCTTTTTGATTTTTTCTTCGGTTTCTTTGGAATACAAAGAATACAAGATAGATGTTACCGGCAGTTTGCGGCGTCGGTCAATACGGGCATACAGCAGGTCTTTGGCATCAAATTCAAAATCCAGCCAGGAACCGCGGTACGGAATAATGCGGGCGGCAAACAAATATTTACCGGAAGAAACGGTCTTGCCTTTGTCATGGTCAAAGAACACGCCCGGAGAACGGTGCATCTGAGAAACGACAACGCGTTCGGTACCGTTGAAGATAAAGGTACCTTTGTCCGTCATCAACGGAATGTCACCCATATAAACGTCTTGTTCCTTAATGTCATGGATAGACTTTGCCCCGGTGGCTTCATCCGTATCCCAAACCACCAGACGCAGCGTAGCCTTAATCGGAGCGGCATAAGTCATATCGCGCTTAATGCACTCTTCCACGTCATATTTCGGCTCTTCGAGCTCATATTTCACAAATTCAAGCTCACCGTTACCGGAAAAATCTTTGATGGGAAAAACAGATTTGAAAACTTCTTCCAAACCGAATTCGCATTTCTCTGCATTTTTATCAGCTTCAATAAAGCTGTTATAAGAACCGGTTTGAACTTCGATTAAACTCGGCATTTCCGACACGGCGTCGATTTTGCCGAAGTTTCTTCTTACACGTCTTTTGCTCGTATAAGATGTCAACATATACTTCAATCCCTATAAGTTAGATTCTGCGACAATACCGTTGGATGCCTCCAAACCCCGACCGCAGAAGGTTGTCAAAAATCGATTTTTAAAGGCGGGAACCCTGCCGAACCCCCGAATAAAAAATTCACTCGGCAGCGATTCGCAGAATAATAAATTTTAAATTCGTCTACTTTTATACCACTGAGTCTAAAATTGCAAGCACAATTATCACCAAAGAGTCAAGTTTTTTAACATCAAACTTAACATCTTTTTAACCTAAGCGATTCAAATTCCTTATTTATTGTTTTTCAGAGCATTATCTAAAGGTTTCATCAATTTTCCATTAAGATTCAGCTAATTTTGTCTCTCGTTTGGAGATGGCAGTACTATTCTCATAAAAACGTCCCGCACCTCATAAACAATCCTCCGTATAATATCCCCTTCTCAAAAAACACAAGTTCTGTTTTTACAAAAAAGTTGTACTTTGCAAATTGACAACCATCGAAAAACATAATAGTATACGCAACAAAATTAATTATTAAAATTTATGATTATGGATACAATTATTTTTTGTTGGATTGCGCCTGTTTGTGCAATTATCAGCGGTTTTTTATTAGCTTTTTTTCAAAAGCGTCAAAAAAGTTCTGACTATTGGTATCCCCAAAACCAGCGGATAATATTCAAAGCCGGAATAACCTTAGTTTTCTTAACCGCTTTGATTTTCGGCTACATGGGAAGTATGAAAGGTTTCGAATCTGACGACAGCTCATTTTGGCTGGGAATTTGTGGCATCGCAGCAATGATTCTCCTGTTTTATATAGGATTTTCAACTGGATATCATCGGCTCATATTTAAAATAGATAAAGACCCGTATATAGATTTCAAATATTTCAACCATATTTGCAATGCTCTCGTTTTTGTTATTTTCATTGCAGTACTTATTTTATGGAATATAAAAATCGGCCCGATAATCCCTGCTGTTTTTCTCATAGCGGCTTTGGTCTCAGTAATCATATCGCTTGCCCTGGGTGCTACAGTTTTATTTTTTTGTGCCATCACAGCTTTAATTTGCTGGGGAACAAAAGAACTGGTTCAATTATATTGGAAATGGCTTAAAGCCTAAGAAAAACTCCGGAAAACTTCCGGAGTTTTTATATTTCACATTCCCCAAATGTTAAAAATTCAAGATTTTGAGCTTATAGCGTAAAAAACAAAGCGGACAAAATCCTAATAACCGCTAAAGAAAATAAAAAAGGAGAAAATTTTAGTGTACAACGAGGTACATGAATTTTCTCCTTTTGCAATTTTAGCTCTAGATGAACTGTTATGCGAACTTTCAATTACTTGAGTTCAACCTTAGCACCGGCCTCTTCCAGTTTCTTCTTCATTTCTTCGGCTTCAGCTTTGGCAACGCCTTCTTTGATCGTCTTCGGAGCGCCGTCAACCAGATCTTTGGCTTCTTTCAGACCCAATTGAGTAATAGCGCGAATTTCCTTAATAACATTAATTTTGTTAGCGCCGGCTTCAGCAAGAATAACATCAAATTCTGTTTTTTCTTCTTCAGCAGCACCACCGGCAGCACCACCGGCAGCTACAGCAACGGCAGCAGCGGCAGAAACGCCCCATTTTTCTTCCAACATTTTAGACAGGTCAGCAGCTTCCATAACGGTCAAAGCTGACAATTCATCAACTAATTTGGCTAAATCGGCCATATCTTTATCTCCAATAAATTAAATTAAAATTCAAACTAAAAAAGTTTTACACTCATCAATTTTGTGTTTTAAGCAAAGTAACGCGCCGTAAGTTTTGAACAAACTGTACAATAAGTACATGAGCGAAAACTTACAAGCAGAACCTGCATAAAACGTAAAATTTAAGCAGCTTCTTTTTCGCTGTAAGCCTTGGTAACTCTTGCCAACTGAGCTCCCGGAGCCTGCAACAGACCAATAATCTTGGCGCGCAGTTCGTCCATGGAAGGAATGGTGGCCAGCTTGTTGATTTCGGCAACGGAGAGAACGCCCGTTCCCATCGCACCGCCGACAACAATCAGCTTCTCATTGGTTTTGGCAAATTGAACACAAGCTTTGCAGGCCGAAACCGGATCATTGGCGAAAGCAATTGCCGTCGGACCTTTGAACAAGTCAGTCAGACCTTCAAATTTTGTGCCTTTAAGAGCAAGACGAGTGATACGATTTTTAGTAACTCTAAAGCCAGCGCCTGCTTTTCTGATATTGTCGCGCAATTCCGAAACTTCGGCCACAGTCAGACCTTTATAGTGCGAAACGACTATAATTTCGGCATTGTTAAACAACTCATTCAGTTCGCTGAGCAATTGTGCTTTTTCTTCGCGATTCACTAATTGTCTCCAATAAAAACATTGCTCATCACAATGCATTTCAACACTTAACCGCCAAGACAAAAAGGTTAGAAAATTTAATTTGCTTAATCTCCCAACCGCCTCAGCGGGACCTAATCTGTCCAGGAGAAAAAAGATATTAAAATGTCTCTACTCCCGTCTGCGTAGGATATTTAAGATATGCCCGTTTTTATGCCGGTTTTCCGGTTTTTTCGGTCAGACCACCTACGGTCTTGGACAGTTTTCAGAAAATTTTCCGGTTCTTTAACGAACTCTTGTTAGAATTTTCTGAAGAGCGGGCGGTGATAAAGCTCACCACCCAAAACTTTTTTATGCTTTGTAAAATTTGTCTGCGTTTTCTTAAATCAAACAAACCGTCCTCGGCTTTGATAAAATGCTTTGCTACGCAGTTGATTTTGAGTGAAGTGTACAAAAAAGTACATAAACGAAAAATCAACAAGTATGAAAGTATTTTTGCAAAGCCCCACTACAAAGCGGAAGAATCAACCTTCAAACCAACACCCATCGTGCTGCTCAAAGAAATCTTCTTCATATAAACGCCTTTGGCCCCGGCAGGTTTTGCCTTGATGATGGCATCAATAAAGGTTTTGGCGTTGTCATAAATCTGCTCTTCGCTAAAGCTTGCTTTGGCGATACCGGCATGAACAATACCGTTTTTCTCAACACGATATTGAACTTCACCGGCTTTGGCCTTTTTAACGGCATTGGCAACATCCGTCGTTACCGTACCCAGTTTCGGGTTCGGCATCAGTCCTTTCGGACCGAGAACGCGGGCAACGCGGCCGGCCAGACCCATCATATCCGGCGTAGCAATACATCTGTCAAAATCAATCTTTCCGGCCAAAATGGAATCAATCAGATTCTCGGCGAACGGTTTTACCGTTTCCGTGCGGCAGAGAGCATACGCCGCGAACCATCTGGTCGGCATGTTTCGGATCAACACCCAGATTGATAGCCAAATCAATCGTTTCGTCAAACTTGGCTTTTGCATTTTCTTTAACGAGCTTAACAGCATCTTTCAGAGAATAGCTCTGCATTTTATCAACTGTTTTATAAGCATTTACAATTCTTTTTCCGTGCATAGCCTTACTCCACTACCTTAACGCCCATAGAACGAGCCTGACCTTTAACCATATTCATAGCGGCTTCGACTGTCGAGCAGTTCAAATCCGGCAATTTGGCTTCGGCGATTTCCTTAACCTGAGCCAGAGTCAGCTGACCGGCAACAGATTTGCTGGGTTCTTTGGAACCGCTCTTAATATTGGCGGCTTTTTTAATGTAGAAAGAAACCGGCGGCAGTTTGGTAACAAAAGTAAAACTTTTATCTTCAAAAGCCGTAATAACAACCGGTACCGGAATCCCCGGTTCCATTTTCTGGGTAGCTGCATTAAAAGCTTTGCAGAATTCCATAATATTCAAGCCTTTTTGGCCCAGAGCCGGACCAACTGGAGGAGAAGGGTTAGCTTTTCCTGCAGGGATCTGAAGCTTGATTAATCCTAAAATTTTCTTTTTAGTTTTAGCCATTTCATACCTCTGTTTAGGGTCGTGGTACAAGGCGATGGCCCGCCTCCCACGAAATTATTACAACACGATTCGCGCTCCAAAAGACAGAATCCTGCCTTTAAGAGTCGCTTTTGTATAGCACAAACATTTAAAATTACAAGTACTTTTTTAAATTTTCTTCATTTTGAGTCGTATTTTTCTCTAACGCATAAAAAAGCTCGCCCGCACCGAGCGGCGGCTGGCTGACAATGTTTTTTGCATAGAACGGTATTCCCCTCAACAAGCGGGCAATATCCGTTAAGGTTTTGCAATAAACAACACAAAACATCCCCGGACTTTTCCGGGGATGTTTTTCTGCATCAAACCAAATATCAAATCAGGAAACTTTCTCAACCTGTGAGAATTCCAACTCTACCGGTGTAGAACGCCCGAAAATAGAAACCGACACTTTCAGGCGGGATTTTTCCAAATCAACTTCCTCAACCAGCCCGATGAAAGAAGCAAACGGACCGTCGCAAACCCGGATTTGCTCACCGACTTCATAATCAACCACCGTCTGCGGCCGCTCAATACCTTCCTGCATCTGGGTAATAATCCTCTGCGCTTCGGCCTCGGTAATTGGAAACGGCTTATTTCTGCTGCCGAGAAAATTTGTTACTTTCGGATTATTCTTAATCAGATGCCACGCGTCATCGGTCATAATCATTTTGACCAGAATATACCCGGGAAAGAACTTGCGTTCACTGCTGACCTTGGTGCCTTTTTTAACCTCGACAACTTCTTCTGTCGGCACCATAATATCCAAAATCTTATCGTCCATTTTTTTCAAAACGGCTTGTTCTTTAATCGATTCGGCAACTTTTTTCTCCGAACCGGAATGAACGTTTACAACATACCAGCGAGCATCCATACCCTATTCTCCAATCATAAAAATCTTCTGCACGCCCCAGCCCAAAATCTGGTCGACGACAAAGAAAAAGGCAGCTGCGATTGCCACAATGACCAAAACCATAATCGAGGTTTGCACCACCTCTTTTTTTGTAGGCCAGGTAACTTTTTTAACTTCCTGTTTCACCTGCCTGAAAAACTGTATCGGACTAACTTTTGCCATGGAACCCATCCACCTATTTAAAATTAAACCACCTTATATCTGACTTTTGCCAGACAAATCTGCCTGTTTTTTATATCATTAATCCCGCCTTGTCAATCTTAAATTCAAAATCGCCCCGATATTCATCTGTTTTCTGCCCCTAAAAATTCCGCCAACAAGCATCATCCTCAAAATCAAACTTGAACAGATTTAACCAAAAGAATTATTGTCTTTTGAAAAACGCCCGCCAAAACAAAGAAACCGCCCTTCTTTGAACTGTCCCCTAAAAATTGGACAAGTAAAAAAGTCCCCCAAATATCAGCCTACATTTCTCTGCCTCTGAATCTTAACATTTGCATTGAAGAATTAAGATAAACTTTTCCCAAATCTTTTGCATCTTTTGCTATCTCAGACGGAGTATGAGAAATTATTGGCGAAATCGGATTATTTCGAAATTCAGCCAACTTTGCAGCCGCATTTCTTGTATCCAAACCGCATTCTTCCATCTGTTTTATCGCTGCGGTGAGTTCTTCGGGAGTTACTAAAAATACATGTCCGCCTTTTCCGTCTTTCCCGAGCCAATAGTCTTTTGCTTTTTGGTTTAGGACAATTGTTCTTTCATCTGCATTTTCAGGCAATTCCTTTGGAAAAGGCTCTCCCGGATCTCCAAACATCATTGTATAAATTCCGCCTTTGCCGGTCGGACCGTAAGGGCCATAAATTGCATGAACAACATTAGTTTTAGGCATATCTTTTGCGTTAACGATAGCAACGTTAATCTGAGCCTCTCCGCGTGTTCCCGGTTCTCTTACAATATTAAAAATTTTGTCTTTTTGCAGTTCATCTGCTGAGACAACAGCATCCGTACCAACCCAGCGATCGGTTTTAACGGCAAAAACCATACGTCCGGGATTGCCCTTTTCTTCAATCGCATTTTCATAAGCCTTATCAAATTTACTCAAGATGTTTGCAATATCATCTTTCGTTGTCGTATTAATTGCTTTAGAACCTATAGTTTGTGAAGTGCTGTCAGAATGCCTGTCCAAATGTTCAGCATTACTTGCTGCCGGTAAAAATTCCAATTTATCCATTGCTAATCTCCTTTCTGCAAATACATCTTATGTTAGATAATAACATAACATATGAAAAAAAAACAATCTCTTATCAATTTTCTTTTTCCTAAAAACAGCTAAGCCTCCCATTACATAATCATTAAGATAAATAAAAATAAAACCTTTTATACAAAGAAACCACCCTTCCGGACGGCTCTTTTTATTGGCAGGAGATATTAGAACAATAAGCGGACTTTATTCACAACAAAAGTCCTTGACTTTTATTTCTAATTTTTATAACTTAACAACAATAAAATTTATAATTTATGAATTACTATGGAATACTAATCCTGCTTTGTCTGTTTGCCCTTATCATTTATGATATAGCCAAATTAAAACAAATTCAGGATTATGGTGAACCCAAATATTTACCCCCTCTGGTGTCAAGTTACTTAAAGAGGAAAGTAATGACAGTTCTAGACGATATTAGAGGGATTTTCCTCAATGTAAAAATTCGTTCACCAACAAAGCTTAAAGGAATGCAGTCAACGCCTTGGGTATTTTATCCTAAAGACTGTATGTGTTAATTAACCAAATTATTAATTCTGCGACATCCCCGCGAAATACCTGTTTCGCGGGTTTTCTTTTATTCATTAAACTCAATATTCCCCAAAACCTATGTTTTTTTAATAGCTGAAACGTTTGATAAATAAGGAAAAGAATATGAAAATATTTTTAACTAACTTATTAAAAAATAAGGAAATTTAAAAATAAAAGTCCGTGTAACAAGCGGGAAACGGCTCGGACAGCAGCGCCTTACACGGACTCGATTAAACTATTGATTTATGAAGAAAAAAGACGCTTTTCAGCGCCTTCATCTTGAGTGGCAGGGGATATAGGATAATACACGGACTTTTATTATTCCATTTATCTGAAAAATATGCTATTATGCGTAAAAATTTGAAAGGAATCAATATGACAAAACTTTACCACTATATTACCAAAGGAAATACAGCTCTGACTGAGGGGATAAACACTTATTTCATTAACAGAATAAAAGTTCTTATAATTTGTAAATTATCAATAATTTATTTATATATATGAAAAACATATTGCAACACATAAAAATTTATTTATTATACAAAATAAAGTTAGATAAGGAAAATAAGTATGCCGACACACATTTTGATATCTACAGCAAACAGAAAAGTCAATAAAGAAAAACCTGATATGCCACCCGAAACACATTATAATATTATTTGTGGTTATTGGGAAGATAAAAATCATCATCCTCTGGTTAATAATAAAGTTTTTAGAGATAAACGTACAACAAAGAAAAATGATATAGAAACAGGAGAAGACCAAAAAGGCGAATGAAATATCCTAAGATTCTAATTCTTTCTGGTATATATGACTTTTCTACAGATGATATATGTGTAGAATTGGAAAAAAGAAAAACAGAATATTTACGTTTAAATCTAGAAAACATTAGTCAGTTTTCTATACAAATGTTTCCACAGAAAGCATTTATTAGAGTTTCTTACAAAAACTCTGTATGGCTATTAACAAAACAAACGTTACATTCTATTTTTTTCAGACAGCCTGTCTTTTTAAGAAACACTCCATCCAAACCTCTAACTAAAGAAGAGCAATTATATAAATCACAATGGATGGCCTTTACTCGCGGATTAATGATATTTAATCAGGCCAAATGGGTTAATTTTCCTCAGTCTGTATATTTGGCAGAGTCCAAACCGTATCAATTATATATAGCAAATCAAATAGGTTTTTCCACCCCAAAAACCATTATCGCAAATTGCTCTATACCTCAAAACTTTGAAAATGAAATAATTATTAAATCTATTGATACTGTATATCTTAAAAATGGAAAATATAATTATTTTGCATATTCAAACATTTTAAAAGTCTCCCAATTAAATGATTATGAACTACAATTTGCACCTTTCATGATGCAAAAGTTACTAACAAACAAAACAGATATAAGAGTAACCATTGTAGGAAATAAAATATTTTCCCACAAAATTTTGTCAGATACCATCATAGACGGCGATTGGAGAAAAATCCCTAAGGAAAAACTTAAATACATAGAGATCACTTTAAGTAACGAAATAAAACAAAAGTGTTTAAAACTTAATAGAATACTAAATTTAAATTATTCAGCAATTGATCTTGTTGAAAGTAATGGAAAAATCTTCTTTTTAGAAATTAATCCAACAGGAGAATGGGGATTTCTCAATTATGATAATAATATCCATTTAGAGGCAGTAATATGCGATTATCTAGAATCATAAATGAAATTCTTATATTACCTGATTTCCTTTCTGCAAATAAAAAATTAAAAAAGAAAGAAAAAATCACATATAAAAAACTTCCTTCAGAATATAAATCATTAGCAAAAAAACATTTATTAGAACGCATCAAAGAGGAACATAAAAGAGTTGAAGACATAATAGAAAAGACATACAAAATTCTCACTTTTTCTGGTGTCTTTTTTACAATAATTTCTCTATCATGGCTAGATACTGTAAATTTTGGGATACAGATAATTCTTTTATATTATGCTGTCATTATGGTATTTTTAGGTATATATAGCTTATCTACATATCAAAAATATGGATATGGAACATATTTTAAATTTTTATCACTCAAAAGAAAATCCCAAGAAATTATTGCAAATAATCTATATCAAATGGAAATACTTTGCATATCAAAATCTAATATTAATAGCATTTGCTTTATGTGTTTAAGAAATATAGTCATTATTCTTACTATATATTATTTATACTCAAAGTTATTAGCTTTACTAAACCAACATACCATTACTCCTCTACAAAATTATATTTCTGATTTTTTATGTTAAATATAACTTCATTTTATCCCCCTCATTAAACAATGATAGATCTTAAATCCAGCCAAAGCTTTGAAGATATCAAGGTGAATACTTTCATCTTTTTGTCTCTTACTTGATACACGGGCAAATATAATGGCTTGCGTACATTTTAGAGAAACAGCTCTTTTCTGATATTTCTTTCTCATGGCTTAATATTCCTCTTTTAATAAATTACTCCTTTGTTTTTACACTATATTTATTATGTCGTGTTATTTTGGGAATGTACGCAAAAAAAATGCACCCGTTTGTAACTTTTTTACTAATATTTTACTGATTTTTCAAATAATTAACTTCTGTGTCTTGAGAACCGGAAGTTATTTTATTTATGAAGAAAAGTTTTTGTCATCAACGACAAATTCTTTTGAATCTTGATTTTCTTGTTCTAAGCTCGTCTCAACCGCAATTTTATAAAAGTTGATAAGATTGTTCGCCATTTCTTTTAATTCAACATCCGTAACGTCGGGATAGAGAATTGATAACTCGTCTTTGAGTTGTTTATACGTATCAGTCATACAATCTAGAAGTATAAAAGATGACAACTCTACTAAATTAATTTTCCAAATAGTATATTTTTTAACTTATGACATAGCGATATTAAAGGTTAAGCCATTCTTTCAATAAACCGTCTTAAAGTGCTGCGCTGGACGCCGAGGATTTTGGCAATTTGGGATTTGGAGATGCCTTTGGATAATAAATTCCGCACTCTTTTAGTATTCTTTGAGAGTTTGAGCTTTTTTGATTCTGCGGAAAACGGACGACCGAGCTTTTTACCGGATGCTTTAAGATTAGCCAAAGATGATTTTGTTCTTTGGGAGATTAAGTTTCTTTCTATCTCCGCCGCCAGACTGAAAGCAAATGCCAGGACTTTGGATTGTATGTCATTGCCTAAGCGGTAGTTTTCTTTCAAAGTCCAGACTTGACAATTTTTATTTAAACAAGTCTCCAAAATCCGCATAACCTCAAGCAAAGACCGACCTAAACGGGATATTTCACAAGTAATCAGGATGTCTTTTTCTTGCAAATTCTCTAACAA
The DNA here is from genome assembly GCA_949300375.1 of uncultured Pseudomonadota bacterium. GTDB lineage: Bacteria > Pseudomonadota > Alphaproteobacteria > RF32 > CAG-239 > MGBC133411. Next base: position 44,148 of record CASGEB010000012.1, read on the forward strand.
AGCGCCAAGTTTACGGTTTTTTAGCGCTTTTCTTGAGGAGATTGTTTCTTCTATCCAGTCATCAATTTTCAATCCCTGATTTTTTGCATATTCTTCAATCTCAAAACGTTGATGTTTATAGGTTTGTTTGTCTGTGCTCACCCGAATATAACCAATAACAGCCATTGTTTTCTCCTTAAAATTTCTTAAAAATACCGGTCAATTTATTAGAACGATAAAATCAACCAAATTTTGCAAGTTTCGCACTTTTTCTTTTCAATAAAAAATCAAGGAAAAATAATAGCTTATTTTCTTTTGGCTTGGGATACATCTCTTATTTAGACAACCGGTCACAATCGTTGGTTTATGTATCATAATAAGAAAGGAGATTACACGTTTAATACTAAACACATACAATATCCTGTCGGACAAATTACACTGGTACATATACTTACATCTAAGGAGACTAAAATGTCTAAATTGAAAGAAAAGGTTGAGATCTTTCTGAAGAAAACTGAGGCTGAAGACAGATTAGAGGATGGGATACATTTCTCATACAATCGTTTAGAAAAGATTCTTTATAAAAGACCGGATTTAGTTTCCGATGTTTTTGAATCTTTTAATTTGGTAGTTCAAAATGAAGAGAATACGGAGGCTACCTTACGTCATGCATATGAAGTTTTAGGTAGAATTTTCCAAAACAAACCAGACTTAGCTCCGAAAATTTTTGATATGTTTAGTCTGGCTTTAAAACATAAAAAAAATTCCCAAAATTCATTAGATTATGCAAGTAGAGTACTCAAAAAAAGTATTCATCAACAACCGAGTGTCTTGGGTATTTTAAGTAATCTTTTGCAAAATGAAAAAAATGATAGTCAGTTTCTTATGTATACATATTCTATTTTTGATGATGTACTGATTGACGATAAACAATCGTATAGAGAAGCAATTAAGAAAGATCCGACTTTCGCTCATGATATGCTAAAACATTCTAAATCGAGGTTGAAAAATAATAATACAGATTCAAAGACCCTAGAGTGTTTACAACGCCATGTTGCTTTTGCCTTTTATTTTCATCCTGTTTATTGGGCTGAATCTCTGGATATTTATAAAGAAATTTTACAACATAAAAATTGTAATGAAAATATATTGTCTAAAGCTGAACTCGATTTGCCTAATTTTGTTACACCTGATATTCCTTTAAAGCCTGAAGTTTTTGATGCCTTCAAGATTTGGTTTCAACATGAAAAGCAATACGATTTGAGCCTTTCGAGAGAATATTGGTATATATTCAAAAAACTTGCAGAAAACCAGCCAAATCATATTCCTGATGTTTTAAACCTGCTAAAATTTGGTTTGCAGCAAGAGAAAAACGGAGAAGAATCTTTTGAAAGTGCATGTATCTCTCTGGGAAAAATTATTGAAATTCAACCATCGTTGCAATCAGAAGTCTTTGATACTTTCAAAGATGTTTTGCAAAACAAACATCATAATGATTATTCTTTGGGAAAAGTCTATGTTGTTTTGAGTAATATTATTGTTCAGGAACAACCGGATTTTCTTCCGAAAATGTTTGAAAAAACACAGCCAAATTTGGCTCCCAAAGTCCTAGAACTCGTTGAAGTTGGTTTGCAAAATGATAAAAATGGCAGTTATGCACTTGCTATGGCAAATGGAGCTTTGGATGATATTGTTCAGGCACAACCGGATTTGGCTCCGAAGGCTTTTGAAGTTTTTAAATTTGGTTTGCAGAATGATAAAAATAACGATTCTTCGTTAAGATATGCTCATAAGGTTTTGGGCAGCATTGTTAAAGCTCAACCGGATTTGGCACCGGAGGTTCTTGAAGTTTTTAAAGTTGTTTTGCAAAAGACATCAAGTTACGGGGCTTATGATTGTTTGGAACACATTGCTCAGCTGCGTAAGGATTTGGCTTCAGATGGCCTTGAAGTTTTTAAAGTTGGTGTGCAAAATGATAACAATTTCAATATGTCATTAGAAAATTCTTATAGTGTTTTGGATAGTATTGTTAAAGCACGACCGGATTTGGCACCAAAGGCTTTTGAAGTCGTTAAAGTTGGTTTGCAAAATAAATACAATACGTCATATTCCTTGGAACAAGCGCGAAATACTTTAAAGGAAATTATAAAACAACAGCCCGACTTGGCTTCTGAATCGATGAAAACTTTTAAATCTGAGTCTAAGAATACGGGCAAAAAAAATAATTCAAATGTGATTCTTAATAAATATTATCAAAATTCCAAAGGGAAAGAATAATAAGTATCCTGCCTCAATATGAAATTACCGGCGAAAAATCAAGCTATGGCAAGAGAAGTCATACATCTGTCAGACAAGCCTTAAGACGTTTCAAAATGTTTCTGTCGGCTGAAAAAATTGGTTTAAAGTCTTATATTTTGACCCATGGATAACGATAAGGTTGTAAAAAAAATAATTTGTCGCTGATGTCAAAAACTTTCATCATCGCAAGTTTCAAAACCGACTTTTGATAAATGATAATTCCCAAGAGGCTATAAGATTCCAACGGCATTAAATGCTTGTAAAATAAAGAATTTTGTTTGGGATAGTCCGTGTAACAAGCGGGAAACAGCCTCTTTGATGACATCTCACACGGACTCGGTTAACTTATTGATTTATAAAGAAAAAAGACGCTTTTCAGCGTCTTCATCTTGAGTGGCAGGGGCAGTAAGATTCGAACTCACGACCCTCGGTTTTGGAGACCGATGCTCTAGGCCACACTGACCGGACTTTTTCTTTCATACACAACAACGCACAAGAAATCAAGTATTTTTTTATATCTCGCACTATTTTTAACAATCTTCTTCCGGTCGATAATCCATCACTGCCGCAATCGTATCATAATCAAATCCGGCTCTTACCAAAACCCCCATATCTTTCTGCCGCATTTCTTTGCGCTCGGCCTCATCTTTGCGAAACCCTCCAATTTTCTTTTTCTTTGCTAATTTTAACGCCGCGTCAAAAGCGCTGTATTCCTGCTCGGCAAAACATTGCTCGATAATATCTTCGCTCACGCCTTTTTCTTTAAGTTTGCCGGCAATATAACGTTTGGACTTACCGGCGGCAATATAATCCCGGCAGCGGTTCTCGGCAAAACGCTTGTCATCCAGATACCCGTAACGTTCAAAATCAGAGATAATATTCTCCACCCAGCCTGTTGCCTCTGTTTTGTCGTACCCGGGATTGTAATAAGCATATTCATTCACCCTTTTCATCAAAACCTGCCGCAAAGCCGCCTTTGTCGTATCAAAACGTTTCAGATAATAAAGCGCAATATTTTTCAGCCGCATCGGCGTAATTTTTTTAACGGTTTTGACCTTTTTTGTTTCTTCTGCCGCAAACACTTGAAAATTCTCCGCCCATACATTATAAACTTATTAAACGGTTATAATTTAGCAAAGGAATAAAATTTTGCCTAACAATAATTTTGATAATTGTGTATCTTTTCACATTGATAACGGCGCCTTTCGCGGGCGTCTGGTTCGTCTTGACAGCGTTATTAACACGATTTTGGAAAAGCATAAATACCCGCTGCCGGTTTCTGCCGTCTTGGCCGAAAGTTCCGCTCTGGCCGTTTTGCTGGCCTCAGCGCTGAAATATGACGGACTGTTCACATTGCAAATTCAGGGAAACGGCCCGGTATCTTTGGTTGTTGTTGATGTAACATCCGAGGGCAACGTCCGCGCCTGCGCCCGCTTTGATGAAGAAAGGCTAAAGAAATCGCAGCGCTTGCGCAAAACCAATGACCAAATCGAACCCGCGCCGCATTTTCTGGGCGAGGGTTTTCTGGCCTTCACCGTAGATCAGGGGCCGGATACTGAACTGTATCAGGGAATTGTTGATCTACAGGGAAAAACGTTAAGCGAATGTGCCCTGCGCTATTTTAAACAATCTGAACAAATTGATACGGATTTGAAACTGTTTTTCCATACGCCCGGTCAAGAAGGCAAAAACTGGTACGCCGCCGGCATTATGATTCAAAAAATTCCGGAAATCGGAGGAAAAATCAAAGAAAACGAAGAAATCTCCGAAAGCTGGGACGAAGCAAAAATCTTTATGGAAAGCCTGAAAGATGACGAAGTCTTCAATGCCGCGCTAACATCCGAAAACATTTTAACCCGGCTGTTTCATACGCATTCCCTCGCGGTTACGGAAAACAAAACCTACCGTTTCGGCTGCCGTTGTTCACGGGAAAAACTTAAGGATACATTGGCATCTTTCAAACCGGAAGAAATCGACGCTATGTGCGAAAACGGCAAAATTTCAGCCACCTGCCATTTCTGTTCGGAAAACTATGTTTATGACCGGGCAGAGCTGCAAAAACAATAGCCGGTTCCCCGTAAAGCAGGTTTAAAACCTTAAGGTTTTTTTAATGTATAATTGTTATAGTTACGCTAATCTATGGTGTAACTATAACTTTCACGGATCTGTTAAAGATGATGAAATTAAACAAAATATTCGGTATTTTGGCTGTCGCGGCATTTATTTCAGGCTGTGCTGGCAATAATACGCCGGAAATTGAAAAATACAATGCACCGCGTTATCTTGATTCCGGCGTAATTGAACTTAAAGTCAACAAAGTTGATGTCATTTCCGAATTCATTCCGGAATTTGAACGTCCGCACGTTGAACAGCTCTTTCCGATTTCGATTGAAAAAACCGCCCGCCTCTGGGCAAAAGACCGCTTGGATGCCGTTGACTATTCCAGCAACAAAATTGCCTCATTCATTATCAAAGACGCCAGTGTAACCGAAGAAGTCGAGGAATCAGGCCAGCTCTTTTATAAAGACCGCCTGGTTTACAAAGCCAACCTGAACGTCGTTTTAAAAATATCCGACGAACTCGGAACAGATTCCGCCCAAACAGAAATTGTCGCTTGGCGTGAACTTGCCATTCCGGCAGATACCGACATTATCGAAAAAGAAAAATACTGGAATAATATGGTGCAAAAACTCTTCGATGAATTTAACGTCAAAATGGAAGAGAACATTCATAAATACTTAAATATGTACGTAGCAAACAATACCTACATCCACACTTATGACAATTAATGCACTAACATATGTTTTTGCTTATCCGCTGAAAGGCAAAAGGTCGGGATTTTCACTTCTTGGGCAAAATCCTGGCCTTCTGTTTTAATCCGGCAGCTGCCGTAAAAAACCGCATTGGCTGCTGCTATCGGCGCCGTACTGGTATATTCAAAACATTCCCCCGGTTCCAATTCGGGAATTTCTCCTTTAAACCCGCAAGTATCGTCAGAAAAAGAATTGCCTTTATCATCCGTAATTTTCCAATTCTTGCCAAGCAGGCTGATTTTTCTGGAAGAATTGTTCTCAATACACAGATAATACCCCCAAAGAAAGCGCTCTTCATTTCTGCTTTTTTCTTCATCAATCAAAACCGGGCATGCCGAAACCACAATCCCGTCTGTCTGACTGAACAAAAACTCGCCTTCATTGAACATTTAAGTACTCTCTTGCAATTCGTTAATGATTAGTTAATTTTTATTTAAGCTTTTTAAGATTCGCAACAGCCGTCTGTGTCCGACTCGCAACTTATTCACAAAAAACTCATCTCCAAATCTTATAACTCTTTTATCCCCAGAAAAGTTTCCGATTCTCTGTTTTTCTTCAGCAGATTACTTCCGACATTACCCTTTCCGATTCTTTTTCAATTTTGCTTGCCGGACATAAAAAAAACGGGGTAAAGAACCCCGTTTTCACTCCAAACTTTCCGACAATTATTCAATCGGTCATTCCGATTTTATCCTGCCGGCAAGTTCCAATTTTCCCCGGCACAGATTATACATATCGTCGACAGTCTGTACTCGGTTGTTTTCCTCATCTAAAATAACAATACTAAACTTCTTCTCTAACAGAATAAGTGTCTCCATGATATCCAAAGAATCTGCCCCGAAATCATTTTTAAGATTAGAAGTCAAATCCACCTTATCAATCTCCACACAAAACCTGTCTGCCACAATCTGTTTAATTTCTTGTTCCAATTGAGATTTGGTCAAATTTCCTTTCATGTTTTTTACATTTTTCATAATAAATATTTATAAGATTAATAATTTTTCAGGCGGCAAAATGCCGTCTTCTGTCAGTCGTTCCTTTTTCCGGACAAGCGGATATGTTCATAAAAAAGAACTGTCTCCCTGTCTGCTTCCGGCATAAGATGGCGTTTATTTTCCGTCTTTCGTCTTTTTTGCTGCCTTTTCTGACAGTCGTTGGACGCAAAAGCGCTGAAAATCTGCAACAGTCTTCAAAGATTCGATTACGGTATTAGGTATGCGTATATCAAACTCTTTTTCCAAACTCATAACCACCTCAATTACATCCAAAGAATCAGCTCCGAGATCCCAGGTTAAAACCGCGGACGGCACCACCTCCGTATCCGAAGAACAAAGTGTTTTCATAATCACGGTTTTTACGCGGATACAAACTTCCTGTTCAGTTTCCTTTCCCGAAAGAGAAGAAAAATCTTCAGCTTTTTCAAAAGGATTTTTCCAAATACAACCAATTGCACCAAGCTGGTTTTTTGTGTCGCAATAAAATTTATTGGCTGTTTCATCCCAATAAAAATAAATCGGGAAACTCCCATTTTCAATCAGAGCCGCCAACTGTTTGTTATCAATTTCTACCATAATCATAAAGATTTTAAACGTCCTTGCTCCATAAGTTTTTGTTTGCACAAACCATACAAATCACCGACTGTCTGAATTTCCTCAACTTCTTCATTAGAAATCACAATTTCCAAGTCACGCTCAGAAGCAATAACAATCTCTACAATATCACAAGAATCTGCCCCCAAATCATCCATAAGATCTGAAGTTTCTTCAAATTCATCAGGCATAAAACAAGTTTTAGCCGACACATTCTGAAAGACCACTTCTTTTAACTGATTTTCGCTTAAATTTTCCATATTTAATAATTTTAGTTAATAATAGTTTTGCTTCTGCCCAAATTATACGATATATTAAATTTTGTCAACAAAAAAGCCCCGTAAAAAACGGGGCTCGGATTGCAAATTTTTGCTGTTTTACTTAGCCAGGATTTCCAAAAGTTTTTTGGTAGCATCTGCGGACGAAATATTCTGGCAAACAGCATATTCATTAGCCAAACGGTCAAGTGCCTGTTCATAAATCTGACGCTCGCTGTAAGACTGCTCAGCCAAATTCTCGCTGCGGTACAAATCGCGGATAACTTCAGCCACGGCCACCGGATTGCCGGAATTAATCTTATTTTCATATTCCTGCGCCCGGCGCGACCACATTACCTTCTTTACTCTGGCCTTTCCCTTCAAAACGCCCAAAGCCTCATCCATCGTGTCAGAAGCCGAAATTCTTCGCAAACCCGTCGTTTCTGCCTTTGCCATCGGAATACGCAAAGTCATCTTATCCTTGTCAAAATTCACAACAATAAGCTCCAGCTCGCTTCCGGCAATCTTCTGTTTTGTAATATCAGCCACCTTGCCCACGCCGTGAGCAGGATAAACCACAAAGTCGCCGGAATTGAACACAATTTTTGAAGAAATCTTTTTATTCATCACCTATTCCTATTATCTAAAGCAAATTGATTAAAACAGAAGTTCTTTCCTAAAAGACAGGCATAACATACCACAAAAAAGGATTTAAATCCAGTGTTATTTTAAACTTTTTTTGACAAAATAAAACGCCTCCAAACTAAATGTCTGGATTTTTTATTTTTTTAATTTCATTTTGACACATATTCCGGCTATTTTTCCTGAGCCTGACATAAACATTTTTACCGGCAAACATTCTGGCACCCAAAAAATCCAGCATTCTGCTGAACGGAAAAATCCAACGGTCATAAAATAACAAGACCATGCGGTTTAAATCCCCGCGCTTATTTCCGAAAAACCTAAAAAACAAAGCCGCTCCAAATCCCAGAATATCGGCATACTCGGCCTGCTCAATCTGCCAGTCGTCCGGTTCAAAAAGCCGCAGCAATGTCTTTCGTGTATAGCGGCGATAATGCCCGACTTTTTTATCCATCGCAGAAAACAGACAGGAAAAAGCCGGAACATAAACCAAAGCACAGCCGCCTTTCCTCAAACATCGGTATATTTCTCTCTCAGCCTGCTTATCATCTTCTATATGCTCCAACACATTCAGACAATACAAAAAATCCGCACTCCCCGCAGCAACTTCACTAATATTGCGCACACAGGAAAACCCCTCATTCCTGAGCTCATCAAACAAACCGTCCGCCGGTTCCACGCATAAAACGTCTTTATGCCCCAAATTCCGCAATGCTTTGGCAAACAATCCGTTTCCGGCACCAAAATCCACAATTTTTTTACTCTTATCCGGACAGGCAGAAACGATGAGAGAAGTAAGAAAATCATTGTATTTTTTCGCCGCATTCATAACCTCAAGATTATCTTCGCCGCAATATTCCGTCATCATCAGTCTCCCGATGCCTTATGATGTAAATAAAACATTCGCCGCATTTCTCTTTTTCCCGATGAAACGCTGTCCAAAATCAACCCCACTAAAAAAGACGTAACCGCACATAACATAAGCCCGGTAGCCAACAATGCCGTCGGCAGACGGGGCACAAGCCCGCTTTCCCAGTATGTCCAAACAAGGGGAATTCCCAGCAGCAAAGACAAGAAAAACATAAACAGGGCAATTGAGTTAAAAAATAACAGCGGCTTTTCTTCTTTAACCAAAAGAATAATCATTTTCAATATCCGCAAACCGTCTTTGATTGTTGATAGTTTGCTGACAGATCCCTCCGGCCGGGCAAAATAATCCGTTTTCACCTCTTCAAACGGCAGCCGGGCCGACAAAGCAAACACAGTAAGTTCCGTCTCTATTTCAAAACCCGGCGACTGTGCCGGAAAAGATTTCACAAAGCGCTTGGAAAAAACTCTGAATCCCGACAGCATATCCGTCAAACTGCACCGGAAAAAAAACTGAACCAACCCCGTCAACATCTTATTTCCCCAACGATGCCCTACCCGGTAAGCCGCCAAATCCACCTCCTGCCGGGAGCCGATAACCATATCCAGCTTTTTATCGTCAAGTCTTTTAATCAGCTCTGGAACCCGCTTAATGTCATAAGTTTCATCTCCGTCGCTCATAACATAAATATCAGCGTCAATATCGGCAAACATCCGGCGGACGACATTGCCTTTTCCCTGATAACTTTCCTGCCGGACAATGGCCCCGGCATCGACAGCCTCCTGCGCAGTTCCGTCTGTGGAATTATTATCATAAACATAAATTTCCGCTTCCGGCAGAAATGTTTTAAAATCCCGCACCACTTTGGCAATAGACTTTTCTTCATTATAACAGGGAAGCAAAACTGCAATTTTCCGTTTTTTCACTTCATTCTCTCCTATATGTGCAAAATTTCAACGGGCTTTCAGCCTCGCCGTATACAGAAAAAAATTCACGGCATTGCAAAAACGGAAGATATTTCAACTCCGATTCCCGAAGCAGGAGTTCCAGCCGGACGGCGTCATCCAAAATCAAAGCAACCTGCCCGTGATGATTTTCAAGAATTTGTTGTTTAATCGTCCGATATTTCCCGCTGTCGGAAAAATCCGCCCCAAACATCTCAAAAGCATGCCGAAAACGCATTCCCATCGCCCGGATATGAATGCCTTTTTTCTCCCAGAGAGGAATCAAAAAAGCTGTTGGCATTTTATAAAGCAAAACAAGCGCTCCGTTTTCCAGCGGAACATCTTCCGCCCAGACAACCGGCTTATCCGGCATTCTATTTCCCCATTCTTCGCTTTCTTTCGACACTGTAATAAAGATTAAGAAAATCAAAATCATCGGAGGAATAAAAATAATCTGTCGTATTTTTTGAGAAAAATTCACACGGCTGCAAATCTTAACAAAAAAAACGCCCAGCAGCATTTCAACCGGAATCAGATAACGCAGAATACCAAAAAAAATCAACCAAACCAAATAGGCAATACCCATAAAGCCATAAAGAAATTTCTCTTCCGGCGCAAGCTTATAACGTTTTTTTATCCAAACTGCCCCGCAAAGCAAAACCAAAATTTCCGCCACGGCAAAACGAATATCAAAAAAGATAACCTCTGCCACCACCCTCGACATATGATAAGCCCAAACAAAAGGATAAAATAAAAACTCCGCCGCACTTTCCGGCAAATATCTGTGATCGCTGAAATTATAATTATCAAAATACGGCGATTGAAAAAACGCATTGGCAAATGGGAAAAAAGGATTGTTAAAATGCTGCCATAAAAACCACATCCAATAACCGTTAAAAAGCAAAAAGCCGCATAGCCCGCCCGCCGAAAAATAAAGAATCTGTTTTTTGGGATTCGCCAGATTTTTATGCATCAGTAATAATAAAATTCCCAAAGCCGCACAGTAAATAACCGCCGTAAGCTTTAAGCCCAAAGCCGCTCCCGCTAAAAATCCGGACAGAAAAAATTTTGCAGTTTTCTGCTTGAAAGCCGCAAACTCTTTTGCTAACAAATAAAATCCCGTTAAAATCAAAATAGAAACTTGAATTTCATTTGTTGTTGTTCCCAGTTGGGAAAAAGTTGCAAAACCGGTTGCCCCGATTATCATGGAAAAACAAATTTTAATCCGCCGATACCTTTCTTCCGGTTCAAAATAAAAAAGATTTATCTTCCAGAAAACAAAAAGCAAAATACCAAAATAACATCCCTGCACGGCAGAAACAAGCTCAGGCCTGTCATTCAGATATTCCAACAAAAAATAATAAACCACATCAAGAAACGGATTAAAATAAGTATTAACCGAAGCCGGCGCAATATCATACCCCATACGCCCGTTCAAAAAAGCCCAGGCATTATAATAGTGATAATTGCAAAAATCCCAGACAAATTCATAACGAAAAAAAGCGCCAGCCAAAGCCGACCCCAAAACAAAAAGCCCTAATACGCTCCAATCGCGTTGCCCATACTGGAATAAACGTCTCATTTTTTCTCTTTTTAGCGTTAATTTAAGGCCATCTTATCATATAATATTTAAATATAGCTTAATTCTAATAAAAATTTTTACTTATAATAAAAATACCGGTTTAGCCGATTTTTAGAAAATTCAATCACATATAAAAACGCAAAGACAAAGCCCTTTTTTCAGCAAAGGCTTACATTAAAATAAATGCCAAGTGATTTATCGCACAAATAGCCGTCGTTTTACTCGACAACTAAAGCAAACTTCATTCTTTTGTCTGCTTCTCAACTTGCAACGGCAATTTATGTTATATAAAAAAACAAAAAAAGCTGAGAACCTTTGTACTAATCCGTACTCTCGTTCTCAGCTTTCTTTTATTTCTGCGAGTTATCGCTTTTACTTAATAATCTTCGATACAACACCGGCTCCAACCGTTCTGCCGCCTTCGCGAATGGCAAAACGCAAGCCTTCGTTCATCGCAATCGG
>CASGEB010000013.1 GCA_949300375.1 uncultured Pseudomonadota bacterium
GCCAGACCATCTCTCACATAATAGCAAAGGAGTTTTTTATGTGTAAAGCTATAAGCTCTTTGGAACCACGCGCCTAGCGCGGGGTTTTCAGAGTACAAAAAATGCCCGATGTTTTTACCGGGCAGTTAAAAAGTTTTTTCAGTTCACTTACATTCCGCCGTCTTTCAGGCAATAGTCTTCTTTTTTCAGATTATATTTCTTATGCACCTCGCATTTTTCACAAATGCAGCCCCGGTCTTCATGAATACAGCGGCTATGGTCAAAGGCGCAATACATTCCTTCAAAATGCTCAATATCATCAATCGGCTCCAGCATTTTCAAAAGATTTTCCGGCATATTTTTCATTTTGCAGACCGTTGTATAAGACGGACAATGCAAACATAAACATTCTCGCAGATTTTCCCTTGTTTTTTCTACGCGCATCCACTTTCTCCTTATCTGATATTGCGATAATTCAAAAATAAGCGCAGAAATGTCTTTTCCAATCTGAACTTATGACTACATCAAAAGCTGCGCACAAACTTTCCTTCTTCAATCGGAGGCAGCCAGCTGCTGATTCTCCCGACAATAAAAGAAACCCTGTCCACTCTGGCCAAAGGCGGCCCCTTATGACAGGCCAGAATCATGGCATCAATTTTTTCATCTTCCCCGCGCATCAAAATTTCGACCGATCCGTCAGCCGCATTTCTCACCCAGCCGGAAATTCCGCTGATTTCCTCAGCCTTATGAATAGCCCACCAGCGAAAACCAATTCCCTGAACCCGCCCTTCAATTTTTATATAAACTTCTTTTTCCATCTGCTGCAACCTGAAAAGGAGCCTCATGGCTCCTTTAACTTATTTCAGAAAATCTTCAATTTCATGAAGCTCTTTCTTCAATTCGCTGCGGCGTTTTTCTGCTTCTTCTTCCACGCCCCAGCTTTCGGCCTGCCACAGTTCCTCAAGATAAGCAGCATTAAAAGCCTCATCGGCATTAAGCTTCTTTTTCACCAGCGCAATCGCCAGCAAAACCGACTTCATATTCAGAGCCGCCACATAAAAAGCGGCAAGCTCTTTGTCGGAAAAACTGTTCAGATAATCCCGCAGTTTCTCTCCTGAAGCTTTATTTTCGGGAACATCAAGACTTTGCGTCTTAACAAATTTAACGTTCACCTCTTCATTTACCCATTTCAAAATCGGACCCCAGATTTTTTCCTGCCGTTCAATCAGACCTTTTTCTGGCCCCCAGAACAGCAGCATATCCGTCTGTGAAAAGACGACCAGCCGGTCAATCACATCTTTCCGGCTTTTACCGATTTCAGTTGTTGCTTTTTCCAAATAACTGATCATACGTTAGCCCTCTATTTTTTGCCGCTCAAAATCCCGAGAATATCCTTTGCGGCGCCTTTAATATCTTTCACGCTGTCATTAATAGCCTTCTGGGTATCCTGATAAACATCTTGTGTTGCCTGAGAAGCCTTGGACGGCGCCGGAAAACGGCTCTGATAAGGCGTCCCTGCCAAAGCCGTATAACACGGCGAACTATCGGCATCCAAAACCAGTTTAGATCCCAAATAAGCCGTTCCGCCGGTAGCAGCCACACCGATAAGCGCCTGAACAGCCTGTGCATCATCCAGCGCAATTTTTGGATTGGTAAGCGTTCCTTTGATTTTGATAAAAGAAGACAAAGCCTGAGCCAGATTCGCGTCAACGACTTTGCCGGAAAAAGGCCGGAGGCTGAAGTCAATATCATCATTAACCAAGTTAATACTGCCGTCGCTGACCAGATTCAACTGCTCGGCATTCAGAGCAATCCCTTTCGGGAACACGGCCTTGCCGCCGCTAAGATCAGCCCGCACAACCGCACAAGTCATATTGACATTCCGCACCTTGTCCGATGACAAATTCAGTGTGTTCAACAATTGGGTAATAAAATTACCGCTCAGAAAATCAAGCTTTCCGGTCTGGATAACGCTCTCTCCGGCAATGGCGATAACCCTTCCGTTCAGATTGTTAACCAGCTGGCGATATGTTTTTCCGGCTCCTGATAAATTAATGTCCAAATCCAGATTCCCGCCGGAAACAATTCCAAAATCCTTGCTGTCTTTAACCATAAAATCCTGATGCAGATTTTGCAGTTTCATATCATTGCTTGTCAGCGTCACCGACACATTGTCGTTAGCCGCGTTGGCGCTTAAAGCCGCTTCGATTTTACCGCCGCCGAAATCAAGCGTCAGTGGATTCACGTTTAGCAAACCGTTCTGCAAGCGAGCCGTAACCAAAACATTATCCGCCTGCATGGACTGATCAATAATCAACTGCCCGACACTCAGTTTGGCCTCGGCATTAACGGTTTTTAACAGCTCAAACGGAATGGCCTCATCCGGTACCAACTCGCTGGCATGCGCCGATGCAATCAGAACCGGCATTTGCCAGGCCGTATTGCTGTTTTTGGAGAAATTCATCAAATTGATTTTATCGCTCTTTAAATCCGCCCAAATCATCGGAACCGTTCCGGCAATATTTGCCTTAACCTGGCCGGCAATCATATTGTCCACCACATTCAGGCTGGAAATATCGGCCGTAATTTCCTTCAAATCACCGGAAACTGCCGCTATCAGTGTTGTTTCGGGCGCATTAAAATTCCCGGCCGGATTATACAAATTAACATTCAAGCCAAAGCTCAGATTTTTCAACACATTCTGCAAAGCGCCGTCAATTTTTAAATCAACACCATAAGCCTGAACAGCTGCTTTGACCGGAAAACTCCTTTCTCCGCTCAACAGCGAATTAACTGATCCGACGGTCATTTCGCCGGCAATATTCTGCTGATTGTAAACCACATCAAAAGTCAGATTGATATTGCTGTCCATACTGGCGGCATTCATCGCAATCTTATTTACTGTTACATCTATATTTTGATTGTTTTTCAAATTGCTGTATTTCACAACCGCATTTTCAATAACCACATCTTTCGCGGCAAAACCGGCCAAGACCGCTGCCCCGCTGTTAACTTCAGTTCCGCTTTTTGCCGGTTCAGTATTCCCGGTCGATGCATTTTCCGCCGGTTTGTCTGCCGTTTTCGCCGTGCTGTCTCCGGCAGGCAGCTCCAGCATCCAGTTTTGCTTACCCTCGGCATTTTCCGTCAGAAAAATTTCGGTATTCAGCAACGCAATCTTATCAATAACAACTTGTTTTTTCAAAAGCGGCAAAATGGAAAGTTTAACCTCCAGCTCTCCGATTCTCACCATCTCCGGCTCGGTTGCCCAAGCCGCATTTGCCATCGTAACATCATTCAAAATCAATGTCGGCGTCAAAGAAATCCCGAGCGACGCATTTCCGATTGTCACTTCACGCCCGGTTTCTTTCAAAGCCAGTTCGGTAACATAAGGCTTATATTTGTTCAAATCGAAGGTCTTAATAAAAATAAACCCGCCGACCAGAACGATAATCACCAATGTGAGCACAACGCCCAGCAAAATTTTTAATAACTTGACCATTACGTTACTCCTTGAAATTTATACCCAAATTGTTGAGACTTTTGCGAAAATGCTCCGGCAAAGGTGCCGAAACAACCATTTTTTTATTATATAGGTACGATAAATCAATTTTGTATGCGTGTAAATGAAGTTTATCGCTTATATTGGATAACCGCACCCGTTCCCTGCCGAAATATTTATCATCCCCGGCAATCGGCGTTCCCAGATACTCCAGATGTGCGCGGATTTGGTGCGTCCTTCCGGTCAGCGGCCACGCCTCAACCAACGTAAACTTATCGCCCAGCGCATCCAGAACCTGATACACCGTCTCTGCCGGTTTTCCCCCTTCCGTAACCATAACCTTTTCGCCGATTTTCTCAAGCGGGGCATTAATCACGCCGTTCATCAGCTTTGGACAGCCGCGCACCAGCGCAAGATACGTTTTTTGCAAACTATGCTCACGAAAAGCTTTTGTCAGCAAATCAGCATATTTGCGGTTCCGCGCCAACACCAACACGCCGCTGGTATTCTTGTCAATCCGGTGTACCAGCTTTGGCTTTTCGTCTTTTTCAAATTTCAGTGCTTCCAACATCCCGTCAATATGAAAACCGGTATTTGTCCCGCCCTGCACCGCAACTCCGGATGGTTTGTTCAAAACCAGAATGTTATCATCCTTATAAATAACCATACTCAAAATAAAATCTGCATCTTTTTTGCTGATTTTGTTTTGCTTCGGCGCCTCTGCCTCAGCCAGATGCAGCGGTGGAATTCTGACTTCGGAACCCGCCGCAAGTTTCAATGACGTTTCGGCTCTTTTACCGTCAACCTTAATCTGCTTCGTCCGCAAAAGTTTCTGCAGATGTCCGAGGCTGAGCTTGGGATAATATTTCATAAACCAGCGGTTCAGACGCATCCCGTCATCACTTTCTTTAACTTTTATAATTTCCACTCCGGACATATTGTTTCCTTTCCAAAACTATTCGGAGTTTAACGGAACAACGCCAAAAACACAAGGAATTTAAACCCAAAAAACGCGAATTTTCATCCGCGTTTTTTACAGTTCTTTTTCATCTCTTTTTCATCGCCTTACGAGCCTGCTCTCCTCTCTCCCGTCTGGAAATTTTTTTTGGCAAAACCATATTTTCATCCGGTTTACGTTCAAAAAGCCTGTCTCCGGATGGAAAAATTCCATACTCATCTTTCAAAATACGGAGCAAATCCACGGCTTCCTTGGTCGCTTGCGAAAGCAACTCTTCTGCTAAATTTTTTAAATCTGCCATAAAAATATTTCTATATTAATAATTTGTTTTCATCCAAAATCTAACATTTCAAATCTCCGCTGTCAAATCAAAAAGCTCCAAAGCTTAACCGACACCGGCTAAAACCCCCGCTTAAGTATCCTCAATCCCTTTTTTCTTTTGCTTTTCTCGGCGCAAATTGTCAAAATAATCCACCCGGCGCTTGATTTCACGCTCAAATCCGCGTTCTACCGGATGATACAGCTTAACCCGCTTAACCCCGTCCGGAAAATAATTGGCACCGGAAAATCCGTCTTCCGTATCGGGATCATATTCATAGCCTTCACTGTACCCGAGCTGTTTCATAAGCTTCGTCGGCGCATTCAAAATATTTTTCGGCGGCATCAGCGAACCGGTCTTGCGTGCCAAATCTTTGGCGGCATACATTGCCTTATACACGCCGACCGACTTTGGCGCCGTCGCCAGATAAGCCGTCAGCTGAAACACGGCCAAATCCCCCTCCGGCGACCCTAAACGGTCATAAGTCTCCCAACAGGCAATCGCCTGCGTAACCGCGTTCGGATCGGCCAGTGAAACGTCTTCCACCGCAAAGCGGGTCAACCGCCGCAGAATATACTTCGGGTCTTCGCCGGCTTCAATCATCCGCGCCACCCAGTACAAAGCCGCATCCACATCCGTACCGCGCAAAGACTTATGCACGGCAGAAATCAGATTATAATGCCCGTCGCGACCCTTATCATAAACCGGCGCCCGTGAACGAATAATCTTGACGATGCTGTCCTTGTCAAATACTTCGCCCGGTTGGGCATAGGCCCAGACGCTTTCCGCCAGATTTAAAATATAGCGCCCGTCGCCGTCGGCGGTTTCTTTCATAAAACGGCGCGCCTCGTCATCCACCGGCAGCTTTTTGCCCAATTCGCGTTCAGCCCGCTGCAAAAGCTCTTCAAAATTTTCTTCATTCAGCCGGTTCAACACAAAAACCTGACACCGCGACAAAAGCGCCGCATTCAGTTCAAAAGACGGATTCTCCGTTGTCGCGCCGACCAGAATAATTGTTCCGTCTTCCACATAAGGCAGAAAACCGTCTTGCTGCGACTTGTTAAACCTGTGGATTTCGTCAACAAACAAAAGCGTGCCTTTACCCTGATTTGCCCGCCGCTCCTGCGCATAGGTAAATACCCTTTTCAAATCGGCCACACCGGAAAAAACGGCGGAAATCTGCTCAAAATAAAGATTGGTATGTTCGGCAATCAGACGCGCAATCGTCGTTTTGCCGCAGCCAGGCGGACCCCAGAGAATAAAAGACGTAATCTTGCCGGATTTAATCATCCGTCCGAGCGGGGCATCGTCGCCGACAATATGATCCTGCCCCACAACTTCTTTCAAAGTCCGCGGGCGCAGCCGGTCAGCCAATGGCCGTTTCACTTGTGACGAAAACAGCGTGTCTTCCATTTTCCCAATCGATTCTTAAAATTCAAACTGCACCTATCATAAACAAATATTCAAAAATTAACAGCACAAATTTTACCGCGCGGAGTCTTTTTTTGCACGCCATTGGCCGGAAACTTCCCGTTTTGCATTTTATCTATACTGTTTTCTTCTCTTATAACATACAAAAAAACGCTCTTTTCCACAACAGCATGAGCGTTTTTCGGTCAATATTTCAACCACGTTATGAACGGGTATTTCCCATTGACGATTTTATTCTTCCAAGCGTCGCCGCATCAAATTCCTGCCCTTTGATACGCACTTTCTTTTTTTCTTTCACTTCTTTTTTCTGGGGCTGAATTTCTTTTTCAATTGTTTTTTCTTCCGGTCCCCGCACGACGGCATTTTCTTTTTTCTTTTCTTTTTCCTGTTTCATCTGCTCAAGAGCTTCGCGTTTTCTGGCTTCAATAACCTCACGCAGTTCGGCATTGTGCGATTTTTCTTTATCCGCCTTTTCTTTTTGTATCTCCGCCACAATCTCTGCATCCGTCGGTTCCGGCGCTTGACCGTACCCCATTTTTTGCATAAGTTTCTGCCCCATTTTCATCATGTCTGAAATTTTGGTGCCTTTCATTTTTGTCGTATCAATTACGCCAAACTCTTTTCGATTATTGAAAAAATCTTCAAAATCAATATTCCAGCCTTTCTTTTGAGCCTTGTTCTTAGGAGCCAGCAGCATTTTCATCTCGGCCGGCGTCGGAGCTCTCCCCAAAGCCTGGGCTATCTGCTCCGGCGTAATAATACACTGGCTCAGGTCAAGCCCCCACAAATCCACTCCTGTCAAATTGCAGCCGGTAAAATCAACGCCGCGCAAATCAACCTTGCTCAAATCGATTCTGGACAAGTCCAAAAGCGTCAGATTCAAAAGCGTCAGCTTGAGCTTGTGCGGATAATATTTTGCCAGAAACTCTATTAAAGTCTGAAAATCTTCCAACGCCCAATCATCAATTTTAATGTCCAGCAAAATGGCGTCTTCAATATCAATATCTTCAAACTTAATGCCGGAAAGATTGGCGCCGGTAAAATTGGTATTTTTCAAAACGGCGCCTGACAAAACCGCCCCGGTCAGATCGGCGCCGGAAAGATTGGCGCCGCTGAGGTTGGAACCGGAAAAATCAACGCCGCGCAAATTAGCCCCCGACAAATCCGTTCCGCTTAAATCCGCACAGGAGAAATTGGCGTTTTCCAGATTCTCGCCGGCAAAATTTCCGTCTTCCAGCTTTTTGCCTGAAAATTCAATTTTTGAAAGCGGCTGATATATCCTCTCTTCCGCCTTGCGGGCGCCGGGATTAGGCTTCGTTGCCGAAACGGCGCTCCACTCAAACACCATTCCGTCATCGTCCGGTGTATCTGAAGCCGAGCGCTCATAAGCTACTTTTGAACTCTGAATTTTCTGCTTCAGAGTTTCTAAACTTTTCTTCTCTGTGTCCTCATTATTACTCATTGCTTCAGCCTGTTTTTTCCTAAATAGACATTTTTGTCATCATATCCCGAATTTCAGTCTTTTGCAAGATTAAAACTATCTGAGGATACAACCTCTTCCGGCTTGTCTCAATTTATTGCAAATCCCGACAAAACCGCCTTTCTCCGATTGCACAATCAGTCTGTGGATTTCTCTCCCGTCAACCATAACCGTTTCCACCTGCCCCTGCATTTTAGCCAGTTCGGGATAATTCCGCTGCAGTGTTTTCCACTCTTTTTCGGCATTATCACACTCTGAAAAAGCTCCGAGCTGCATAACTTTCCGGCTGTTGGCCTCTGCGCCGTATAAGGTAAACGCCCCGGAAAAAGCCGGCACTGCCGGACGGCTCGCCTTTTTCTTCGGAGGAATAACAACCCTGCCGCCTTCAACCACTTCTTCAAGCCAGTTTTCGTCTTTATTCCAGTCTGTATCTTGAATCGGTTGCTTTTTATCCGATTCGGGAGAATTCGCCAGCATCTGAACCAAATCCTGCTTAAATGCCGCCTTCAGAGCCGTTACAATATGTTTAATGTCTTTATTCATCAGTTTCCGGTCAAACGGTGAAAAGCCGGCGTAAAAATACAAAGCCCGAAGCGCTACAGCTCTTTCGGCCAGCACCTGGCTTTCTTTGCTCTCCGCCTCCAAAAGCTTGAGTTTCAAATTCAAAACCTCAAGTTTTTCATCCGGCAGCAGATTGTAGTTTTTCTCTTTTCCGCGGATTTCCTGTTTCAGATTCTTTACTTTTTCCGCCACAATCTCATAATCCCCGGAAGCTGATTTTACCATATTATAAGCAATCTCGTTCTGAACAAAAATGGCGATTCCCATTTCATCCAGCACCTTGCGGCGGACAAACTCTTTTTCTTGAACCTTCCTGCCGTCTACCCGGGCATATCCTAAAGTTGCGCTCACCAGATTCTCGGCCGTATTTTTCGCCCGGGCAATCAGCCCGTTGATATAAATCGGATCTTTGGCGTCATAACCGTTAATTTGCAGCCGTTCCACCTCCGGATAAGCCTTAAAGATATTTGCCCGAATTCCGTCATACGTCGCAGGGATTTTATCCAGACGGAATTCCTCCCGATTCCCGGCTGCCGATTTTTGAAAAACTTCCAGAACATAATTGCGGTCAAAATCCTCAAGCTCATAAAAACGACGTCCTTCAAGCTCAAGTTTTTTGCCGTCAAACTTCACCAGTTTTTCATACTCGTCAACATTTTGCTGCAGCTGTTTTTTGAAATTGACCAGTTCATAAACAACCACTTCCAAACCTTTTTTATATTCCTTGTCTTCAACGCTTAAAACGCCGTTCTTCTCCTGTTTTTTCTCCAACTCGGCCAGAATTTTCTGCTGTTTTTTCAAAAGCCGGTCTATCTCGGCAATTTTCTTTGCCGAGAACAAAGCGCTCTGATGCGACCGGATAACCGCCAATGCCAGATATTGCGAAGCTTTGGCATAAATTTCTTCATTTCTGGCGGCATCGCTGTCTTCCAGATTCGCCGCGGCAAACATAACCGAAAAATCCAAAAGGCGGATGGAATTATACAACGGATTCTCCTCGCCCGAGACGGCGCCGCTCACATTGTTCAACAGCTCTCTGGCCGTAAGTTTGCTCGGATTCTTAAGCTTTTTGGCCATATTTTGCGATGAAAAATCAACATTATATTTCACGGCTCTTGCCATTGACTGATACACGTCCAACCGGCCGCGAACCTTCTCCGGCTCCATGGCAAACGGAATCTCCTCGACCTCGATTTTATCGCTCCCCCATTTTGTTTCGTCACCGGCGCACCCCGCCAAAAACAAAGAAAACACAGCCAAAAAGGACAAACAGGAACGATAATTTCTCATGAGCAAGGCATCCTTTGCAAAAAATTGTAACAATATGTAACAAGAATTTAAAAGCTTTTTATCAAATTTATTGATATATGTAAACTAAATTAATCCAAAAACAAACAGAGGCAATTTTAATGACTGATAAAATTAGAGTGGCAGTAATTGGCGCCGGCATGATGGGAAAAAACCATCTTAAGACTTACAAGACATTAAACAACGTAGAGCTTGTCGGTGTATATGACATCTTCCCCGACGCGGCCAAAGCGGCTGCCGAAACTTTCGGAATCAAGGCTTTTTCCTCGATGGAAGAAGTCGCCGCCAATGTTGACGCGGTAAGTGTCGTAACCACTTCCGTTACCCATGCCGATGTCGGCGAATTTTTCTTAACCCGCAAAATTCATTGTATGATGGAAAAACCGCTGGCCACCACGGAAGAGGAGTGCAACCGGCTGATAAAAGCGGCAAAAGACAACAATGTCGTTTTGCTGGTTGGTCATATTGAACAGTTCAATCCGGCGGTAGAACAAATGCACCGCCTGCTTTCCGACACGTCAAAGATTCGTTCTTTAACGGCGCAGCGTATGTCCGCCGCTTCCGGCCGTATTACCGATGTCGACGTTGCGATGGATTTGATGATTCACGACGCGGAAATCATTCTTTCCCTCGTCAAATCCCCGGTCAAAAGCATCAATGCCTCTGCGGTAAAAACGCCTGACCATGCCTCCGGCAAAGATTACATTACGGCGCTGATTGAATTTGAAAACGGCGTTACCGCCAACGTAACTGCCAGCCGCATTACCCAGGCCCGCGTCCGGACTTTGGCCGTTACGACCGACACCAACTACATTGATATGGACTTCATCAACCAGAGCATCAATGTTCACACCCAGGGACGTATGCCTTATGTCAATCAGGAAGAAATCCCGGAATGGATGCATTACGGCTTAAAAGGCAGCGTCGAACAGCTGTTTATTCCGACCAACCAACCGCTGCAGGCTGAGTTGAACCACTTTATCAACTGCGTCAACGGCCTGGAAACGCCGCGCATCACCGGCGAAGCCGCGCTTGAAGCTCTGCGCGTCATCTGGGGAGTTCAGCAAAAGCTCGGCTTTTTTATGCAGGACAATAATGCCAATTTGGAAGTCGCTGCGGAATAATGCGTTATAAAATCACCGTAGAATACGACGGCACAAATTTGCTGGGCTGGCAAAGACAATTGGACGGCCCGAGTGTACAAGAGCATTTGGAAAATGCTCTTTTCGCTTTTACCGGCATCAAAACCGAAGTCGCCGGCGCAGGCAGAACCGATGCCGGCGTTCATGCCCTCAAGCAGGTTGCCCATTTTGATGTAGAAAAAGAATGGGATGTTTTTCGGATGAGAGAAGCCTATAACGCCCATTTGCGCTTAATGGAAGCCCCTGTCTCCGTATTAGAGATTGAAAAGGTTCCTTCAGATTTTCACGCCCGTTTTTCTGCCAAAGGCCGCGGCTATATTTACCGGATATTAAATCGCAAAGCGCCGCCCGCCATTGAAAAAAACCGTGTTTGGTGGGTTCCTGTCCCTCTGGATGTTGATAAAATGCGCCAGGGCGCGCAATATCTGCTCGGCAAACACGATTTCACATCTTTCCGCGCCGCCGCCTGCCAGGCCAAATCCCCGGTTAAAACGCTCGACCGGCTGGATATTGAACAGCGCGGCGAAGAAATCGTCTTTATTGTCGAAGCCCGCTCCTTTTTGCACCATCAGGTTCGCAATATGGTCGGCACCCTGCGCGAAGTCGGCGACGGCAGCCGGCAGCCGGAAGACATTAAAACGATTCTGGAAGCCTGCGACCGGCGGGTTGCCGGGCCTAATGCCCCCGCCTGCGGACTATACCTGAATCGTGTGGAATATTAAAGGTTATCAACAACCTATCCTGAACCACATTGACATCGGTGACACCGGAATATAATATATTTTGTATGGTGGATAATTTTATCGACCAGATATCAGACTGAACGATTTTTTTGTTCAGTCTTTTTTGTTTTAAATTTCTAACCGGGAGCTTTGGCTCCCTTTTTTATTACTATAAGGAGACTATAAAATGAAAGAACATGAGCAATATTTGCTGGACGTTATTCAGGGAAAACGTCCGTTCAAAAATCCCAACCCCAAATTGGGAGAAGGAAAATATTACTATCTTGACCCCAATCAGAAATACGACCCTATGGCACCGGCCCGTCCTGATCAAAAAACCTATGTTCCCAGTGAAGATTCGCCCAATCCATATTTGCAGCCCCAGCCGCCGGTTCAACAACAAGCGCCGCTTCAGGGCTATGCATCAGCTTCCGGCTCAATCTCCAACGCCGCTGCCGGAGGAATACAGCCTGTAAAATATACGGCGCAAAATATGAAAAAACCCAGTCCTGCAATGGCTTCTTTAAAACCATTTCTGAAAAAAAAGGAAGACATTTCTGAACATCCCTACCTTGATATTGAAGGAAACATAACAAGCGGCTACGGTCATATGGATAAAAATCTTAACAGCTTTGCCCGCCATCCTTGGTATAATCAAACGACTCAAAAACCGGCAACCATGGAAGAAATCCAAAAATATTACAACATCCTGAAAACGGCGCCTTACGGACAAAACTATGGGGCAAAATCTTTCGAACAACAAACCCCGCTGCGTTTATCCCGCAGCTACGCCGACCAACTTCTTGACCATGATATTGCCGTCAGAGAAGAAGAACTTCACCAAACTCATCCCAACTTCAAATACATGAGTCCTGAAATGCAGGTCGCCATTGCCGAACCCAATTATCACGTCGGCACGCTTAAATGGCCTAAATTAAAAGAAGCAATTAAAAACAAAGACAAAGAGGCCATTTGCCAAAATATTCATCGAAAAGAAACAGATAATCAAGGAAATTTCATTAAAGGCTTCCAAGAAAGAAACCAATGGGCTTATGACATGTGTCAAAAGGGATATTTTATAAAATAAACTAATGACAAATTTATTATACTTGTATATTATTATGTTATATAATTAAAAATAGAGGACAATATTATGAAAAACTTTTACAATATCCTTTTCCTTTGTTTATTTCTTTATCCGGCTACGGTATTGAGTTCGCCCTCTCCTCTTCCTGAAAAAAAAGATGTTCCCTGCCCACAATTCTGCCACCTTATGACTGATGAAAAATTTGTTGATCAGCGCTTTTATGAAACTTTACAGGTTTTCGGAAAAACAAGTTGGCGCACACTACTTTCTCCCATTTTAATAATTCAGGACAATCTCCATGGTACTGTAACCCTTCAGGAATGCAAACTACTGGAGAACAAAAAGAATTTCATTAAATATGAATGTTATGATAACTTTGCCTTAGAAGGAAAAAGCATTACCGAATA
Source organism: uncultured Pseudomonadota bacterium (assembly GCA_949300375.1). Lineage (GTDB taxonomy): Bacteria > Pseudomonadota > Alphaproteobacteria > RF32 > CAG-239 > MGBC133411. Next base: position 12,894 of record CASGEB010000013.1, read on the forward strand.
TGAAATTATGGAATGGGAGCCTCTATATCAGGGGTATCTTGTTCAAGAACGTAATTTCAATATAAAGGGAGAATTTCAAAGCGCCTCTCACTATTTAATCAAAACGCCCAAACAAGAGAAAGACTAATTATGAAAAAAATTTACAACATCCTTTTCCTTTGTTTATTTCTTTATCCGGCTACGGTATTGAGTTCGCCCTCTCCTCTTCCTGAAAAAAAAGATGTTCCCTGCCCGCAATTCTGCCACCTTATGACTGATGAAAAATTTGTTGATTGGCGCTTTTATGAAACGATATATCCCATATGCACTAACTGTTGGCGCATTTTACTTTCCCCCATTTTGATAATTCAGGACAATCTCCATGGCACTGTAACCCTTCAGGAATGCAAACTACTGGAGAACAAAAAGAATTTCATTAAATATGAATGTTATGATAACTTTGCCTTAGAAGGAAAAAGCATCATCGAATATGAAATTATGGAATGGAACGACTTCTATCAAGGATACAAAGTTCAAGAACGTAATCTTAACATAAATGGACACTTGGAAAACTCCGGTTACTACGTAATCAAAATGCCCCAACAAGAAAAAGATTAACTGCAAAACACCTTATTCTATTGATATTCCATAATAAAAATTTCAATTGCCGTTACATCGCCTACCCAAGGCACAGGTTCACAGATTCCTATTTTTCCATCTGTCATAAATCGCCAATCGCAGTTTATACGGCAATTTAGCTTTTAAATACTTTGGATTTTTCTCCATAAACTCTTCCCAACTTTGACGCCGCAAAACCTTTTCGCCGACTTTTTCCCGAACAATCCAAATTTTCCGCCCGAAGCTGATAATCTCACATTTACCCAACGTCCGATTTTTAAAATTACCTTGCATAAGTGCTGCTTCCAGGCGTTCCGTTTCTTCCAAACGGGACGGATAAACATTGCCGCCGATTTTTTTTAGCAAAAAAATCAAAACCCGCAAACGCATTTCCTGATGAAGTTTCTGCCATTCTGCCGGCAAAAAAGAACATCCGCTGCTTTCCCAGAAAGTAACATAACTTCTGACAAAACAATCCGTCTGTTGTTCCAAATAATCCCGCACTCTGTTCATTCTGGCTGCCGTCGCTGCCAGACGTTTAACGCTGATGCCGGCCTCTTCTTCCAAAACCGGTAGCAGCTTGCGGATTCTCACCCGCAAATACTCATCGTCGCGGTTCGAAGGATCTTCCACCCATTGCACCCCCTGCTCCCGCAAATAAGCCCGCAGAGCCTCCGGCGCAATATCCAACAGCGGCCGCAGAATTTCTATACCGTTGCGCATTGTTCTTTCCTGCATGGCGGCCAAACCGTCAACACCGCTGCCGCGTTGCAAACGCATTAAAAACGTCTCGGCCTGATCCCGCTGATTATGAGCAATCAAAAGCAGCGGCACGCCGTTCTCCGCGCACCATTTCTGTAATAATCCGTACCTGGCCTCCCTGGCAGCTTCCTCAATCCCGCTTTCCGGTTTAACGCCGACCCATTGCAAAATATGATGTTCGACCCCGATTTTTTTCATAAGCTGCGCGGTATATTCCGCCTCAGCATCAGCTTCCGGACGAAGTTGATGATTCACCGTCAGGGCAACCACTCTGACGCAATGCTCATCACTCCAGTTTTTCAGCAAATAAACCAAAGCCAAAGAATCTGCGCCGCCGGAAACGCCGACTGCCCAAACCTTTGGCTGTATCTGATACTTGTCAATTATTCTTTTTAAACTTGCGGCAAAATTTTCCCGCAGATTTTCACTCACCGGCACCCGTTAGCACCCCAATTTCTTGGCCTCTTCTGCCGCCCGTTTCAAAATAGAAGCTTCTGCTTTCGGAAATTCGGTTTTCAAACTCTCAAACGATTGACAAGCCTCTGTCTTTTTGCCCAGTTCTTTCATTGACATTCCCAACTTCAACAAGCTGTCCGGCCCTTTTGTACCGTTTTTATATTTTTCGATTCCCTTAGCAAAAGCAATCGCTGCCCGCTGCCAGTCCTTTTTGGCATAATAAACCTCACCGAGCCAATATTGGGCATTTCCGGCCAGTTTATCATTAGGATACCGTTTCAAAATAGAATTAAAATTCTGGTCGGCCGTTGCATAATCAGAGGTCTTCAAAGCCTCCAGACCGGCCTGATAAAGTTCTTCTGCGCTTTTGGTCTTAACCGGAGCCAGATCTTCCCCTTTGGCCACACTCTCGCCGGTAACGGACTTCGGAGCTTCTGCGGCAACCTTCGGCGTAAACTTTTTACTTTTTGCCGCTTCGGAAATAGAAATCGCCCCTGCGTCGGATGCTGCCGGGGCAACCGGCTTGCCCTCAATCATCTTAATCCTGACGTCAATATCCTTATTAATAACATCGATTTTATCTTCCAATCCCTTAATTTTGAACTCAATCTCGTCAATACGCCCTGTCATCTTTCGGATTTGCTCGTCAAACTCCCCGATTTTAACGGCAAAATCGGCAGCCGATGTCGGATTGACATCATTATTTGCACGATACACCTGCCTCTGCAAAATCTTCAAATCTTCCCGCAGAATGGCAATCTCATCCATCGCCGCACTGGCGCTCTGGGCAGAAACGTCCGCCGCAGTCATCAAAAAGACAAGACCACCGGCCAGCAAACTCATCGTCAAACTATTTTTTTTCATCATTCCATCCTCAAATTTCGGACTAAAACCAATTATTTGTATCCTAAAATGATTCTCCGGCGAGTACAAGCTTAAACTTATATCTGCCCACACCTGCAGTATAACAAAAAAAGAAACGTATCCTTTTATCCAAGGATACGTTTCCGGCAATACAGATTCTGGTCAGATTAGCGCAGTTTAACAACTGTAACTGCACGACGGTTCTGAGCCCAGGCTGCTTCATTCTGGCCTTCTACAGCAGGATGATCTTTACCGTAGGAAATAACGGAAATTCTATCTGCTGCAATACCTTGAGATACCAAATAAGCTTTTACGGCATTGGCGCGGCGTTCGCCCAAAGCCAGGTTGTATTCTCTTGTACCTCTGTCATCACAGTAGCCTTGAATAACAGCATCAACATTTTCATGATCTTTCAACCAGTTAGCTTGGCTGTCCAAAGCTTCTCTTGCGTTCAAAGACAGGGCAGAGCTGTCAAATGCAAAGTAAACTCTGTCTTCTGCATTTTCCATAAAGTCGCGCGCAGCTTTGCTCTCACATTCGCTGCCGCCGAACAGACCGCCGTCAGAACCAACGGAAGAACAGCCGGACAAGACAACAATCGCACAAAACAAACTTAAAAGTTTTTTCATATTATTTTCTCCATATGGGTTTATTACTTAATTGCTAAACAACTAATACAGCAATAACTTAAGCAATTAATTTTTATTTTTCAACAACAAAAACATTCTGCTGACAAAAAAAATAAAAAAACGGCAAAATTTGCTGTCAAAAACATCTGCCGGAGAAAAATTCAATACATAAATAGTCGTAATTTAAACTATTTTTCCGCAATAAGAGTCCGCTCTTCCGATTCCGAAAATAAAAAAATTTTTCTTGCACAAAAAAAGAAAATTCTTATACTGACCGGCAGAAAAAATAAAGGAAAACTCAATGACTATGAAAATCGCATATCAGGGCGTTTCCGGCGCCTATTCCCACATTGCGGCCCGCAGGCTTTTTCCCGGACAAGAATACATTGCCTGCGACACGTTTGAAAAAGCCATGAGCCTGGTGCATGAAAAACAAATCGACCTGGCCGTAATTCCGGTAGAAAACTCCAATGCCGGACGCGTAGCCGACGTTCATTTTCTGCTGCCCAAATCCGGCCTGTACATTGTCGGAGAATATTTCCTGCGGATTGAACATCAGTTATGGGGGCTTCCGGGCAGCCGGCTGGAAAATATCGAAACCGCCTATTCCCACCCGCAGGCGCTGGCTCAATGCTCCGAATTTCTGAAAAAAAACTGCATTATGCCCGTTGCACGGATTGATACCGCCAAATCCTGCTCCGATATCATCCGGGAAAACGATGTAAAACAAGCTGCAGTCGCCTCCCAGCTGGCCGGAGAAATTTACGGACTGCAAAAACTGGCTTCCAATATTGAAAACGCCGCCAACAATACCACCCGTTTCCTGATTATGTCGCCGCAAAAGGAAATTCCGGAATACGACGGCGGAAAATACATTACTTCTTTTATTTTTCACGCCAAAAACATTCCCGCTGCCCTGTATAAGGCTTTGGGCGGTTTTGCCACCAACGGCATAAACATTACAAAACTGGAAAGCTACCTGTTGGACGGCAAATTTGTTTCAGCGCAGTTTTACGTCGAAATCGAGGCACACCCGGCGCAGCAGGCTTATAAAAACGCCTTTGAAGAACTGGCTTTTTTCTCGCAGGAAGTAAACATTTTGGGAACCTACCTCGCCAACCCGTACCGCGACTTATAAAAAAGCGCCGCAGACATCGGCGCAGACAACAGCAAAAAATTCCCCGCTGTCATATCTGAAAGCGGGGAATTTTAACAAAAGGTTACTCTGCTTTTTTCAAAAGCTCAATAGACCGGTCAATCAGTTTGTCTTGGGCTGCATCATCCAGCTTTTCGGACAGAATTTTTTTGACCGCCCGGATGCTCAGTTCGGAACTGCGCACTCTGATTTCCCGCACGGCTTCCTGCTCTGCCGTAGCAATCCTGTTTTGGGCGTCAGTTTCACGAACTTTAATCTCTTCTTCCAGCTTTCTGATACGTTCATTTTTTAATTGCTCCATTTCGTTTTCTGATTTTTTCAAAATATCATAAGCTTCATTGGGAGCATTTAAAAATTTTTTTTCATATTCAACCCACAATTTCTGGGCATCATCTCTCAACTTCTGCGCATCATTAATCCGTCTGGCAATGCCGTCAATCCTTTTTTCCAACATTGATTTGACCATTCTGCTGACCGGACGTGCTAACAAAACAACAACCAGCACAAAAGCCGTTCCGACCCAAAATTCCGGATTTTCATAAAAAGCGCCGTAATGATGTGCCGCATTTTCCACGGCGGCAACTGCGGCATCAGCTGTATCTGCCAGCGTATTTTGAATCATATCAAGCTCTTCGTTGCCTGCCAATACTTCTGACGTCATCTTCCAATCCTCTATTCTTCTGCCGCTGCCGTAACGGCATTTTTAACCTCTTTCCGGGAAATATCATTAATCCCGATTTTTTTCACAATCTCCCAGCTCAGACTTTCCGACATTTCATTAACCTGCGCCAAAGCCTCTTCCCGGCTCTGACTAATCTTCGCCTCACTGTCCTGAATCTGTTTGCCCAGTTTCCGGGACAATTCCTCCTGACGCTTGGAAACCATCTCATCCAGTTCTTTCTGCATTGCCTCAAGAGAAGCCTGTGCCTGTGCCGTCGCTTCGGCAATCGCCTTTTGATAGTTCTCCAGCGACTGCTCGGCCAGCGCTTTATTTTCTCTTGCTTTCTCAAGATAATTGTCAATCTTCCGCTGCCGCTTGTCCATAATATAAGCAATCCTGGGCAAAATAATTTTGGACATAATGAGCAACATCATAAAAAAGCAGACAATCAGCCAAAACATTTGCGAAACATACCATGTCGGATCTAACTGAGGCATTTCAACTCCTGACTGTAAACAATTCTCAAAGGACGGTGCGGCTGCAGCATCCGCACCGTTTTCCGGGCTTAATTGCCGGTCAGCATAATCAAAGCCACAACCAAAGCATACAAAGCAATGGCTTCAACGGCGGCAAAACCGACCCAGCCATAAATATCAACTTCCTTTTTAACCTGCGGATTGCGGCCGACAGCCGAAATAATTGCCGTCCACACCTGAGAAACGCCCCAGGCAGAAGCCATCATACTCAAAGCGCACATACCGGCGCCGATATAAGCCATAGGTTCCATTTTTTTTCCTTTCTGTTATGTTTTTACCAAATATAAACTCACACAATGATAATCATCAATGCTCGTGCAAAGCCTCGCTAAGATAAATACAGCTTAAGACCGTATAAATAAAAGCCTGCAAAAGCCCGATAAAAATCTCAAAAACCACAATTCCGGCGTCAAACACAAACGGCACGACGCCCAGCACGCCGGCCGCCATAATAAAACCGGCAATAATTTTGAGCATAATATGCCCGACGGTCATATTGGCAACCAAACGTACCGTAAGGCTGAACGGTTTGCTCAAATAGGAAATCATTTCAATCGGAATAATAAGCGGAGCCAAAACCAAAGGGATGCCGCGGGGCAGAAACGTCCTGAGATACCCCAGTCTTTTTTTCTTAATCCCGATACCGATATTAAACAGCAAAGAAATCACCGAAAGCGTCCCGACCGCCGCCAGATGCGATGTAAAAGTAAACGCGTAGGGAAACAGTCCCAATACATTGCCGAAAGCCACAAACATAAAAATCGTAAAAATAAACGGAAAATATTTCAGCCCTTCAACGCCCACATTTTCCCGCAGCAATCCGGCAACAAAATCATACAAGCTTTCCGGTACCGACTGCGCCAACGAAGGAATAATCGTCCGGCGGCGCAAACAAAAGGCCAGCAGCGCAGTTGCCGACACAACCGCCAACACCATAAACAGGGATGAATTTGTAAAGGAAATATCATATCCGCCGACCTGGATCGGAATAATCGGTTCGATTTTAAATTGTTCCATCGGACTAGACACGGCTCTTACTCCTTATCTTTGCCATTGTTTTTTACAAACCTGTAAACATTGAGAAAGCCTGCCGCCCCGCCAAAAAACAAAAAGACAATCAGCAGCCAGGGTCTGGTTCCCAGATATTTGTCCGCCATATATCCGATGGCCGCGCCGACCAACACGCCCGAAAGCAATTCGGTTCCCACCCGGAATCCGTTTTTGCTGGCAAGGACAAAAGCTGATTCCTTTTTGGGTTTTCTGGCTTCAGCCTCCTGTTTTTGAAGGCTTTTTATCCGTTCGTCCATCTGCTTAATATCGTCAGGAACTTTTCTCATTTGCCTAATACCTTACAACAATAAATATTACTGACTTATTAAAATGGCTTAATTTTTTTCTTTAATGCCGAGTTTTTCATTCAACAGCGCGGCAAACTTGCCATAGCTCGGCAGCCCGTGCAAAACCTCTCTGTCGTTTCCTTTAACAACCAGAAAAGACGGCGTTCCCTGCAGTCCGAGAAACTCAACTGCATTCCCCCTGTTGACCATAATTTCATTGCTGAAAGCATCTTCGTTTCTCAAACAGGCTTTCAGTTCATCATTGCTGAGGCCGCTGAGCAACGCATATTGGGAGATGACCTTTTCATATTTGGAAGAAAGCGCCCAATCACGTTGTTTTTTAAAAAGCAGCGTTACAAAGTCATGATATTTGCCGGGTTTCACACAGCGCGAAACCAAAGAACCGTACATTGACTTCCTATCCAGCGGAAAATCGACAAACACCAGCTTGACCAGCCCTTTATCAATAAAATTCTCCTTAATTTTCGGAAGCATATAAATATGAAATTCCGAACAATGGGAGCAGGCAAAAGAAGAATACTCATAAATGGTAACCGGTGCACTGGCTTTCCCCAGAATATGCCCCTTCGGCAGCGTCATGGTTTTGATTTTTGCATCACGTTCGGCCGCGTCGCCGGAAGTTGCGGCCTGCGCGTTTTTCATCAAAACAAAACCTCCGTTCCCGTCCGGCACAAAACCTTTCAGGCTCAAATAGCCCCCGGCGGCAAACACAAACACAACCACCCCGGCAACCCAGGTGCTGAAAGTTTTAATAATTTCTTCAAATTTCATTTTTGTAATCCGTATAAAAATTATGCTTTCTTATTTTCGCTGAACACACTGTAACCCAATTTTATTAATATTTCTTTTAAGTCCTTATTTTTAACGTCTCCCGCCGATTCACGGATATAATCCGCCTCTTCCCGGGTTACAACAGGGGACTTGGGCGCATAATCTTTTTTAACAGGTTTCTCAACCGGCTGCATTTCGCTGGTCTGCACGATTCTCAAAGAAGACACAGCGGCATAGCCGAAAAAAGCGTTTATCCTTTCCAGCACATACTTTTCCCGATGTTTCACCTCCAGGGCAAAAGCGCCGGCCGGCACGCTCAACAGCAAAATGCCGTTGCTGCGCTGATTGTTTTTGAACTCAATTTTTTCAGGATAGCAATAACTTGCCAATTCCGGCCCGACAATTTTTTCCCAGTTGACCAGTATCTCAAATCCCGCCATTCCTTTACGGCCGAGAATTTTTTTCACCAGCGGCAAAATATTCTGGGAAACCGCCGTCAGGTCAAAATTCGTTCGTTTATTTTTCTGTTGTTCTTTTTCCATATTTTCACATTTAACAAACAAATCGCCAACTTGCAAGAGTATTAACAAGCCGGCGCGATACTGTTGACGAACCAGCAAAAAAAGACCTATACTAAACCGAGGAAAAAACATCCTGACAGGACGCAATTTTATGGAATTAACTTTGATTTTCAAAGCTCTACTGGCATTAATATTTGTTATTGGCTTGCTCTTCTTAACGCTGTGGCTGTTCAAGGCCTGCCGGCAGCAAGGGGCTAAATGTCGTTTTTTTCAAAAACTGCAAGAAAACAAGCGCATAAAAATTATTGAAAATCACAAGCTTGATATGAAAAATTCATTATTGATTTTTCAAAAAGACGATTCTGAATTTCTGCTCCTGCTCGGAAATACGCAGAACCTGCTGTTGGAAACAAAAAAAATCTCTGACCGGAACCATAATGCCCATGATTAAAAAACTGTTTATATTCTCCTTTATTTTTGCAATATTTCTGTTTGCCGGCGCCCATATAGCCGCAGCTCAGTCCATCACGCTGGACGTTGCCGGACAGCCGACCGGTTCCGCCACCGCCCGGATTTTTAACCTTTTAGCCGTCATCACCATCCTGTCTTTGGCGCCGTCCATTCTGATTATGATGACCTCTTTTACAAGAATAGCCGTTGTTTTTTCCATCACCCGCAGCGCTCTGGCTACCAACTCCACACCGCCCAATATGGTGCTGATTTCTCTGGCTTTGTTTCTGACTATGTTTGTGATGGCTCCGACTTTTGAAAAATCGTGGGAGCAGGGAATAAAACCAATGATTGACGAAAAAGTGGAACTGCTGGAAGGTTTGGAAAAAGCCGCCGTTCCGCTCAAAGAATTTATGGTCAATAACACGAGAGAAAAAGACCTCTTGCTGTTTTCCGACCTATCTCAAAGTCCCAAAGCGGAAAAAGTAGCTGATGCGCCGCTCAAAGTTGTTGTTCCGGCTTTTATGATTAGCGAACTCCGGCGGGCTTTCGAAATCGGTTTTCTGATATTCATTCCGTTTTTGATTATTGATATGGTGATTGCCTCCGTCTTAATGTCAATGGGTATGATGATGCTGCCGCCGACTGTTTTGGCGATGCCGTTTAAAATAATCTTTTTTGTTTTGGTAGACGGATGGTACTTGCTGGCCGGTTCTCTCGTCCAAAGCTTTAAATAAAATTATTTTCACTTGCAAAATCATAGATTCGTTTAAGAAACATCGCGGTCTCTGCGGTACAATATCGACAACCCGCCGCACACCTGCCGTGCAAATCATCCCCGACAATGACAGTTTTTTGTACAATCCCCCGTCCGGCACTTTTAACTGCCCTTTGCGAATAGCTTAGGTTTTGGAGCAAAAATCGAAAATAAAGCACCTCTCCCCTCAAGCCTGAGGGGCAGGGGAGTTGATCCGCCCGATTACCGAATGATTTCTTAGCTTTTGGCCCAAAGGGGTAATAGTGAAGTACAGAGCATTGGAGCGTAGCGACCTTAACTTTAGGCCGAGAGCTTAGAAAATGAGGTTGGGCTTGACTTTTGCTTACTTTTGGTCAAGCAAAAGTAAGGAAAAACTTTTTTGGCAATCAAAAAATAAAAATAAATTATAAAAAACAAGAAAATCCCCCCCGGGGGGATATGAAAAAGGGGGAAACAAGTTCCCCCTTTTCTCCTTCACACATACAATAACTTAGAAAGTATAACGGATACCGCCATAAACTTCATGAGCATTAATATTGGCATGTTCAATTTCACCCATATCAATGTAACGGTAACCACCATCAATATTAATACACTTGTTAATTCTGATTGTCAAACCGGCACCTAAACTCCAGGTAAAGTTAGTCTCATCAAAACTAGGCTGCTTAACAACATTGCCGAAAGTATGGGTAGTATCTTCCATTTCCAAATATGTCCAACCGATACCGGCATTAATATACGGGCTGATAACATAATTCGGCATAAAGTCAAAATAAGCATTAAACATAACAGACTTTGATTTCAAAACCATATGGCTGTATATTTCATTGGCCAATGCGCCGGATGCGGACGAATAAGTATCATCAAAATCATTACGATAGGTATATTCAATTTCAGCCCGCAGATAATTCCAGCGATAACCTACCGCACCACTGACAAACCAAACATAATCAAAGTCCAGACGATTATCATCAAATGCACTGTCATCATCCGAATTCATATTTTCATTAACGGAACCACCGCGGATTGCAAGATAAGCTCCGTCACGGGCAATGGCTGCTGCACTCATCACGCTGCTGAATAAAGCGGCTGACAATACCATGAAAAAAAACTTTTTCATCAAATTTAGTCTCCAAGCTATTTTTATGCAAAATTTCTAATTTTGTCCATTTTATACTATATTTCTAAAAATTAATCAAGAATAAAATGCATAAAAATAATTATTTTTGCTATTTTAAGACAAAATAGCACCAATTTTCTTATTATTTTATTAATTAAAACAAAAAAAATACAATTTTTTTGGCAAAAACAAAAACGAATCGAGAAAATTAGGCTGTTTTTTTCGATTTACGATAATTATTATGGCAAATTGCAATCGCCAAAGCATCTGAAGCATCGTTATTTTTAGGCTTGCAGCCGGGTAAAAGGACTTTAACCATCATCTCCACCTGTTTTTTCTCGGCATGGCCGACGCCGACAACGGCTTTTTTAACCTTGTTCGGCTCATACTCGCTGACCGGGATGCGGTACCTGGCCGGCGCCAACAGGACAACGCCGCGCGCCTGCCCCAGTTTTATGGAAGAAAAAGGATTGTTATTGACAAAAGTTTCTTCTATCGCCGCCTCATCCGGTTTATACGAATCAATCACATCGCAAATTCCCTGATGCAAAACAGCCAGCCTTTCCGGCAAAGGCATCTGAGCCGTTGTCGTAACAATACCGTCTGCCACATAACGCAAACGGTTATTTTCAACCTCAATAATTCCCCAGCCGGTAGAAGATAAACTCGGGTCAAGCCCTAAAATCCGTATCATATTTTTTTCCTACAAACAAAAAGGCAGAAACTTTTCGCGCCCCTGCCTTTTTTCTTACATCAACCGCAATCTTATTCCTCAGTCAAAGCTGCCAGAATATCCTCGGCGATTTCGGCATTGTGATAAACTTGCTGAACATCATCGTCATCTTCCAAAGCCTCAACAAAAGCCAGGAATTTTTCGGCCGTTTCCTTATCGGTAATATCGGTTTTGACCATAGGTTTCCAATCCAGGCGGGAAGCAGACGGCGTTCCGAACTGTTTTTCCAAAGCCTCGGTTACAGCGCCCAAATCATCAGGCAGAGTTTCAATTTCATGATGTTCATCATCAGAAACCACATCATTGGCGCCGGCTTCCAGCGCAGCTTCAAAAATTTTGTCGGCATCGGCAACCGAGGCCGGATATTGCACAAAACCGATACGTTCAAAATTAAAAGTAACCGAACCGGTCTCCCCCATAACGCCGCCGCGTTTTCCAAAGATGGTACGAACGTTTCCCGCCGTCCGGTTTTTATTATCAGTCAGGCCTTCGACGATAATAGCAGCTTTTCCAGGTCCAAACCCTTCATAACGAACGGAAACATAATCATCGCCGCCGGCAACCTGGTTGGCTTTTGAAATAGCTCTTTCAATATTGTCCTTCGGCATACTTTCTGCCCGGGCAGCCTGAATAGCCAGACGCAGCCGGGGATTTTTATCCGGATCCGGCAAACCGCTCTTGGCAGCTACAGTAATTTCACGGGCCAGCTTGGCAAAAACCTTTGCTTTTTTGGCATCCTGAGCCCCTTTGCGATACATAATATTTTTAAATTGGGAGTGTCCCGACATTGTTTCCTCCAAAAAAATAACTCTAATTCTCTGCGTTTTTACTCCAAAAAAAACGCCGAATCAAGAAAAAATCTCATCACGATGCGACAAAAAACAAATGAAACTTATTCCAGAACCATATACTCAATCTTTTGTTCATCCGCACTCAAAACTTTTATTTTATTGCCGGCCACGTTAATAACGGCGCCGTCACGTTTCGGAAAACCGACATTTTGAAAACTTCCGCCGTTCTCTCCGCTCTGGCTGTAATCCAAGACCATAAACCACATTTTACCATCCCGGATACCGTCATATTTAATGTCAAATCCGTTTACCGGCTTGGTTTGTTCAGTCTTTGACGTTTTAACGGGAAGCATTCTGAGTTCTTCCGGCGTCGGAACAAACGTGGCGTCAAGAACGGCCAACCGCCCGTTGCGGATTTGACCAATCTCATTATATAACTGTCCGTCCGGCTTAACCATAAACACAAACTTATCAGAAAGGCTCGGAAAAAGTCGGTATTCTACCCCGTCAATTACGACCGTCCCGATAACCCGGTACGTTTTGTTGGCCAGAATAAGATCCGGTACGGAAGCACTGTTCATAATTCCGTCCATATTGGAACGAAGCAAATTTTCGCGATACTTGTTAATCTGATAAACCTTGCTGCTCAAAACCGTATTACCGACATAAGTACTCTGCGGTTCATTATATTTTACACTTTTTTCATCAACATACTCGCTGCTGACAAGTTCGGGTTCCGACCCGGTAAAATTAACCGGATAAGTGCTGAAAGATTCCACCCAGAGGTTTCTTTCCGGCCACAAGTTTAAATCAGAATACTGAAAGGAACAACCGGTCAAAAAAACCGCCGCCAGAAACGTTGCTATTTTTTTCATCGCCTTATCCATTATATTTAAGCAGTTTGTTAATGAAATAATAATTTAATTACTATACCATATTTACAAGATAGTAAACAACAAATTGAGAGTGTGGAATAAGATGAACAATGCCGGAAGCTGCTGGCAGATAATATTTGCCCCGCAGGAAAATACTTCTCCGCTTTTGGAAGAATTTTTGGAAGAATATTTTGAGGTCGTCGCCTGCGACTATAACGATAACGGACAAGAAATCCCGATTGGATACACCAGCCGCAACTTTGATGCCAAAGATTTAAAAGAGCAAGCCGCCGCCCGCGGCATTGAGCTTCCGCAATTCACCGTCAGCCTGCTGTCCAGTGAAAACTGGCTGAAAGACAACGTCATCGAATTTGCTCCGGTTGAAGTCGAAGACTTTCTGATTTATGGCATTCATGAAAAACAAGTCCCCAAAACGGCCAAACTGCCGATTAGGATTTATGCCGCCACGGCTTTCGGTTCTGAACACCAAACCACCAAATCCTGCTTAAAGGCCATTTGCGAACTCAACCGAATGAAAGCTCAGCACGCTAATATTTTGGATGTCGGCTGCGGTTCGGGAATTTTGTCTTTGGGAGCGGCCAAACTCTGGCAGCCGGATACCCGCATCACGGCCGTCGACATTGACCAAGAGGCCGTTTGGGTAACCCGGCAAAATGCTATAGACAACAATCTGTCCGAATTTATCACCGCTGAAGTCAGCAATGGTTATGAAGCAGAAATCGTGCAAAAAAACGCTCCTTACGACCTCATATTTGCCAATATTCTCGCCCGTCCGCTGATTGAAATGGCGCCGGATTTGGCAGCGCATTTAAAACCGGGCGGCTATGCCGTTCTCTCCGGCTTTATCGCCGACCAGGAAGAATGGGTAATCAACGCTCACACCAATCAGGGGCTGAACCTTGTCAAAATATATGAACTCGACAACTGGCGCGCCGCTTTAATGGAGAAAACGGAATGACTCTTTCAGAATTTCAGAACTTAATCAAAAAAAAGGGCTATGACGCCTATATTGTAACTCGCAACAATATGTTTCTCGGCCAAGACATCCTGCCGGAAGAAAACCGCTTGCGCGAACTCACCGGCTTTAGCGGTTCTGCCGGCAATTTGCTTGTTTTTCCGGATCGGGCCGTTCTGTTTGTTGACGGCCGTTACGAGCTCCAGGCCGCCCGCGAAGTTGACGCTGAAAAAATACAAGTCGTCGTCACCCGGGAAACCATTGCCGCCTGGCTACAAAACAATATTTTTGACAATCTGAAAATCGGATACAACGCCTGGTGCCATTCCGTCAGCGAAACCGATTATTGGAACCGGGTATTAAAACGTTTTAATTTTATTGAAGATAAAGAAAACCTGCTCAAAGTCCGCCCGGCCGATAAAAAATGCGAAATTTTTGAACACGACGTCAAATACGCCGGCGTTTCAATGGACGAGAAACTCTCAATGCTCGTTCCCTACATTCAAAAAAACAAATGCGACGCCTATTTTCTTTCTGCCTGCGACAGTGTCTCCTGGTTGTTGAACCTGCGTTCCGACTGTCTGCCTGACACGCCGATTCTCCGTGCTTTTGCCTTAATCTCCGCAGACGGCGAAGTCAGTCTGTTTGCCAACGATTTTACCAAACTCGGCAAAGAACTGGCCAAATACAACGGAAAAAACATCGGCATGGCCTACAACAACACGCCGCGGGCGGTTTTCAGCCTGATGAAAGAACAAAATATCTGGATAGAAAACGTTGCCAACCCGATTCTTCTGTGGAAGGCGGTTAAAAATCCGGTCGAACTGGATAACCTCAGAAAGGCTCACCGCCGCGATGCCGTTGCATTATGCCGTTTTTTACACTGGCTTGATTACAACTGGCAAAACAAAACAGAACTGGACATTGTTGAAAAACTGCACGACTTCCGCCGCCGCGGCAAAAATTTCTTTTCCAACAGCTTTGAGACGATTGCCGGCTTTGCTCAAAACGGCGCCGTTGTCCATTACCAGCCGTCTCAGGCCGCAAATCTGCCTTTAAGTGAAGGCTCCCTGCTCTTGCTCGACAGCGGCGCACAGTATTATGACGGCACAACAGACATCACCCGCACCATCGCCGTCGGCACGCCGGCTCAGGATATGGTTGACGACTTCACCCTTGTCTTAAAAGCCCATATTGCCCTGGCTTCTGCCGTTTTCCCGGAAGGCACGTCCGGGCAGGCACTTGATATTCTGGCTCGCAGCCGGCTCTGGCAGCGGGGAAAAGACTACAATCACGGCACCGGCCACGGAGTCGGATTCTTTCTAAACGTCCACGAAGGACCGCAGAATATTTCAAGCCGCAGTTCCCAAACGCCGTTTCAGCCGGGAATGATTACCTCAATTGAACCAGGCTATTACAAAGAAAACTGCTATGGCATCCGGATTGAAAACCTCGTTGAAACCATTGACGCCGGTTTTGAAACCCCGATGTTTTGTTTCCGGCCTTTAACACTTGTCCCTCTTGATAAACGCTTGATAAATAAATATCTCCTAACCGAACAGGAAACCGAGTGGGTCAACGGTTATCACCGCCGGATCTGGACGGAGATTTCTCCGCTGCTGGAAAATGCCGAACTGCAGTCCTGGCTGAAGAAAGCCTGCGCCCCGCTCTGACAACAGGGGAGAAACACGTATGAAAAAAATCTTGCCGGCTCTTTGTGCCGGAATGGCAGCCTTGTCCGTTGCACCGGTTCAGGCAGCTCTAGTCTATGAAGGAGAATACAATCCGGATCAGACAATGCAGGAATATTTTGACGCAGCTTATTATAATTACAACAGGCCGATAATCTTTGTCTTCTTCAACAATGAGCCTTGTTATGATTGCGCCGAAACTGTTGCGCTGATAGAAAAGGTTTATAATCAGAATTATAAAAATCTGTACAGCTTTTTCCTCATAAATTATCAGAACGACCAAGAATACAATTTCATCGGCAATTATAATCTTTCCCGTCCGCTGGAAGTTGTTTTGCAAAATGTTGAAAACGGGCGGGCGCTCGGTTATCGCAAACTTGAAAATCTGCAAAATATGATATCGGATGCCTTAAGCTTTTCCGACTATCTGACTGAAGAAATAAACAGCTTTTTCAACAATTAGGCTTTTCTCTGAGATGAACGAGCTTTTGCTTTTTCTCTTTCATATACTCAAGCAGGCGCCTGCTCTTAATATAGCGCAGATACCCTTCATAGGTTAACAAAATCACGCCGGAAATAACCAGCGGAAAAAGATAATAAATAACCCGGTAAGCCACCAGCGCGCCAAACAACAACACCTGGTTATGCTCGCCGGGAATAATATACATAAACAGTCCCTCAAACACGCCGAGACCGCCGGGAACCTGGCTGAATACGCCCAATACCTGCGCAATGATAAACACGCCTATAAAAACATCAAACGGAATCTGCACAAACGGAATCAGAGAAAAATACAACACCAGCGAAGCCATCAGGATATCCGCCCCGCCGATAAAAACCTGTGCCAAAGCCATTTTCAAAGACGGTATCTCAAAAGCCATGTCTTTAATCATAATCGGCTTTTTATAAAACAGGCTCATTCCAAAATACAGCGCCAGCCCGGCCGCCGAAACGATTGTAATAATCAGCGTCGTCATATGAGAAATGGAACCTTCGCCGAAAGCATGATCCGGCGTCAGAAAATAACCGAGAATAATCAAAAAGAAACAGGCAACCAGATAGGTAAAACCGGAAAAAGTCACCATTTTAACAATATCCGAGGCATGAAAACGCCAGCGCGTATACAAACGATACCGGATAGCTCCGCCGGAAACAACGGCATGCCCGGCATTATTACTGACCGAAAAGCCGATAAACCCGGCAAAAATCCATTTCAAAGGAGAAAGTTTGCGTCCGATATATCTGATTGCCAGAAAATCATAAGACGACAAAGCAACATACCCCAAAAACGAAGCCGCGGCTGCCATCAGCAGATTCTTTCCCGGAATACTGAGTACCGCATTTTGAATATCGGCAAAATCATATTTTGACAACTGATGATACAGCATATACGCTGCCAGACCAAAGAAAAACAAACCAGACCATGATACAATTTTTTTTACCAGTCTTTTGGCCTTTATCGACATCAGCCCTCACATCTTTCATAAAAGCAGTTAACCTAACTTATAATATATGGCATAAATAAATTAAATTACAATTAATTTCACAAATAATAGCAAAAAATATTATATTAACAAGTAAACGTCATTAAAAACATTAAAATACTTATCAAAAAATTTTTTTCAAAATAAACTTGAAATTTTGCATGCTTCATTTAATATAACGCCCGATATTTATTTTTATAAACTATAATTATTATAATATTATGAATAAGCAAGAAGAAAAAAATTTTTTAGATTATTGCAAATCAAAAAATTATCCGCGACAAACTATTTTGTTTGAGTATTTCCTCAAAAATATCTTTGACACAATAGAAAAAAGAGATGAAACGCAAAGAGCAAAGCAGCCGCTTCATTTGCCTTACACCGCATTATTTCATTTATTTATGTATGCGGGTTTAATAAATCACTTTGAGATAAAAAAAGGCGCACGAAGTATATTAACCTATTTTCCAGAATGGTTTTTAGAAATTAAAATGGATTTAGGTTGTTATGTACACTGGCTTCCGAGAGTGGATTTTAAGTATAGTCCATTTTTATCCTTTGTTCACACAAATAACGGATTCTCCCGCAGGACAACGTATTTTTCGCCTGATGAAGACCTGGCTGTTCGCATCTGCTTTGGACTTCCCGTCAATTGTCGTTGGAACAAAGACGAACTAACTGAGCTAATCCTTTCTCAAGATGAAATTGCTGAGATTAAAAATGATTTTGATGCGTCATTAGAAATATTGTTACAAAAAACAAAAAATTGGCCAATAAAGTCTTTAAAAAATGTCAAAGCTTTTTCAACAGTCGGATTCTTAAATTTTCTGGCTTTGCCTCCGGATTTGTTTAAACAAATTTTAGATGGTTCAACCAGCCCCAGTATTGATCTCTCTTGCTATGATGACATATTTTTAGTTATGGAAAAAGCATTACAAAGCCGCATCAAAGAACAATATAGTTTTATCGATTTGCCATGTCAGCCTTTGATGTTACAATCACCGGAACATGACTATTTTATTAGCGGCATTATGGATGAAATTATGTTATCTGCACCGCAAAATGCGTCCCTTGTTTGTAATAAGATGCATAAAAACAGATATGTCTATCTTAAAAAACTTGAGCAATAAACAAAAAGGCTGTCTGTTGCAGATAGCCTTTTAAAATTGGAAATAAGAGATTAATTTTCCATCCCCGTTTCCTCGAACCAAGCCACAAAACAAAATTGTTTTTTCCAATTTCATTTTCAAATTCATTTGCCGGGCTGCCGCGCTAAAACAAGCTGTCACCAGCCTGTTACAGGGAAGAAAATTATTTTATTAAAAATTTCTAATAGTATATAATAAAATATTGATATAAAAAGCCTAGATATTACTCTAGGCTTTTTTCAGGGGTGTTTTTAGTTAAAAGTTTTGTTTTTTAGAATTTAAAATTTGTCTGAAAATATCAATTTTGTTATCTACTTTAGGAGCATTTGATATTTCAGCTTGTGGTAATGGTTTTACATTATCCGCATTGGCATTTAATTTATCCATTTCTGCAGAAAACCATTGAGTTGCAAATTGAGTTACTTCATCAATAGATACAAAACCTTTATTTCCTGTGGCGCGTTCTTTCCACTCAATTAACCCTTTTTCAAGATTTCTTGGGCTTACGACAAATTGCATAGGAATACCAAGTAAATCAGCATCAGCAAATTTTTCTCCGGCACTTGCTTTTCTGTCATCCCAAATCACATCAAGTCCATTAGCACGAAGTGATGTATATATTTTCTTGGCATTATCATCTATGGATGTATCGTTTCCATTTTTCGGAGAAAGAGAAATTATGCTCATCTTCCATGGAGCAAGAGAAACAGGCCATATAATACCTTTTTCATCATTTCTTACTTCTGCAACGCTAGCCATTAGACGACCAATACCAATACCATAGCATCCCATAATAGGTGTCTGTTGTTTTCCATTTTCGTCAATATAGCGCATATTCATTTTGCTAGTGTATTTTTCTCCTAATTGGAAAATATTTCCCACTTCAATACCGCGATTAATTTTTAATTCGCTTCCGCAATTTACGCATCTGTCACGTTCTTTTACCGATGCAACATCAAAGATTCTTGCGTTAGGCATATCTCTGTTAAGATTGAAATTTGCAATATGATAATCTTTTTCATTTGCTCCAGTGATTAAGTTCTTTTCGTTTTGAATAGATTTATCTACGATGACGTGGCATTTGTCTTCAATTCCAAAACCTGATGCAAATCCAACTACAGCCCCTGAATTTTCTATCATTTCATCATTAGCAAATTCAGGAGATACTCCTAATATTTTTGCTAATTTATTTTCATTTACTTCAATATCCCCTCGAATCATTACAGCAATGGGTTTTCCGTCTTCACTTATAGGTTTATAGAATATTGTTTTCAAAAAGCGAGATTTGGGTAGATTTAGCATTTCTGAAAGTTCTTCAATGCTTTGAGCGTTTGGAGTATGAATTTTCTGTAAAGGTTTATCTATATCTTGTCCATTTTCTACAGGAATTTCAGATACAGCAACTTCTTTATTTGCTTTATAATCGCAATCAGGACAAGTTATGATTGTGTCTTCACCGCCTTCGGTTAAAAGCATGTATTCGTGAGATACATTTCCTCCCATCATACCACTATCTGATTTAATAGCGACTACTTCTGGAACTCCGGCTTTTGCAAAAATTCTGCTGTATGCTTTGGCACATTTAGCATAGTAGTCTTCAAGGTCTTTCTGATTGGTATGGAAAGAATAAGCATCTTTCATAGTGAATTCTCTGACTCGAATTAATCCGCCACGAGGACGAGCTTCATCGCGGAATTTTTTCGCAAATTGATATATCATAAATGGATAATCTTTATAGCTAACAGCTTCGGTGCGAGCTAAAGCGACGGCTGCTTCTTCATGAGTCATAGCAAGAACCATATCGTGATCGTTGCGGTCTTTTAAGCGAACAAGTTCATCATTAATACTTTGATAGCGGCCGGATTCTTCCCACAACTCTTTAGGTTGAACCAATGGCATTTCAACTTCTTGACCTTCAATATCATTCATTTCTTCTCTGACAATTCGTTCTATATTTTTTAGAACCTTTTGTCCAGGAAACAAAATTGAATAAATACCATTTGAAACAGGGCGTATATATCCACCTCTAATAAGTAATTTATGACTTTTTAATTTAGCGTCGCTAGGATCTTGCTTCGTACGACGTCCCAGCATATGACTCATTTTCATATCTGTTATCCTTTTTCTAAAAATTTTAAGATCATTTTTAATTGTCATGAGATGATAATTGAAGAAAAATATTTTATCAATAATTTTTGACTAAAATTTTCTAAATATACATTCGTTGGTTTATTGTTTTTTATAGAAATAGTTAATTTTAAAGTTTATTAGTGAAAAAAATCCAAATCATGAAATTATGCAACTCTATAAAAATGATTGCGCTTAAATTGTATATTTTATAACTAATTGTAATCTCAATGTTTTTGAAAATATATATTTATTTTAACTTAACGTATAAGGATTATTCAAGCCCTCAAAGGGTTGATCCGGTAAGCCATTTCCGACATTGTGTATCGCCATTATAAATGCATTTCTAATTAAATTTTCTGATGCATTTAGAGGTATATCAACTTCTGTATCTTTTCGAGACAGACATGGCTTTAATTTTCCATCAGAAGACAGTCTAATATACATATAATCCCTACAAACCTTACAAAGCTTGTTGTCACATAGACTCTTCATTACTGTTATATATTTTTGCTTGTCATAGAAATAATATTCTACAGATTCGCATTGTGACTTCAAAAATTTGTATGTATTTTTTAAATATGTTTTAACTTCATTGAATGCGGTGTGATTATCCTTTACAACGAGGTTTACGCCGAACGCTCTTTTAGAAGATTATGAGATTTATGCTAAAGACTTAGCAAAAATTTTGAAGGATTCCAAATATAATTTGGAAGAATATGAGGAAGAAATTTGGAAATTGGCGGCGGAATTTCCTTTTGATACTTTTGATTATCCGCCGGAAGTTGAATCTGCCCCTTATAAATTTGCTATTTCTGCCCGAAATCGCTATATGGCTAAAAATACGGATTTTGTTATTGCTTATATTAATAGAGAATATGGCGGAGCTTATGATGCTGTAAATATTGCGCAAAATAATAAAAAAAATGTCTTATTTATTAATTGATTTAAAATAGAGTTTTTTTATCCTTGACTTAAATAAGCCCATAATGTAGATTATTTTTCAATTAATTATCATTATGTTTAACTTAGAGGAACCGGTCAAATAAGCCTCAATAAATATTCCGGTATAATTATGGATGAAAAAACTATAATTTTTATCTTGCTTGGAATTTGTGCCTTTTTGTTCTGTTTTGTTTTTGTTGTAGCAATACTCCAAGAAAACCAAACCAAAAAGGAATTATCGGGACAAGCCGGTGTTTATAAAGGTCCTGCTGGTGAGCCAAAATGGAACGGACAATTACCGGAAAAAGTGGACGATTATGTTTGTCCTCGCTATGTTTATGAAAATCTGGTTGAAAGTACCGATTATTTACCTGAAAACGGCAGAATTATCGGTTATCGTATCGCTCCTGATTTAGTCATTCACAGCCGAGTACAATATTGTGTCAATTCTCCCAGTCTTAAGAGTTATATTCTGCGATTGGGCGGAAAGTTATTAACTCCTGACGAAGTGTTAACACTATTTCATAATTGGAAAGATGTTTCAGCTTTACGCGCTAAAGCCGGAGATACAACTTTAGGCAAATTTCAATTCTGGTGCAGTTCCAAGGAAGGTCTTCCTGTTTGTTCAAACATCAAATATGGCGACATCATTCTTGAGGATATGGTCGGGTTTACGAAATTTAATGCCCCCCTTATCTTAAAAAGGTAAAGTAAAAGCCTCTTGCGCTAAACATAGCTCAAGAGGCTTTTTTGTTATTTCTGATTTATTTTATTTCCTTGTTTGTCTATATAAAACCAATCATCACTATCCCAGTAATGATATTCTCCTTGAGAATTATCAACGGCCTTTTGTTCTCCTTTATAAGTAACTTTGGCTATTCCATTTTCAAAGGGATATCCGTAGGAAAATTGAGGCTCAATTAATACCTTTCCGTCTGGTGTGGCGTAACCGATTTTTTTACTTTGCATATCAACAATACGAATTGTTCCGTCTTTTACATAATCATCACCATTATCATATTGATAAATAGCATACTGTTTGTTTAGACCGCAAGCTGTGCAAAGCAATATAGCTAAAAGAAAAATTTTATTCTTCATAGGTGCGTTCCTCATTTTCTTATTCGAGATTTTGTTTTATCTTTGCAGATTAAAACAAATTTTCAAAATGATATTTTTTCAACGTCAAATATCTTAAAGTTTCATTCGTAGATATACCATATCTGTTAACTGAATACCTCCTTCTATAATTGGATGTTCATAGTTATCTATGAAAAAGTTTTTTATCGTATGCGATTTTACAAATCCGCATTTTTCATAAAAAGGAATTGTTAACGGACTATCTCCTGTTCCAACTTGCAAAATAGAATGACTTCCCTTATATTTTCTTATAATCCATTCTATCAATGCTCTACCATATGCTTTTGCCACTAATCTTATATCTGAAAAGGTTATTAAGTGTTTGCTTGACCATGGAGATAAGTCCATTTTCTATGCAATATTCAACATCTTTTACACTTCGGTGCCATCTGTTGGACACTTCGTTAAGATAAAAATAGTTCTTTATTGGAAATGGCATTTTTTTACAATCCTTAATACTAATTATCAATTTGCTACTATGAATAGCAAAACTTATTATATATATCCTTTAAGTATAGTCAA
Source organism: uncultured Pseudomonadota bacterium (assembly GCA_949300375.1). Lineage (GTDB taxonomy): Bacteria > Pseudomonadota > Alphaproteobacteria > RF32 > CAG-239 > MGBC133411. The sequence continues at coordinate 35,961 of CASGEB010000013.1, forward strand.
GCAACTGATAATTGCATATTAGGATTTAGAAATTTATAACTTCCGATAAAGTATTTGCCACATCAAATACCGGTTTACTTGCTAAATGGGCATAATGTTTTACCATGGCTGTAGATTTATGTCCTAGCATTTGTGCGATTGCCGCTTCGCTATGTCCGTTTGTAATTGCAATACTTGCCGCAGTATGTCTTAAATCGTGAACTCTAAAATTTTTAATTTTGGCATTTCTTATAATAGTGTACCAAGCCGTTTTAAAGTCAATATTATGTCCTTGGAAGTTTCGCCCCTTTATAATATATTCGGATAGCTGCTTCTTCTCTCGCTTCTTTGCAACTTAAATTTTGAATATCGCCAAAAATATACCAGCGCTGAACGCCGCTTCTTCTTTAAGGCAAAGCCTTTTACCATATCGTCCCATATATAATAAATCTTATCTTTGATTTCAGCATTGTTAATGACTGTCGAAGTTAAAACTGTCATCATTTTTCTCCATAAAATAAATTAACCTTTCGTTAATATTCTAGCTTATGGATGGACGGAAGCAAGCTCTTTTTTAGGAAAATCAATAACTTACATCTAAAAACAGCTTAATCCATAAAAATATATTGATAAATTTGATGTATCGTAACTTATTGAATTTTAATGATAATTTCGGGGTGGTGGCAACTCGGTGTGGTAGCTTGAGTCATAAAAAAGAGAGTAAAAACGCTATTTTTGACTTGAACCTAACTGGCTGGATAAAAGAAAAACTCTTGAAACTCAAGAGCTTGGAAACTGGTGCCGACAGAGAGACTCGAACTCCCGACCCACTGATTACAAATCGACTGCGCTTGTAAAATATTATCTTTATAAATCAATGTGTTAATCTTAAAATTTTAGCGATTTTTTTGCCGAGCTACCACCGAGCTACCACGCTAAAACAAGCTACAACCAGCCTGTTACAGGTATCAAAAGTCATCTGTGTAGTGTTTTACTAAAAAACGTCCTTATGAACGGTTTTTGGGGTAGGACTAAAATTAAAAATCCTTTTTTGCAAATAAATGATTTTTCAATGCGCTTTAAAATAAAAGATATCTGTTGAAATGGCATAAAATTTGCATATAATGTGTTCGGAGGATGATATGCAACATAATTTTATATTTAATCGTAGGCTTGTTCTTGAAAATAGGGATGCTTTTGAAAATATAGCTCTATTTGATGATCTTGTTTGTCAGTGCTTTTTGGAAAATATAGTTTTGGATTTTAGCTCTGTTTCTTGGATTGAAGGTGAGTTGTGTTGCCTGTTAAGAGCTATTATGAATAAAGGAATGTTGCAAGGTAATTCTTTTTTTTATATTCCTCCAAGAAATAACAAAGTAGATGAAATTTTTAAAAAAAATGGTTTTATTTCTTTTGAAAAAGAAGATACAAATAACACAGTGGTAAAATGTAAGCAGTTTAGTAACTCGGATATTGTCTCTTTTATTGATTATATCTCTTTAGAGTTATTTGATACCAACAAGTTTCCTTATCCAACTGTGATTAAAGAAAATTGTAAGGAGTGTTTGGCTGAACTATTTGATAATGCTGCTTCTCACTCAGGAACTAGCAGTATTTTTACGTGTGGGCAATATTTTCCCAATAAACACGAATTAGCGTTTTGTATTACGGATATCGGTGTCGGAATAGTAAATAAAGTTCGAACTTATGATGATAAAATCAGTAAAAAAGATGCAATTAAATGGGCTTTTCAGAATAATAATACGACAAAAAGCGATGTTGGTGGGTTAGGATTAAAGCTATTTCGTAATTTTGTGCAAAAAAATAATGGTTCAATAGTTGTATTTTCAGATAATATAGTATATAAGGTTCTCGAAGATAGCACTTTTATGACAGAAAGACCGTTTAAGGGAACATCAATAATATTTAAATTAAATATAGATAAATAGGTAAAGGGTTGTGATATGGACAATATACCAACGGTAAAACTTGCTGAGATGTTTGATAAAAAATATGCGATATCATTAGAAGATGCAGAGAAGTTATATAGCATTTTAAAAACATCGTTAGATGAGAAAAAAAAGGTAATTATTTCTTTTGAAGGAATAGAATTGCTTATTACGGCATTTTTAAATGCTTCTTTTGGAAAGTTATTTAAGGATTATGCAGAAAAAGATATTGATTCTTATATTGAGGTGATAAATTTGCCTGAAGATAAAAATACCTTATTGCAATTAGTAAAAGAACGAGCAATTAGCTTTTATAGAAAAGAAAATGACAGTATATAATCTTTCAAATTTTCCCAAAGAGGATAATAAGTTTTTTATTGATACGAATGTATTACTTAATCTACATGGTCTCAATGGTGATATCAGTAAAGAAGAGGATTACTCTACTTTAATTGAAATGATTATTGAAAAAAAACAAAATGTTATAATGGATGTTGTAACACTTAGTGAATTTGTTAATAGATATGCAAAATCTTTATTAAAAGAAAAAGGTGTTACTGATTTCAAAAAAGAGAGCCTCCGAGCCAATCCTGTTTATCCTAAAATTTTAAAAATGGTTGGAGAAGCAATTAAAGAAATCAAAAACACTTATCATATCCAATTCTGTTGTGATGGCTATGATTTTTTGAAAGAACTTCATACAATTAATATTGAAGAAATTTTAACTAAAGTAGATTTTAATGATTATGCAGTATATCACCTTTGTAAAACTCATAATTGTATTTTAGTAACTGATGATACTGATTTTTCTGTTTATAAAAATGATATAAATATTTTAACTGCAAATAGAAAAATGTAGTTTTTAATTAAAATACCCCGTGAGGTTTGCCATTTGTAAATTAGGGGAATCCCACGTGGAAAAGATTTCTCCTGATAAGCTATTGCCGTGAATAACGCGAACACTTAGGCCTAATAAGCTAAGTTGCGTATAAGTCATGCAGACACATAACTCATCAATATCAGTGGCCTCAATATATAATTTGCCGCCCAGCTTTTCATATCCGCGATTTTGCAGACATTTAACCAATCCCAAAACCATAGCTCCAGATCCGCAGGTTGGCTCGGCAACGCGACAATATACGAGATTTACAGCATCTTTCTTGATATACTTATCTGCTCTTGAGTTTTTTCCCACACTTCTTGAATTTTCTCACAATCTAAAACGAATTAAAAATATAGTGGAAAAAAATCATTTGTATTTTTATAGTGGACATCTTCCCATGATGGGCGGTGTTTTGTCAGATGATAGTTCAACGAGAGAATATTTATGGAAATATATGGAAGAATGGCTGGAAACTTTTGCTGAATTAGGAATAACTACAGCCGTAGCACATCCTGATGATGCTTATTTTAGCGAGAGTGAATTAGCCTTCAAAATTGAAAATCTTTTAAAATATGCGGATTTTTTAGGTAAAGTTGCGCAAAAGTATAATATGAAGATTGCCGTTGAAACACTTTGGGAAAAGGGACAGCTTTTTACTAAGATAGAGGAGCTAGAATATTTTAAGAAAAATCTTCCAAGAGAAAATGTCGGATTTTGCTTTGATACTGGACACGTCTTTGGAACGTCTGATAATAGATGTTGGAAAAATCCGCAAAAGCATTTAGAAGACGTATTTATGCTTATAAAAGATAATATTTATAATTTTCACGTTCATGATACGGATGTTAATAGTGATAAGCATTTACCTCTTGGAGAAGGAAGTATTGATTTTGAAAGATTTTTTAGTTTAATTAAGAATATGCAACCAGATTTTCCAATAACTATAGAGATTTCTCCTCGTCATATAAGCGGAAAAATAAACTCTCTAAATATAGATGAAGCATTAGATAATCTTTATAAAACATTTTGGAAGTTTATAGATGGATAATTTTTTTATATCTAAAGAAGAAAAAAAGTCCTTAGCAATAAAAGCTAAGGACTTTTTTTTAATTTGTAAATGGTGAATTAGATTCTCGCAACCATTTCCTCAAGCCAAGCCTCAAAATTAAATTGTTTTTCTCCAATTTCATTTTCAAATTCAAATGATTGTTTGGATAAAACTGTTTCTGCCGGCACTGTGGAATTGCGGAAAATAACCAATCTAATTTCCTCTATTTTGGAGTCAGGGTAACGTGTAGAGAATTGGTTGACGGCGCAAAAAATTGCACGAGCAGATTGCTCTTGAGTCAAATATCCAATAACACCAGTCCCGAGCTCCGGTATTGCGATTGTCTTCATTCCTTGTTTTTCGGCTTCTAACAGCACCATTAAAACAGCGTCAAAAATGACCTTAAACTGTGTTTCTTTTTGGCTGTTAACGGTTGAAACGTGAGCTAGCTTGATATTTTTTAAGCCGGATTCCGTAATCATAACGTGTCCAAACGCAAGAGGTTCTTGTTGAACGGCATTATCATAAAGAGCCAAGCCTTTTTCCATACCGCAAGCAGAAATAGCCGCACCAACTCCGCCGTAAGAAGCACAATCAGTAAATTCAGGAATTACAATGCAATCAACTTTTTCTCCAGCAATATTACCGTTTTTTACGATAACATTAATACTTCCAATATTCATAATAAAAAAAAATTAAGATGTTAGACATAATTGTAATTAAATTGTGATTTTTATAACATATATTGCTACATTTTTCAAGGGAATTCATAGGTTTTTGTTTAAATATTTTTTTATCTAATATAAATTAACCTTCTTTCGATGATAAAGAACAAAAAGGTTTTATCAAAGGTATGGCCATGCAACGCTTTATAAATGATTATTCAAAAGAAATGGAAAATTCTTCAAAAAATCATAGTACCTTAAATCAAAAATATGTCGCACAACAAATGTCTACAACAAGATAAAATTTTAAAGTAATTTTTGATTGGTATAAACAAAACACCCTTAACGAGAAAATGTTAAGGGTGTTTTGTTAGCAGATAATTTGCAATTAATCATGGCCGTTGATTTATGTCCTAGCATTTTTGCGATTGCCGCTTCACTGTGTCCGTGTGATATCGCCATACTTGCCGCAGTATGTCTTAAATCGTGAACTCTGAAATTTTTAATTTTGGCATTTCTTATAATAGTGTACCAAGCCGTTTTAAAGTCAATATTATGTCCTTGGAAGTTTCGCCTCTTTATAATATATTCGGATAGCTGCTTCTTCTCTCGCTTCTTTGCAACTTAAATTTTGAATATCGCCAAAAATATACCAGCGCTGAACGCCGCTTCTTC
>CASGEB010000014.1 GCA_949300375.1 uncultured Pseudomonadota bacterium
ATCTATTTGATCATAGGCCGTAAAGCTCGCTCCGCCTTCTTCCGCCAATACTTTCGTGATTGCTGCTGTCAATGTCGTCTTGCCGTGGTCTACGTGACCGATCGTCCCGATATTGCAGTGCGGTTTCGTCCGCTCAAACTTCTCTTTTGCCATCGTTATTAATCCTAAATTGTTATGTTGTTACAATAAAACTCAAGTGGGGAAGAAAAATGGAGCGGGTGAGGGGAATCGAACCCCCGTCATAAGCTTGGAAGGCTTCTGCTCTACCATTGAGCTACACCCGCTTAATCGTCCTCTCTCGAGAGCAAACCAAGATTGAAATGGTGGAGGGGGAAGGATTCGAACCTTCGTAGACGAAAGTCGACGGATTTACAGTCCGTTGCATTTGACCGCTCTGCCACCCCTCCTTAGAAACTTCCAATCCGGGGATTGAGGATTTAATCCTATAAATCATCTAACCTGCAAATAATAGCATTTTTGCCATAATGTCAACATATTTTTTATATATTTCTTAATTTATTTGGATTAAATTTTCCGCATAAACATTTTTTATCTGGAAAAAAAACTATGCCTATCATTGAGTTAACCGAAAAAAGCAATCCGGCTTCGGCAGAAATAGATTTGCGGACGCCGTTGGAAATTGCCCGGATTATAAACGAGGAAGATAAAAAAATCGCCCTGGCGGTAGAAAAGGTATTGGATTCGGTTGCCCAAGGCATTGAAACCATAGCAAAAGCCCTTGCAAACGGCGGACGGCTTGCTTATTTCGGTGCCGGAACCAGCGGGCGCATCGGCATTCTCGATGCCTCCGAAATGCCGCCGACTTTCGGCATTGACGGCAGCAAAGTCCAGGCATTTATCGCCGGCGGGGAAAAAGCGCTCAGGCAAGCGGTTGAAAACGCTGAAGACAGTAAAGAATTTGCCCTCTCGGACCTGAAAAAATTTTCTCCGCGGCCGCAAGACGTTGTGGTCGGCATCTCGGCCGGCGGCAAGCCCGTTTATGTCCTGACCGCTCTTGCCGAAGCGCAGAAACGCGGAGCAAAGACCATTGCCGTCAGCTCCAATCCTCAGGCGGAAATCGCCCGTTATGCTGATATTTTCATCAATCCGCAGGTCGGCCCGGAAGTCATCACCGGCTCCTCAAGAATGAAATCCGGAACCGCTCAAAAAATGATTCTGAATATGCTCACGACCGGAGCAATGATACGGCTTGGAAAAACCTACAAAAATTATATGATTGACCTGCAAATCGGCAATAGCAAACTGCATAAACGCGCCTGCCGGATAATTTCGGAAATCGCAAAAATTTCCGAGGATGAAGCTGCCGTATTTCTGACCGAAAGCCGAAACGATGTCAAAAAGGCCTGCGTTATGGCCGCCCGAAAATGTTCTCCGGACGAGGCGGAAAAACTTCTCGATCAAAACGGCGGCATTTTAAGAAAAATCATCAAAGGATAAAATTATGGCTAAAAACAAAAATTCTTCGTCTTCCGATAAAAACACGGTGCTTTTATACGGCCGCCATCCGGTTTTTGCCGCTGTTTCCAACCCGGCGCGCCGGATTCTGAAAATATATGCGTCGGCCGAAAACGCCGCGGAAATAAAAGCGCATTTATCGGCTTGTCAAAGAGACAATCTTCCGCTCCAGATTGTTGACCGCAAAGACATCGATAAAATGCTCCCGCGGGAGGCCGTTCACCAGGGATTTGCCTTGCAATGCAAAGAGTTGGAAAATTATTCGATTGAAGATATCTGCACGCTGGCGTCTGAAAAAAAAGACTGCCATATTCTGGCGCTTGATCAGGTAACTGATCCGCAGAACATTGGCGCCATCATCCGTTCCTGTGTTGCTTTTGACGCGTTGGCGCTCATTATGCAGGACAAAAACGCCCCGGCCGAAACCGGAGCCATGGCCAAAGCCTCCGCCGGTATGATAGAACTGCTGCCGGTTTGCCGCGTTACGAACCTGTCAAGGGCTTTAAACCGCTTAAAGCAAGACGGTTTTTGGATTCTCGGTATGGACGGCTATGCCCAAACAACCATTGACCAAATCAACAAATCGGGAAAAACCGTCATTGTTATGGGGTCGGAAGGAAAAGGCATGCGGCGGCTGGTAGAAGAAAACTGCGACGCCTCCGTAAAGCTGCCGATCTCTCCCAAAGTCGAAAGCCTGAATGTCTCAACCGCTGCGGCAATTGCCCTTTATGAAATCAACCGGCGCTAAACTCCGGATTGATTCACCATATTTTTAACTTTTGCCGATACAATCAACGGAGTTTAGTGAAAGGGAAAAATATGGCCGCAACGATTGAGGTAAAAAAACTTAACAAAAATTTTGATGCCCTGCAGGCTGTCCGCGACATCAGTTTCAGCACGCAAAAAGGTGAGATTATCGCGCTCCTCGGCCCGAATGGTGCAGGAAAATCGACTTTGATGAATATGATTACCGGATATCTGGCGCCCTCTTCCGGAGAAATCTTCGTTCTGGGCAAAAACATCCGGGACTATCCGCTGGAAACCAAAAGCAACATCGGATTCCTGTCGGAAGGCTCCCCTTTGTATGCGGATATGACCGTCAGCGCCTTTTTGAACTATATGGCCGAACTCCGAGGTTTTTCTGGCAGCCGGAAACAAGAACGTCTGAACAAAGTTTATAAAACCGCCAATATTGAAAACGTCTTGTCCCAGCGCATAGAAACCTTGTCTAAAGGCTATCTCCGGCGTGTTGGATTCGCCCAAAGTATTATTTCAGACCCCGAGATTCTGCTTCTGGATGAGCCGACAGACGGACTCGACCCCAATCAGAAAGAACACATCCGCAGCCTGATAAAACAAATGGGCAAAAACAAAACCATCATTATTTCAACCCATCTGCTGGACGAAGCCGAAAACATCAGCACCCGGATTATCCTGATAGACAAAGGAACGATTATGGCTGACGGCAGCTTGTCGGAAATATTAAAGCAAACACATTCGCCCAATTTGGAAAATGCCTTTAAGAAACTTACCTCTTTGGAGAACAATTAATGAAAAATACCGTTATCATCGCTAAAAACGAGTTCAAACGCTATTTTACCTCGCCGCTGGCCTATGTATATCTGATAGCTTTTCTGATTCTTAACGGTTCTTTCGCCATCTATTTCGGACACTTCTTTGAACGCGGCCGGGCCGACCTGCTGCCGATGTTCGGCTTTCAGCCTTGGCTGTATCTGCTGTTCATTCCCGGGATTTCAATGCGGCTCTGGGCTGAAGAATTCAAAAGCAAAAGCATCGTCCAGATTATGACCATGCCTGTTACAACCACATCTCTGGTCTGGGGAAAATTTCTGGCCTCCTGGCTGTTCTGCGCAATCGCATTGATTCTGACTTTTCCTTTCTGGTTAACGGTTAACTTTCTCGGACAACCGGACAACGGCGTCATTTTGCTCAGCTATTTCGGCAGCCTCACGCTGGCCGGCTGTATGCTTGCCATTTCCCAGACTATGTCGTCGCTGACCAAAAACCAGGTGATTGCTCTGGTCTTGTCCGTTATCGCCAACCTGCTCTTTTTCCTGAGTTCTCTGGAATATGTCCTCAGCCTGTTCCGCTTGTTTCTGCCTCTGTCTATTGTTGATATGATCGCCTCTTTCAGCTTCATCACCCATTTTCAGGCCATTGCTCAGGGATTGTTGGAACTGCGCGACGTCATATTCTACGCGTCTATCATTTTATTGTTTAACTTCACGACGGAAATCATCGTCAGCTTTAAAACCTCCGGCACTTCAACACTGGTGCGTTCCGGCCGCCGCCTGCATTATATTTTGCTGTTCTGCGCCCTGTTGCTTGGCTTTATCGGCCTAAACCTGCTTGCCAACAACCATCTGCGCGGCATTCGTTTTGACCTGACCGAGGAACACAATTTCACTTTAACGCCGGCAACCCGGAAAATTTTGCAAGACCTGCCTTCTCCGGTAACGGCTAAAATATTCTATTCCAAAATCTTAAGCGAGCGTAATCCTGATTTCCGCGGTTATTTCGACCGGGTTCGCCTGCTGCTTCAGCAATATGAAAACATCTCCGAAGGCAAATTTACCTATCAGATAAATTACGTTGAGCCGCTGGATGAATCTGAAGATTACGCCATTGCCAGCGGCTTACACAGCCTCCCCGTTATCGACCAGTCGCAGGCAGCTTTTTTCGGCATTGTTTTTACAGACAGTCTGGACAATAAAAAAATTATCCCGTTTTTGCCGCTGGAACGCCAGAGCTACATAGAGCAGGACATAACCGAGGCTGTTTATGCCATCAACAACAACCGCCCGCTGCTGGGAATACTGTCATACCTTCCGGTAAACAGCGAAAGCATCAACAACATTGTTACGCCCCGCTGGGAGCTTTTGAACCGTTTGGACAATTTTTACAATATACGGATGATAAACCGGCCGGAAGACATAACCCAAGACTTCAAAGCCATAATGATTATCCATCCGAAACATCCGTCCGAAGCGATGGTCAAAGCCTTGCAAAATTACAGTTATCAGGGCGGAAAGATTCTGCTTTTCGTCGACATTGCCTCCGAGGCGTTAAACAATCTGGCACCGGTTGATTCCAGACCGGAAGCGTCTGATTTAAATGGATTGGATAAAATCTGGGGATTCCATTATTATCCTGACGTTGCCGCCACCGATCTGGAAAATTCCTTGTTGGTCAACGCTTCCGGTACCACCACGCGAACAGTCAGTTTCACCCAGGATATTGTTCAGTTTTTGCTGAAGGAAAATAACTTCAACCCGTCTTTTTCAGGATTATCCCGGCTCAAACAGCTGCTGTTTTCTTCCGCTACCGTTATTGAACCGGATAAAAATCAACACATCAATTTTGTACCGTTGATTTCCCTGAGCCGAAATTCGGCCTTAATCCCGGCCGAACTGATTCGCCGCGGCGCCAATCCGGCCGACCTGCTCCGCCGGTTTAAAGCCGACGGCTATACCAAATATATCGCGGCCCGCATTACCAGCACCAATCTGAGCAAGGCCTTTGATCTGATTGTTGTCGGCGACACGGACTTTCTGTATGATTCTTATTGGGGAAAAAACATCTTCGTCGGCGATAAACAATATTTCATCCCGCTGTTGGACAACGCCAACTTTGTGCTGAACAGTCTGGACTTGCTGACCGGAAACGCCGAACTCCTGAGTTTGAGGGGACAAACGGAAAAACTCCGTCCGTTTACCGGCGTGGAACACATCCGTAAAGCCGGGCTGCGCGAAGCCAAAATCAAAGAAAATGAAATTATGGACAATATAGACTTTGCCAAAACCGGCATTCAGGAAATATGGAATAAAAAAACCTTCGAACAGCGGGAGAATTTCACGCCGGACGAACTGGCGCTCATCGCCGGCATCCGCAAAAAGCTAAATTCGCTTCGCCAAGATTTGCAAAAAGTCCGGGAAGAAAGCCGTTTTCAAATCCAAAAAATTGATTTTGCCGTCAAGTTTGTTAACATCTATGCCCTGCCGCTGCTTTTTGCCCTGGCGCTTTTGCTGTTTCAACTGAAACGGCGGAAGTTTCCTCATGCCCGCTCAACAGAAAAGTTAAAACGCCGCCCGGCCGCCATTATGGCTGTATCGCTGCTGCTTTTGGCCGCCGGTCTGGCGTCAAGCCGCTTTGTCCGGCTGGACAGCTCCGAGGACCTGATTGAAAAACCGCTTTTTGACAAGCTTCCGCAACAAATAAACAATGTTTCCGAAATTTCGCTGGCCACCACCCGCGGCGATCTGGCTTTTGCCAAAGAAAACGGTATATGGACACTAAAAGGGCAGCCGCATTTTATGGTTTTGCAGGATCGTATCCGCAGCTTTTTAAGCGCTTTGCTTGAAGCCCGTTATTTTGAAAAGAAATCAGATAAAGTCGAGCATCTTGCCCATTTCGGGTTGCAAGACCTGACCGACCCGGCTTCGCCCAAAACCGAAGTCGTATTAAAAGATTCAAACGGCCGGCAGCTCGTCCGTTTTGACATCGGACGCTACGACATAGACATCGGCCGGGGCTCCCGCGCAGCCTATGTCAAATTTCCGCCCAAATTCCAGGTCTGGAGTGCAGCCGCCGACTTCATCGACCTTTCTCCCGATTTTGCCGATTGGACGTTCAGTACCTTATGGAACCTGCGTCTCGGACGCTTAATCAGCTTTGATTCGGTTACGGATTCTTACCGCATCAGTCTGCTTGCCCGGGCAATGCTGAACACCCGGCTGTCCAATGCACAAACATCCGTCCCCGGCGCCCGGGAACTTTTCTCATTCCGGCTGCTGGCCGAAAATAACCAGAATATCAGCTACAAATTCTTCCAAAGCGGCGGTAAATATTTTGTAAAAATAGAATACGCCGGCATTCCGAATGAAAAGACCTTGCAGCTTTATGAAAAATATACTAAAGACGTTTACTATGAGATAAACAAAAAAGATTTGGAGAATATCAGAAATGTCATCACAGCTCACTAAAGCTCAGAGCGACCGTTTGAAAAATCTGGCTGCCTGCACCAGCATATCGGTTGCCGTTATCTTGTGTCTGCTAAAAATCTTTGGTGCTTTTGTTACCGATTCCCTGGCTGTCCTGTCATCAATGGTCGACAGCCTGTCTGACATTTTTGCATCTCTGATTACATTAATTGCCGTACGCTATTCCGCCAAGCCGGCCAGTGTTACCCACCGTTACGGATATGGAAAAGCCGAAGCGCTGAGTTCTCTGACCCAGGCCGCTTTCATAGCCGGCTCCGGTCTTTTCGTCATCTATGACGGCTTTAGCCGTTTTGTCTCGCCGCGGCAGATTGCCGACACCGGCATCGGTTTAATCATTATGATTATCAGTATGCTTGCCACGCTTGCCTTAATCACCTTCCAAAGACACGTCGCAAAGATAACCAAATCTCAGGCAATTTTGGCCGACAGCGCCCACTATGTTGTTGACCTGCTCACCAACGGTTCAATCATCCTCAGTTTGATTGTCGTCCAATTTTTTGACTTCATCTGGTTTGATACCCTCACGGCCGTAATTATTGCCGCCTATCTGCTGTTTAACGCTTATGACCTGGCCAGACAGGCCGCTGCCCAGCTGCTGGATAAAGAATTGGATGAAAACATCCGCTCGGAAATCATAAAATGCGCAAAATCCTTTGATTTTATCCAAGGCATCCACGATTTCCGCAGCCGCGACCTCGGCGGAACATATTTGTTTGAATTTCACCTTGAACTTGACGGCAGCTTATCGCTTTACCAGGCTCATCACTATTGCAGCATGGTAGAAGAAAAAATCCTGAGCAAATACCCCGACGCCCAAATCATCGTCCATCAGGATCCGGCCGGCATCAAAGAAGAACGCCTGGACAACAAAATTACCCGCAACAAAAAGAAAGGAAAACAAAATGCTTAAAATTTTGTCATTTTTATCCGCCCTTTTAATAAGTTTTTCTGCCGCCGCGCAGGAAACCAAACTTCCGGCGCCGCAAACCGAAGGCGGAATGCCTTTGATGCAGGCTGTTGCCGCCCGCAAAACAACGCGTGAATTTTCTTCCCGGGCAATTGCCCCCCAGACTTTGAGCGAAATTCTCTGGACGGCCTGGGGCATTACGCACGACGGCAAGCACAGCATACCGACATCGCAAAACAAACAAAACCTGAAAGTTTATGTTTTGCAGGCTGACGGCATCTGGCTTTATAATCCGGAAAAAAACAGCCTCCAAAACATCAGCCGGAAAGACATCCGCAGCATCCTTAACACACAGGAATTCGTAAAGAATGCGCCGCTGCACCTGGTTTTTGTCGGCAGCGACAAAAAGAACTCCCCGATGCACGCCGGTTCCGCCTATCAGAATGTCGGTCTTTACTGCGCTTCCAAAGGACTCAACAACGTTGTCCGCGGATATTTTGACCATGCCGCGCTCGGCAAAGAACTCAATCTGCAGGAACCGGAAGAAGTCATTGTAACGCAGGCAATCGGCTGGAGCAAATAATGAGACGGATTTTGCTTCTGCTCCTGTTTCTGCTGTATAGCCCGCAGACACAGGCGGAATGTAAAAAATTTGCTCACGATTTGAACGGAAGGTTAATATCCGTCCGCTGCGGCAGTTCCAATCCCGCATTTGCCTGTCCGCCGCTCAGAGCCTGGGACGGTCGTAACTGCGTCAAAATTCCGATTGTGGAAAGATGTAAAAAATTCGGCGGGAAATGGATTAACGCGCAGTTCATATATAACAAGACTCAAAGCATTTTTCTTGATATCTGCCAATGCCCGGACGGCAAAGTCTGGAACGGCATAAGCTGCACAGCCGTCAAACCGGGCAATGTCTGCAAGTCTTATGATGCAGACTGTACGCCCGTCCATATCCGCTTGCTGCAGCCCCAAAAACATAAGCTGCCGATTATCAGCTGTGAACAATTTCCTAAATGCTCTGAAAAAGGAGAATAACATGAAACACCACTTTTTATCTATTATGGCAATAGCCTTAATTTTTACAGCGGCCGTATACATTTGGAACCGTTTTTTCAATAGCGGACATTTTCAGGAAAACGGTACAAATTGGACGGCGGCTAAGGCCGGTTCCGGTTATATTGTCAGCATAAACAATCATGCCGAACTTGTTTCTGCTTTGGAAGATTTTGTAAGAACCAACAAAATCACTGCCGGAAACATCACCGGCATCGGAGCCGTCAACCGTGCCGTTTTACGTTTTTTTAATCCCAAAACAAAAAAATACGTCGATAAAACCTTTGACGGACAAATGGAAATTGCCAATTTGACCGGCAATATTTCAACAATGGACGGCAAAGAATACCTTCATCTGCATATAACGCTGGGCAACAGCAAATATCAAGGCATTGCCGGCCACTTGCTTTCGGCAGACATCAACGGCGCCGGAGAATTCTACATCCAAAGTTTTCCCCGCTCGCATATTGAGCGGACGTACAATCCGGAAATCGGCCTCAATTTCTATGACTTCAACAAATAAAGCTGCTTTTTTTACAAACACGCCGCAGCCAAACGGCGTGTTTTACCCTCCTAAAAACAAATAAAAAAACTATATTGTTCCGAGACCTAACAAAATGTTAAGATTTTTTTGCTAGGCTCTTTCGGTTAAAACAATCCCAGGCAGGAAAAAACAATGCACTCAATTCATACCCTGATTACCGATCTGACCCTGATTACGATTTACGCCGGAATTATCACGCTGATTTTCAAAAAGCTGAAACAGCCGACTGTTCTGGGCTACATTCTGGCCGGAATTTTTGCCGGACCGTATTTCAACTTTCTGCCGACGGTAACCGACCGGCAAAATCTCGCCATCTGGGCAGATATTGGCGTCATTTTCCTGCTTTTCGGCTTAGGATTGGAATTCAGTTTCAAAAAAATGATGAATGTCGGCAAATCGGCGATGATTACCGCCACGGTCAACATCCTGTTTATGCTTTTTCTCGGCTACAATACCGGCCTTCTCTTAGGCTGGTCGGCCATTGACAGTTTTTTTCTCGGCAGTATGATCTCCATGTCATCCACCACCATCATCATCAAAGCTTTTGATGACCTGAATGTCAAAAAACAAAAATTTACCGACCTGGTCTTCGGCGTCCTCGTGGTTGAGGATATTGTCGGCATTCTCCTGTTGGTACTTTTGCCGACAATCGCGCTTGGCAGCACAATAGACAGCCAGGAACTCGCCTTAAGTACGTTAAAACTGGTTTTCTTTTTGGTTTTATGCTTTGTCATCGGCATTTATATCGTTCCAACTCTCCTGAAAAAAATCACCGGTTTCCTCACCGATGAAATGCTGCTGCTCATCACGATAAGCTTATGTTTCGGTATGGTTCTGCTTGCAACTTCATCTGGTTTTTCTTCGGCTCTCGGAGCTTTCATCATGGGATCAATTCTGGCAGAAACCGAAATTATAGAACGGATTGAAAAAAACATAAAACCACTGAAGGATTTCTTCGGCGCCGTCTTTTTCGTCTCCGTCGGCATGATGGTCAACCCTGCCATGTTTCTCGAATACGCCCGGCCGATATTCGTCATTACCCTGATTGTCATCGGCGGCAAGATTGTATTTTCCTGCTTTGGCTTTATCTTTTCCGGGCAAACGCTCAAAACGGCCTTGCAAGGCGGTTTTTCTCTGGCTCAGGTTGGTGAATTTGCCTTTATCATCGCCAGTCTCGGCATGAGCATCGGCGTTCTGGATGCCAAAGTATATCCGATTATTGTTGCCGTTTCGGTCATCACCACATTTTTAACCCCGGTGATGATTAAATCATCCGAACCGGCATACCGTCTGCTGCAAAAAACGCTCCCGGCAGCATGGAACAAATATATTGAACAAAATACCGGTTCAAAAGAAAATAAACACGAAGAACAACTCTGGCAGCTTTTGTTCAAAAACTACTTCTCGCGCTTAGGGCTGCTGGCAATGATTCTATATACCATTATCGGCCTGTCCGGATACTTTATCAAACCGTTCATCAACACGCTTCTCTCCGGCTTTCCGGCAAGCTTGGCCGTTACCGTGGTTACCCTGGCTCTGATGTCGCCGTTCTTAAAAGCCCTGATCGGTTGGGAAGCCATTCTCCCGAGTCTGCTGAAAGACAAAGTTGCCGCCGCCTTCTGCCGCATTCTCCCGTCCCAGGACAAAGACCGGGTCAAAACATCCGTTTCCCGCAAAATTGAAGAAAAAATGGGTTTCTGCAATGTCATCGGCGAAGAAACGGAAAACCTCCGCAACTTTTTCATCTCCAACAACAAAGTTGCAGCATTATACCACAAGCTCTGGATGGCAAAAAAAATCAACCGTCTGCCGCTTATGGTGCTAACAAGTTTCCGGCTGCTGCTCGTTGCATTTTTCATTGTAACGGTCGTTCACCAGTTTTTAACCGAAAACCCCAAAGTCATCCTGCTGATGCTGATTGCTTCAATCGTTCTTTTGTTCCAGTCAAAATGGCTGTTCAACCAATATATGAAAATTGAAAACCAGTTCTTAAACAACTTAAACGGCCAAAAAGAACAAACAGCAGAGATATTGTTAAATCAAACTGAAAAAAACAAAAGCTAAATGCGGGTTTTGCTCTCCTGAACAAAGAAAACGCTAAAAACCACTTACCGGTCTGCACCGTCTGACCGATCGAAGAACGCCGTTTAGGACGATAAGTTTTATTTATAATTGCAGATTTTCCGTACCGAGCAGCAGAAGTGCATTGTTACGCTGCCAGGAGAGAAGCGGCGCCAACCGGCGCTCTTCTTTTTTGAAATAAGAAAGCCAGTAAATTGCGGAAACGCCGTCATCTTCCAGCGGAACAACCTCGCGTTTTCCGTCATTGCGGTAAAGCTGCACCAACCGGGTGGTAAAACTCAAAACTTTCTTATGTTCCAACATCTGCCGAAAAACAAAATAATCGGTATAAATGGTAACTTTCGGCAAAGAAAACAGCCAATCCAAAAACTTTTTTATTTCCCGTTCAAAAGCCCCGTAAATGCAATAAGCCGCAAACTCCCTGTTTTGAAAATCTCTTAAGCAGATACTCGTTTTTTGGGCAAGCGGATCTCCTTCCGGAATTGAGAGCATCAAAGCCTCTTTGGCAAACGGAATGCTGACAACCTCCTTATGTTCAAGCTTTTTCAAAGAAATAACCGCATCATATTTTTTTGAAAGCAAATCACTCAGCATACAACCGTCGTCAACTGCAACCTCGGCCGACAAATTCAAATCGGGATAAGCCTGCTGCAGCAGCGGCACAGAAAAGCGCATCGGTCCGGGATCGCAAAATCCTAAAAAAACAGCATTATTCTCTTCTGCATATTGGCGAAAAGCATTTTTCATTTCTTCCGCCCTGCCCAAGACGGCTCCGGCATGGGTAAGAGCCAGTTCGCCTGCTTGGTTCAGCACGATTCTGTTTTTCTGCCGTTCAAAAAGCCGCACGCCTAACTCCACCTCGAGTTTTTTCAGACCGACGCTCAGTGCCGGCTGTGAAATATGCAGACGCTCGGCCGCCTCTGTCATCGTCTTACATTCCGCAATTGTTTTAAACTGCAGCAACTGGGTTAATTCCATATACCCTCTCTATAAATAAAATTTATTGTTTTATAAAAAAACAATATTAGACTTTCACTCCCGCGTCAATCATAATAAAATCAATTTTAAACAATATCGGAAGAAAGAAAAATGAAATCATTTAAATACATTTTAATCCTGCCCATAATCCTGTTTTCAACCGTTACAAATGCAAAGGAGACCGCCATGACCAGAGCCGACCGCGCCGACCAAACTTATGAACGGCTTTTCCGTTCTCTCAGAACGGCAAACCCGACAGACCCCGAATTTATGGAAATATTGCAAAGAAACATCTTTGGCGAAGTCTTTTACACCGGCAGCCTGAATCATAAAGAACGCGAACTGATAACCGTCGTTGCTTTAACAACCATGCAAACGCTTCCTCAGCTGAAAGCCCACATCAACGCGGCCTTAAACATCGGAAATTCTCCGCTGGAAATTCGCGAGGCAATTTACCAGTGCGCTCCGTTTATCGGATTCCCCCGCACCTTAAACGCCATCGGCGTTTTCAATGAAGTTGCCAAAGAAAGAAACATCAGTCTGCCGCTTGAAAACGCCGGCGCGACAACCGAAGAAAACCGCCATACCAAAGGATTGGAAATTCAAACCGGCCTTTATGGCAGCGAAGTCAAGGAAGCAATGTCATCTCTGCCGGCTGAATACAAAGAAATCGTCCCCGATACCCTGACAGACTTTTGTTTCGGAGATTTCTACACCCGCAAAGGCCTTTCTATCAAACAAAGGGAACTGCTCTCCTTGGTTATCTTAACCACAATCAGAGCAGAAAAACAGCTCAGCGCCCACATCGTCGGAGCACTTAAAGCCGGCAATGACAAAGAAACGCTCCTGGCCGCCATGCTCCAGGCGATTCCTTACATCGGTCTGCCGAATGCCCTGACAACAATCAACCTCATCAAAGAAGCCCAAATTGAAAACTACAAGCCTATTTACGAATAAGGCCTTTTCAATGAAAAAACTTTTATCTGCGTTAACTTTCTGCTTTTGTCTCTTCTCAACGCTGGCACAAGCCGAAAACGTAAAGAACAATAAGATGAAAATAAGATTAACCTTTAAAGACAAAGAAGTCATTGTCAAGATGGCGGACAATCCCGCCGCCCGCCGGCTTGTTCAAATGCTGCCCGCCGCATTCAAATTCACGGACTTTGCCGGACAGGAAAAAATCGCCGATTTTCCAAAACCGGTTTCACTGACCGACGCGCCGCGCGGCATGATTGCAGAAAAAGGAAAAATGTTTATCTATGCGCCTTGGGGAAATTTGGGTTTTTTCTATAAAGACCACGGACACAGCATAGACAAAAACCTGATTGAACTCGGCGAAGTAGAAAGCGGGCTGGAACACCTGAATTCTCAAAAAGGCGGTTTCACGGCGGAAATGTCTGTTATAAGCGGAGAAGAATAAAATGAAACGCCGGGACTTTATAAAAACAGCTTTGGCGGCGGCAGCTTTTTCCGCCCTGCCCGACATAACCAAAGCAGCAAAACACGGAGGCAAAATGAAAATACTGATTTTAACCGGAAGCCCGCGTAAAAACGGCAATTCAAACACACTGGCAAATCATTTCGCCAAAGGGGCGGAAGAAGCCGGACATCTGGTTCTGCGGTTTGATGCGGCCTTCAAAAATGTTCACCCCTGCACCGGCTGCAATTCCTGCGGCATGAACGGCCCCTGCATATTCAAAGACGACTTTGAGTTTGTCCGCCAACATATTGTTGATGCCGATATGGTCGTTTTTGCCACACCGATGTACTACTTTGGCATTTCCGCCCAGCTAAAAACCGTGATTGACCGTTTTTATGCTGTAAACGGTCAAATCCACCGTCCGAAAAAAGCTGCTTTAATTATGACCTATGCAGACAATTCTCCGGAAAAGGAAGGCGTTATCATCAATCATTATAACGTATTGCTAAACTACCTCGGCTGGCAGAATGCCGGACAAATCATCGCCCCCGGCGTTTGGCCGGCCGGAGCGGTCAACCATACCGACTATCCCCGCCAGGCTTATGAACTTGGAAAATCTTTAAGCAAATAACATCATTATAAACAGGGAGAATAACCATGAAACAAAATTTTGCTTTGCTTGCCGGAATAGTAATGCTCGCCGCCTGCGCCGGCACCGGCAGCGAATACCGTCCCGTTTTTCCGAAAGGAGAACCTAACCCTTATGCCCAATATTTCACCGGAAAATCATATCTTGCCAATCTAAACGGTTACGATAAAGAACTCAAAATGCCGGTGGCAAACGTAACATTTGAACCCTGCACCAGAACAGACTGGCACTATCACACCGGCGGACAGATTTTGCTGGTCACTGCCGGCGAGGGGCGCCACCAAATCCGCGGTAAGGAAATAGAAATATTAAAACCGGGAGATATTGTAAAAGTTGCCCCGAATGTTGAACATTGGCACGGCGCCGCACCGGATTCCTGGTTCAGCCACATTGCCCTGACACCCAATGCCGATAACAACAACCCCGTCTGGCTCACCCCCGTAACAGACGAGGAATATAAGTAATTTTTCGGCAGGATTTAAAATAGAAAAAAGAGCGCTTCAACAGCGCTCTTTTTAACCAAACCTTATCTGCCGTTCAAATTCACAAAAGGCACGGCATCCCCCAGCATATACTGTGGTAGTTTTCCGTCCCATTTTTGCACAGCTTCATATTCGGTAAGACCTTTGTTTTTGGTTAAAGCCTCGGCTTTAATTCTCATTGCATCAGCTTCGGCTTGGGCGGAAATTCTCTTTTGCTCGGCTTCTTCGGTAATTCTGTTTGTATTATTCGCCGCTTCCTGTGCGCGTTGAGCAGCAATCACCTTGTTTTCAATCGCCTGCTCAAACGCATCGGAGTAATCAAGATTTATTATCTGAAATGTCAAATTTTGAAAATAAACCTTATCTATTCTTTCCTTCAGCTGAGCCGTAATCGCGATTCTGGCAGAATCCCTGCTTGCGACCAAATCCTGCGCCTGACATTTTCCGATAACATCTTTAATAACATCGTTCAAAATTGGCACAATTTTTTTAGAAACATAATCCTGTCCAACTCTCTCATACAGCATCCATACGTTCTCGGGATTAAGATTGTATGTAAATGTGTATTTAATCTCGGCAGTCTGAACATCTTTGGTATAGGTTATCCCGACGTCCGTCATCTCATTCGTCTGCACATTCATATCTACAACAGTAGATACAAACGGCCATTTAAAACCAATACCATTGGCAATTGAACGAGGTTCAACCTTACCCAAAGTTATCATAACTGCCCGGTAGCCCGGATTCACAACATAAATACTGCAAATCAGCAAACTTACGACAAATATCGCCGCAATACCAAAAATCACATACTTTCCGATTTTAGTCTTAAAACCATTTTCCATAACACATAATTTAAATTAATAAAATATAAAATAATAAAACAGCAAACTACTTCTACGACATCACGCGAAAATTGTCAAGTATTTTGTCACAAAAGGTATAATTTTTATATTGACTCGTTGCAATAAGAAGAATATACATACAACTGCTTTTTAATATATGTATATAAATTATTAATTTTTAAATTTATAAAATATGAATATTATTTTCTTTAAAACTTTGGACAAAAAAGATGTTCGATTTTCAGAAGACGAAATTTCGCAGCTGAAAAAAATGCTGGAACATCAAAAAAGTGATCTTTTCACTGCAAATGAGCAGGTGTTTGATAGCCTTATTAAGATATTTGCAAAGGCATATTGGGATTCTGATACCAAGTTGGAACAAGCTTTGTTATTAACCTTTTTTCAGAAATTAAGCCCGGAACAAAAGCAAAAAATTATAGGTAAACTTATCAAGAACAGCATATTATTGCAAACATATGTTGTCTTTGCTCAGACCCTGATGACAAGCTTGCCCGCATATTTGCAAAAAGAAATTCAGATTTACCCTACACAAATATCCAAAGACGGAATAGGCACTCTGATTTCCCGGGCAGAGTTTGACTATCGCAACAGAAACGGGTTGAAATGCCACAGACTTAATGGAAAAAACTACCGTCCCATAACAAGCCAAGATCTTGATAACTTTTATATTATGTTACAAATGGCTATGGCAAGCGGAAATGAAACCTACTTTTACATTAGTTAATTTTACTCAAAGCCTCTCATTTCAGAGAGGCTTTTTCAAGCCGACCGGCGTTCTCCCGCCCACCTTTCGCTGGTAGTCAAACCCACTTTCCCGTGAGTCCAAATCCGCCCATCCTCATCATTCACAACAAAACCCTCCACAATGAACTGTCCAACTTTCCGGGGACAGTTCAGCTGAGGGGATTTTTTTATTATCGTGAGTAGCTGTCTTTTATTATGCTTGGAGATATTCCTCCTTTATTATTTCCATCTTTTCCTTGGTTTCCACCAAAGCGTCGCATACTATCATAAGCTAAACCTAAGCCTACACTGGACAGCTTATTGCTTTGAGATAATTCGGCATTCGGAAAATGAGAACACATCACTTCTTGAATATGAGGAATTTCTGTAGATCCCCCTGTAAGTACAACGAGTTGAATATCCTCAGGCTTTACCTGTGCTTGTGTTAAACATTCCTGAACAGATTCAGAAATTCTCTTTATATCATTTTGCAATGAATCTTCAAAGCTGCTTTTATCCGTTCTAATGACAGGAGCGTCCGAGAGGAAATTTAATGTAATATTGATTTTTTCTTTTTCCGTTAGGGCTATCTTTGTCTGTTCTACAGCCGTTAGAAGAGTGTGTCCCTGTTCATTTTGCAAAATTTCTAATAATCTTTTAACTTTTTCGGGTTCATGAGCTGCAAATACCATTTTTTTTGCCATATTGATTTCTTTAGGAACATATAAAGTATTTACTTTACTCCATTCTGCCAAATCACGATATATTGTCGTTGGTAGAGGTAAGACTTTAAGCATTTCCCTATCATGATTTTCAACGCGTTCTAAAACACCGCCCATAATCTCAAGGTTCTTATGTCTTATTTTCATATAAATATCATAAAATATTTTTAACTCTTCTTTAGACAACGCCTTGGGAGATGTTAATGGATCTATTGCTTTATCGTACAAACCCATGTGTAAAATGTGCCATTTTTTTAATGCATCGTGAGCATTATTGACTTTTTCATCAATTATCCGATATTTATAATTGCCCATTTGATGGGTATTTGATGTTTTCCAATGCTTTTTATCGATTAGTTTAGTAAATGAAGTACCCTCCGCAGCAAACATTTCTGTAAATACGCCTTTACTTATAATCCAATCATATTTTTTCATATATTGATAATTTTCATTGAGTTCCTGAAGTGTTGTTTCTGGATCAAAAAGAATTTGCCCTGCTTGAACATAAATATGGTATTTTTTAAATAAATCTAAGGCATTTAAATTTTGCTGCAAATTAGCCCCTTTATTCATTCTTTTCAGTGCCGTTTCCGAAAAATTTTCTATTCCACAGGAAAAGGAAAAGAAACCAGCCTTTTTTAAATTAAATAAAATTTTATCAGTTATCTTATCTGCCCGTATTGAACCACGGAGTAAAAATTTTAATTTTTTCTCTTGTATGGCATTGGCAAAATCTTCACACCATTTTTCATCTCTATTACCATCAATAAAGGAATCGTCTATTATTTTTATATGTTGAACTCCCATAGATTTTAAATTTTCTAGTTCGCCAACTATATTATCTACACTTCTTTGCCGATATTTTTTAGTTTTGGAAAGACGGAAAATGCGTTAATACTGCAAAACAAACAACTTCCAGTACATCCTCGCGCCGTTAAAACGTGAACAGGTGTCCGACGATCTATAGCAAATTGCATTGTATCCCTAGCGGGATAAGGCAATTCATCTAAATTTGTTGAAAGCGGGGCTAATGGATTATTAACCACATTTCCATTCTCATCCTTATAGGAAATATTATTTATTTCTTCTAGTTTTACTGAATTATCTTGGAAATGTTGTGCTAATAAGGGGAGAGTTTCTTCACCTTCACCCCTTACAGCTATATCAAATCCGGCATTAAGAAAATCATTTTGATTAAATGTCGGACCAAATCCACCTGCAATAAAAGGAATATCAATTCGTTCTTTTTTTACAGCATTTACTGTCTGAATCGCCATATCCATATTTGATTGATATGTGGAAAAACCCACAAATAGTGGGTTTTTCCTTGTTAAGATTTTGGAAGCTAATTGTTTCGGGGTCAAGCCTGTTAACCAACCGTCAACAATCTCTACTTCATAGCCTTTTTCTCGCAAAGTTGCCGTCAAATACCCAAGCCCCAGATTTTCTTCTGCGGTTCTATGGCTTATAGGAGCCGGAGTGGCAAGGATTATAAAGTTATTACCGTGCTGCATATTTCGCAATTTCTTTCTTTAAACTACTATTGGCATCTAATTTCTCAAATTCTTTAGGGGCAATCCATTTGTATTCAGTATGTTCTTCTGAAAGTTTAACCTCTCCAGATACATAGTCTGCAAGCATTGTAATACCAATTACTTGTAAATCCTCCGAAGCCATAAAAGACCATACTGTAAATGGATTTAATATATTAACCTCAAGACCTGTTTCTTCGTGAATTTCACGGATAAGAGCGTCCTTAGGCATTTCGCCAAAATTCATTCTTCCACCAGGAATATCCCATAACTTTTCAAACACTTCTTCTTTTGCACTACGTTTTATAACGAGAATTTTGTTATCTTTACGAATTATAGCCTTGAAAGCCACTTTAAAAGCAGACATACACTTATCTCCAATAGTTATATGTACTACATCTTAAACATTTTTGTTAAAAAATCAACAAAAAATTGCCGGAAAACTTTTAATAAAACTCCAATAAACATATATTTATAATATTGAAATTTTTTTTATAAATATTTGCTAATATACATTCGATTACAATAGATATAAAAACTGTGTTAAAAACAAGCTCTGATGCAAAGATATACTCAAAAGTTTGCGGCAAGTTAGACAAGTTCGCGATGACTGAAACCGCATCACCATTTATGAAAATCTCCGTAGGTTGAACTGTCCAACTTTCCGGGGACAGTTCACAAGGGAGGGCTTTGTTGTGAATGGCGGAGAGATAGGGATTCGAACCCTAGGTACCCCGTAAAGAGTACAATTGATTTCGAGTCAACCGCATTCGACCACTCTGCCATCTCTCCATGGAACTGGTTTATACGGCGAAATAATCAATTTGGCAAGCATTATTTAAAGATTTTAACTCTTTCATCAATCGGCAAAAAGCTTTTCTCTCCCGCAGGAGCCTCTATACTGCCGACCGGCATTTGAGCCAGCAGCTGCCATTTCTGCGGCAAATTCCAAGTTTTTTTCACATCATCGTCAATCAACGGATTATAATGCTGCAATGAAGCTCCGGCATTTTCTGCCTCCAGCGCCGTCCAGACGATATATTCCAACATCCCGTTTGCCTGCAGCGACCATTTTGAAAAATTCTCCGCATACAACGGAAATCTTTTCTGCAAATCTTCCACTGCATCCAAATCTTCAAAAAAGAGAATTGTTGCGTATCCGGCCGCAAAAGAAGCTATCTTAAGTTCCGTCTTGGCAAACCCGTCCTGGGGAGCCGTTTCTTTCAGCTTTTGCAAAACAATATCCCACAGCTTTTGATGATTTTTGCCAAACAGCACAACAACCCTCGCGCTCTGCGAATTAAACGCCGTCGGACAATGTTTTACAGCCTCTTTCACAATCTCGGCAATCCGCTCTTCCGGCAAAACCTTTCTGCTTCCCAAATCATAGATTGAACGGCGTTTTTTAATCATTTCCAACAATTCTTTTTTCATATTTGCCCTCCATATCCAATAATACCGGGGATTTAACCTCTTTCAGCCTCAAATTCAACCCCGGGCATATTGATACTGCTCAGGCACTCGCTCAAAATTATATTTCGGGGAACGGATTTTTTGAACATCCGGCAAAATCGGGCGGATAAAAAAACCGACCGCAAAATTATTCTCGGTTTCTTCTTTCGGAAAAAGACGGTTGACCCGGACTTTAACCTCTTTCCGGTTATCATACCCGAAAAGCTCCGGCGGCAGCGTATCTATCATCGTCTCAAAATTTTCAAAAATCACAAAACCATTAACAACGCAGGAGAGTCGCTCTTTTGTAATAACATTTTCAAACTCAATTTCGTCATTAACTCTGACTTGCTGCGCCACCTTATCAAACACAGCCAGCTGAATTTTCTTTTTTCCTTCCAAAATTTGACTATAAGACCAGGGAATAATAGGTATAACGTGTTTCATGCCCACCTCCTGACAAACCGCACCAAGCAAGGTTATTTTATTTGATTCCGTAAAAAAATCAATCATTTATATATTACGGCTGTCTTTTTTTCTTCGGTCATATTCTTCCGGTGTCAGGAGTTCAATATTATCAGGGTCAATTTCATAAACTTCGTGTTTTCCTTTCTGCTTTCCCCAGTTTTTAAACTTTGCCCACATCCGTCGATACCAGTTGATAATCGCCGGGGAATTCGCCTGCCACCATTCCTGGGCTTTTTCCGCTCCTGCCGTGATAAAAACAAAAGCCACCAGCGCCAGACAAAGAATCAGGCCGATATAAAGGGCAACGCCCAAAAACATAAAAAACAAAAAACCGGCAGCCGCCATAAATATAAATGATAAAAAACGTTCCAAAAATTTTCCTTCCAAAAACATCTCCTCTATATATATAGGAAATTTTATCAAAAAAATCAAAGGTCGGAACAATCTTTTGCATTTTCCAATTCTTTATTTCGGATAAAAAGCAGAACATCTGCCAAATCAGCATTTTCTTTCGTCAGAAAAGGAGACGTATCGTCATCTCCGCAAAAAATCTTGACTCCGCCTATAAAAAAATCGGAAAACACATCAGTCTTCATCAAATAAATACCTTTTAAACAACCCTGACTTTTGCAATATAGTTGTCGCACATCGTATCTTCCGCCGAACGCTCAATCAGATAAACCTTATCCGATTTCAATAAAGCATCTTCAATATTTTCGTTCACATGCTCCAAATCCACAATTGTGGCGGAATTTTTCTTCAAACACGCCGTTTTGGTATTTTTACAATACTCAAATACCGGCTCATTAACCTCGCGGCTGTGCGTATCGTTTATGATAAACAACAACTCATCGCGTTCATTTTGTAAAATACAATACAAAACAACACCTCCTACACTATGAAACTATCACCGGATATACTACAGCAGATTCCCGTGAACGCAAAATAAAAATCATATCCGCACACAAAAAAAGCATACCGACCACCGCAGTCAACTTTTCAAACAATGAGGCCTCAAAATACGCCGGCACGACATTTTAGACAAAATAAACATTGCTTGTTTAATAATATTGTGATATTATTTGACTATAATAAAAAATTAAGGAGAATTTCTATGACCATAGAATATAAGGAATATTGTGTAGGCGAAGCTGATTTTGGCGCCTCGACATCGCTTGCCGTAAAAATCGAAAACGGTAAAGTTACTGAAAGCCTGGATACCTCATCTTATGAAACAAATTGGGTTTGGGACGGTGGTTTTAAAGATGATATGCTGAACGGAAAAACTAAAGAAGAAGCCCAAGAAATAATGGACCACTGGTTTGATGATTTTGAAGATGACTACCGACACCCGTATATTCAGGAAAATATTCTGGATGCCAGAGACTGGACTCGTATCAAAGCCCAGCGCTTAAGAGAAGAAAAAATCCGCGAAAATATTAAAAATGGAGTACACAAAAGCAACGAGCGCTACAAAGCCCAACAAGAACATAAAGATGTTCTTGCCGAAAAAGAAGAGTTGTTGGACTCAGCATTTAGAAACAGGAATGGAAGGAAAGCACGAAAACCTTCAAGAGTTAGAGATCCCTATGAGAAAGAAAAAAACAAACTCAGACTGGAAGCATATAAAAAATTTGCAAAAGGAAACCCCAGATAAATTTTTTATTCCTGCATATGTTTCCTTGTTTGCTAATTCGGAGTATTTTAACATGAACGCTCCGGATAAACTCGGAATTTTCTGTAAGAATTGTAATAAAAAACGCAGCAACACTCAAACAATGCTGCGTTTTTCATTGATAAAACAAGTTTTTAAAAATCAAATTCTAAAAAATTTGCTTTTTCCAACCGGTTTTCGTCCGAATTGACCACAATGGTAAAAAACCAAACAACTTCCAATAATCTGTTTTATCGTCAGAACAAATCTCAATCAGAGGAAAAATGCCCAACAACATCACTTTTCTTTTTTTCCAGCGCAAACTCTTCGCCATTTCCCATAAATCAGGATTTTCTTTTTTCATCAAATCCCAAATTTTATAAGAGGCTAACGTCATTTTATAACTTTGTTTATGAGAGGTATTCTCCCGATAGCAACGATACATAACCAGAACTTCCGGCAGATTCGCAAATTGTGTTTTACTTAAGAGGCGAAACCACAAACCATAATCTTCCGCCGGACTAAAAATTTCTTCATAACAAATACCGTTTTCCACCAAAACAGACTTTCTTATCATTGAAGAAGTATGGGAAACGACACATCCCGACATCAATTTAAGCTTAATCTCCCGGTCATTGGTCGGAAACTTCCTGATTTTATTTTTATCCGAAGCCTGATACCAACTCCCGACAAACCCTACGTCAGGATGGCTGTCCAAAAACGCAGCCTCTTTTTCCAGCCTTTCCGGGAAAGATATATCATCATGGTCAAAAACAGCCAGATATTCGCCTTTTGCCAAATCAATCAATCTGTTACGGGAATAAGAAATTCCTTTATTTTGCTCATTTTTATAATAACGGATACGCTTATCCGTATAAGATTTTACAATTTTCTCAACATTTTCGTCCGTAGACGCATCATTCAAAATGATAAATTCAAAATCCTGATAAGTCTGCCCTAAAATACTCTCTATTGCTGCCCGCAAATATTCTTCCGGCGTATTGTAAACCGGCATCAAAACAGAAACTTTAGCCATAATTTTCCCTCAGCTTTTAATAAAATATAAAAATTGTGATATATAAAAACAAATTTAATTACAAGAGCATTTTCATCTGATAAATAAACCGATATAAAAAACGCCGTTTTTCATATAAAAACGGCGTTTTTTCAGTCAGGACTTCTTCTTTTCCTGAGGATACAATAAAACAATCCATGGCAGAATACAAGCAACTGTACCCCCTCCAATCACACTCAGATTGCCGCTGCCGAAACAATAAATTGCAAAACCGACAAAAACCAGCCCTTCCGCCAAAACACCTTTAAGCCCGATTTTTTGTAATTTTGATTCTGCTTCATCCTTCGGCAACTTTCCCGCTTTCCACAATCTGTAAAAAGTCACGGCATTGACAAGCAAAATAACCACAATCAAACCGATAAGTGCCGGCCATAACTGCGTGTTTAAAACCTTTTCCATAATACTTCAATAATAATGATTATACGTTTTTTCCGTAACATAAAAAAACAATAATGACAAGAAATAAAAAAAATAGAAAAACAACAAAAAAAATGCTTGCATTTTATTTTGGATGTGATATTTAATTACTCGTTCTATCGATGCGGGCGTAGCTCAGGGGTAGAGCGCAACCTTGCCAAGGTTGATGTCGAGGGTTCGAATCCCTTCACCCGCTCCATTTAATGCCTCTTGAATAAAGAGGCTTTTTTTATATTTATAAAATTTTCCGTTTCACCCCAAACCCTATGCCATATCCTCATCCGCCACAACAACCGCACCGCCATCTT
Source organism: uncultured Pseudomonadota bacterium (assembly GCA_949300375.1). Classification (GTDB taxonomy): domain Bacteria; phylum Pseudomonadota; class Alphaproteobacteria; order RF32; family CAG-239; genus MGBC133411. Next base: position 23,833 of record CASGEB010000014.1, read on the forward strand.
GCCAGATAAACTCATTATTATTCCAGGTTGTATAAAAAGTATAGGCCAGCCACAATACCGTTCCGATACGCAGTCCGACAATCAGAGAACGATTACCGCCAAACGAATTCCCGGCGGCATCCTTATTCTGCAAAAAAATCTCTGTCAACACCCAAAAAACAACCAAAATAAGCGGTAAAAAGAGAAACAGCCAGGAAGTCAGGCTCAACCCGAGCTGTATCAGGCCGCGCCCCCAAAATCCGGCATAAAAATTATGAATTCCGGTAACGCCTAAAAAACCTGCCAGCAAAATATAAACCGCGCCGTTTTTGGCCGCCTGCTGCTCTCCGGCCTGAAACATAGATTTTTGATACAAGCGTTCGGCACCTTTGTCATATTCTTCAATTGTAATGCGCCCGTTGTCCCGCATTTTCCTGAGTTTCTGCAAATCAACCAAATCAGGCATACTCGTCTCCTTTATTCATTTATGCTAATATAATTCTTTTTCAGTTAATTTAAAGATAACAAAAAAATCCTCCGAATTAAAAATCCGGAGGATTTTCATCAAATCAGGCCGTTAGAAACCCATTCCGCCCGGCATTGCCGGAGCAGCGCCGCCGCAGGAACATTCTTTTTGCGGCTGTTCGGTAATCATGGCTTCTGTCGTAATCAACAGGCCGCCGACCGAAGCAGCATCCTGCAGAGCCGTGCGAACAACCTTGGTCGGGTCGATAATACCGGCTTTGACCATATCGGTATATTCGCCGGTCTGGGCATTGTAACCAAAGTTGGTATCTTTTGATTCCATCAGTTTTCCGGCCACAACCGCACCGTCAACACCGGCATTCTCGGCAATCTGACGCAGCGGCGCCTGAATAGCCTTACGAATAATATCAATACCGACTTTCTGGTCTTGGTTGGCAGGCGTCAGTTTATCCAAAGCGCCGGAAGAATAAATCAGGGCACAGCCGCCGCCGGCAACCACGCCTTCTTTAACGGCCGCGCGCGTGGCGTTCAACGCATCGTCAATCCGGTCTTTTTTCTCTTTAACTTCAACTTCTGAAGCCCCGCCGACGCGCAGAACGGCAACGCCGCCGGAAATCTTGGCCAGACGTTCTTGCAGTTTTTCACGGTCATAATCAGAAGTCGTATCGGCAATTTCCTTGCGGATCTGGGCGGCGCGGGCAGCAATCAAATCTTTTTCGCCGGCACCGTCGACAATTGTCGTATCGTCTTTATTGACTTCAATCTTCTTAGCCGTACCGAGCATATCCAAAGTAACGTTTTCAATCTTCATGCCCAGTTCTTCGGAAATAACCTGACCGCCGGTCAAAATAGCAATATCCTGCAGCATGGCTTTGCGTCTGTCGCCAAAACCAGGAGCTTTGACGGCACAAACTTTCAGACCGCCGCGAATACGGTTGACAACCAGTGTTGCCAAAGCCTCGCCTTCAATATCCTCGGCAATTATCAACAACGGGCGTCCGGTTTGAACAACCGCCTCCAAAATAGAAATCATCGGCTGCAGATTGCTGATTTTCTGATCATACAGCATAATATACGGATTTTCATATTCGCAGGTCATCTTGTCCGGATTGGTAACGAAATACGGAGAAAGGTAACCGCGGTCAAACTGCATACCTTCAACCACGTCAAGTTCGGTTTCCAAGCCTTTGGCATCTTCAACCGTAATCACGCCTTCATTGCCGACTTTTTCCATGGCCTGAGCCAGATATTCGCCGATTGAACGGTCGCCGTTGGCGGAAATCGTACCGACTTGGGCAATTTCCTCCGAGGTTTTAATATCTTTTGAGCGGGATTTAATATCCGCAACCACAGTTTCAACCGCCATATCAATACCGCGTTTCAAATCCATCGGATTCATTCCGGCGGCAACGGCTTTGCAGCCTTCGCGAATGATTGCTTCGGCCAAAACGGTTGCAGTCGTCGTACCGTCGCCGGCCTTATCTGCAGTTTTCTGGGCAACTTCTTTAATCAGCTGCGCGCCCATATTTTCAAATTTGTTGGGAAGTTCGACTTCTTTTGCAACCGAAACACCGTCTTTGGTAATTTTCGGTGCGCCGTAAGACTTGTCCAAAACCACATTGCGTCCTTTCGGCCCGAGCGTAACTTTAACGGCTCTTGCCAAAGTTTCCACGCCTTTTAACATTTTTGCCCTGGCATCAGTTCCGAATTCAATATCTTTTGCTGCCATTTTAACTTTCCTTCCTTCTTTCTAAAAAAAATCCACTAAAATTACTCTTCAATCACGCCCAAAATCTCTGACTCTTTAACAATCAGACGGGTCTCGCCGTTTACTTTGACTTCCGTTCCGGACCATTTGCCGAACAAAACCTTATCACCCGGTTTAACGCTCATCGGCACGATTTTGCCGTCCTCGGCTCTAAAACCGTTTCCGACGGCCTCAACAATGCCTTCGCTCGGTTTTTCCTTAGCGGTATCGGGAATAATAATCCCGCCGGCGGTTTTGGTTGTTTCTTCCAGTCTTTTAATTAAAACTCTGTCATGCAAAGGTTTAATATTCATAATCTGTCAACTCCTTAAAAGTTTATCTGTTCTTAATCTAAAAGGATAATTAGGAATTTAGTTTTAGAAAGTCAAGCAGCCGCGGCAAAAAAAACAAAAAAAATCCCTGCACCGGAAAATGCAGGGAAGAAAAGCTTATTTTTTCTGCGGCTGAGCCAGCACTCGGAACGCTGTCAGGAAAAAGCTGCCAAGCAGCAGGAAAAGAACAATTTTCTGAGCGGCAAAAAAGATCCATGCCTGCGGAAAAATCCGCATAACCTGCCTGGCGATTCCGGCCGCCCAGCCGTCCATGGTAAAAGTCTGCAAAATCACCTGCATTGAAGCGCCCAGCGTCGCAAACTCCACAAAAATATCTCCGTAGAGACTGACGGCAATAATTGAAAATACATAAAAGAAAACGGCAAAGACCGCCAGAAAAGAAGCAAATACCGGCAAAAGCAGCAAAAACGTGCTGATAATGTTATTAATCCCGGAGGCCTGATACAAATATTTAAACATCCGGAAAAGCCGGAAACTCCGAATGATAATAAACGAACTCGCCGCCGGAACAGAAGACACGGCCACAATCACAAAGTCAAAAACATTCCAGCCGGATTTCCAAAAATCACGCTGCTCGGCATAAATTTTCATAATCATTTCAACAATAAAAATTCCCATAAACAGGCGGTCGAGCAAAAACAAACCCTGTTCAAAACGCTCCCGGAAAAAATCTGTCGTCATCATCCCCAAAACCACGGCATCAGCCAGAATAATCGACATAATAAACAAGTCAAAATTCTTGCCGGTAACCAGTTTTTTCAGCTTGCGCTTGTCTTCCTTCGGAAAAAGCTTTTGTACAGCCGGAACATTTTTCAAACTTTTCAAATCAAAGAAAACCATTTTTCTCACCCTCAAACTCTGTTTATCTTAAAAATAATAAAAAGCAACCGCAATCGCCGCCGCCGAAAGTGCCGGACCGAAAGCCCCCTGCCTTTTGCGCATAATAACCGCATATACGGCAAACAAAACACAGGCGCCGATAATAGTATACAAAAGTTTCTCCATGCCCAGCCAGGCGCCGATTGCCGCCAGCAATTTCACATCGCCGCCGCCGAAAGCGTCTTTATTCTTCCAAACAAAGAAAAGGCTGACCAGAGCCGGAACAAAATAACCAAAAAGCGCACCCAAAGCAGAATCACACGGCATCGTCCACAAACCGGACAACGCCGAAAAAGCAAAACCAAGCAGCAGCAGCGGAACCGTCAGAATGTCCGGCAACAGCATAATCCTCCCGTCTATCTCGGCCAACAGCAGCAAAATCCAGATAAAAATCAGTTTCCACCAGATAAGCTGGCTGCCCCATTCATAAAAAACGCCATAACTGAGAGCCGCGGCAAGAATACCCCACATAAGGCCGCGCCAACGGTATTGAGAAACCATCTTGGCATAATGCCAGTTGTTCCGCCGTTTTTCTGCCGAAACTTTTTTACCCGGACAAACAATCCGATAAAGCGCATAAGCCATGGTTGCCGGCATAAACTTGGCAAACCGCCGCGATATATAAGGAATAAGAATGCCAAAAACAAAACCGGCCAGCGCATAAACCATCTGAAAATTCTCCATATATAGACTTATAATGGAAAATTTTAACGACAAAAGATTAATATCGTTTTAATAACAGCTTAAAAAAGCTCATAAAATAAAGTTTACTCTACAGATATCGGTTACTTGAATATATAAAGGAAGCAGGCAAGCGTATCTGGACAGCAAAGACAGGAACAGAAAAAACTCCCCTGGAGGAAAATTAAAAAAGGGGGAAACACTCCCCCTTTTCTCTCTTTTATATTGCTTTCAAAATATAATCGCTCAACTTTGCCACATAAAAGGCCGGATCCGAAATCGGCTCGCCTTCGGCAATTTTGGCCTGATCAAGAATAATCTTGGCAATTTCTTCGACTTTGGCTTTCTGCTTTTCGTCTCCAATCATATCTGCCAATTTGATAATCAGCGGATGATACGGATTCAGCTCCAGGATTCGGGTGCTGGCAAAAGCCGTCTGCTGCTGATGGTTGCGCATTAGCCGCTCCAGGTGAATGCTCATCTGCCCCTGCTCCACGGTCAGGCTGGCCGGACTGCTTGTCAATCGTTCCGTCGTCGTAACTTTTCCGACATCATTTTTAAACATCCCGCTCATCATCTTGGTCAGCTTTTCCATATCGCCGTCGCCGGCTTTCTGAGCTTTCCGTTCAATTGCCAAATCGATATCGGCTTGCGAAATATGTTTGACGGCAAAACCTTTATAATTCGGCAGAGTCTGCGTCCAAAATTCATCAATCGGATCCGTCAGCAGCAAAACTTCGATTCCCTTGGCTTTAAAGGCTTCCAACTGCGGGTTGTTTGCCAGAACATTAACATCATCGCCGGTAATATAATAAATGGCCTTTTGATTATTCTCGCCGATTTTAACGTTTTTCGCCCGTTCGATATATTCATCAAGCGACGTAAACTTCTCCAAATCATGTGTTGAAAGAAAACGCGACAAGCCGGCAATCTCCTCGCGGTTGCCGAAATCTTCATAGATGCCTTCCTTAAACGCCGCCCCGAAAGCTTTCCAGAAAATCATATAATCGTCATAGTTTGCGGCACGGTTTTTCAACTCTTTCAGCAAACGTCCGACCAGACCGTGTTTGATTTTTTCAATCAAAGCATTATGCTGCAGCATTTCGCGCGAGATATTAAGCTGCAAATCGGAACTGTCCACCACGCCTTTGACAAAACGCAGATAATGCGGCATTAGTTCTTCAACCTTCTCGGAAATAAAAACCTTATTGACATACAGTTTCAAGCCGTTCTGGCTGTCAGGCTGAAACAAATCATACGGTTGTTCGGAAGGAATAAAAAGCAAGCCGGTATATTCAATATTTCCCTCGGCCTTAAAATGCAGCGTCAGCCACGGATCATCAAAATTTTTGGAAATATGATGATAAAATTCCTTATACTGGTCTTGCGTAATCTCGCTTTTTTGCCGCGCCCACAAAGCCGACCCGGTATTAACCGTTTCTTCCCCGGCCTCGCCCAGACACAAAACAATCGGATACCCGATATGGTCGGAATAAGTGCGGATAATATGCCGCAGATAAATCGTATCAACAAAATTTTTCTGGTCCTCTTTCAAAAAGAGCTTGATTTCCGTACCGTTTCCCTCTTTCTCTGCCTCACGGGTTTCAAAACCGTCGCGTCCGTTAGAAGTCCAAAACCATGCTTTATCCTCTCCGGCTCTGCGGGTCAGGATTTCGACTTTGTCGGCCACCATAAAGGCCGAATAAAAGCCAACGCCGAACTGTCCGATTAAATCCATCGCCGAACCATTGTCGCTGACATTTTTAACAAATTCCGCCGTCCCTGATTTTGCAATCGTCCCCAAATGATTGACCAGATCGTCTCTATTCATGCCGATGCCGTTATCGGCAATTTTCAAAGTATTTGTCTTGGCATCGGGAGTAATTTTGATTTTAAACTCTCCCGAGGCTTTGGCAATATCCGGATTCGTCAGCGCCAGATAGCGCAGCTTGTCGCAGGCATCGCTAGCATTGGAGATAAGCTCTCGCAAAAAGATATATTTCTCCGAATACAAAGAATTGACCACAATATCCAGAAGTTTTCCGACTTCTGCCTGAAAATTCATTTTCTCTGACATATCAATCTCCTCCAATAACTTTTATTTATTCAGATATATGGGAAACAAAACCGTTTTTCGCAAGACTTAAACACAAACAAATCGATTTTTTGCTTGCTTTTCTTGCGAATTTGGATAAATTACGCACTGAAACAAATCAATTGATTTTAGGAGATAATAAATGGTTTCTGTAGTTAACGATTCCTGCATCAAATGCAAATCCTGCGCTGATGTCTGCCCGGTTGACGCTTTTCATGAATGCGAAACCCAGCTGGTTGTAGACCCCGATACCTGCATTGATTGCGGCGTTTGCATTTCCGAATGCCCGCAGGAAGCCATCAGCCCGGACAGCGAAGCTGATGAAAAATGGATTAAATTCAATGCCGAGCAGGCAAAAATCTGCCCGGGCGCCAACGACTAATTCCGTTGATGAATTTTCCTGTATAAATAAAGAGGTTCTGTAAAGACAGAGCCTTTTTATTTGCTTGCTTTTCTGCAAAAAAAGAATAAATATAAAAAAACGATAAAAAACATAAAAGGAAAACACAAAATGTCAAACAGAGACGCGACTTTTTATGACGTTGTCGGAATCGGTAATGCAATGGTTGACGTGATGGCCAAAGTCGGAGACGGCTTTTTGTCCGAACGCAAGCTGGCCAAAAGCGAAATGACTTTGGTTAATGCCCAAGATGCCGGCAAAATTTATGCCGACATTATGCCGGAACGTGAGGTTTCGGGTGGCTCTGCGGCCAACACCGTCGCCGGGCTGGCTTCTTTGGGCGGCGCCCCGGCCTTTATCGGCAAAGTCCACGATGACGAACTCGGCCAGGAGTTCAGCCGCAGCATCGGCGGTGCCGGCGTAGATTTCTTTACCCCGCCGCTCAACCAGGGACCGATGACCGGACGCAGTATCGTCTTGGTAACGCCCGATGCCGAACGTTCCATGTTCACCTATTTGGGAGCCGCGGCAAAGCTCTCTGCAGAAGACATTGACGAAAACATCATCAAAAGCACAAAAATCGTTTACCTTGAAGGCTATCTCTGGGACGAAGGCGAAGCAAAAGAAGCCATCAAAAAAGCCTGTGAACTGGCACATAAACACAATAAAAAAGTTGCGTTCAGTCTGTCTGACAAATCCTGTGTCGACCGCCATCGCGAAGAATTTTTAAAATTAATTTCCGATTCGGTAGACATTTTGTTCGGCAATGAAGAAGAAATCAAAGCTCTGTTTCAGGAACCGGATTTTTACAAAACGCTGGATATGATAAAAACCGAGGTTGAAATCGCCGCCATTACCCGCAGCGACAAAGGCTCGGTTATCGTTAACGGAAGAACAAAAACTTTTGTAGAGGCGGAAAAAGTCGAAAACATCGTCGACACAACCGGCGCCGGTGATCTATACGCCGCCGGATTTCTGTATGGTTATACTCAGGAACGCTCTCTGGGAACCTGCGCTTTAATCGGAGGTATCGCCGCGGCGGAAATCATCAGCCATTACGGCGCGCGCCCGGATGTCAGCCTGCGGGGTTTTGTCCGTAACAAACTGTTGCAATACGGAAAACGTCTGTAAATGGCAAAAGGCGCTGTTCTTTTGAACAACGCCTTTGTTTTTTCAAGCTCTTTTCAACCTGAAAAACCATCTTGCCAAAAACAAAACCAGCTGAAAACAAAAAAGCAGTATGCTTGCAACAAGCAGCTGCAAAAAATAAACCAAAATACGCAACAGCTTAATGACAAACACGCATACCCAGAGAGTAATAAAAGGAACTGCCGGACAACATAATAACAATAAAATCCACAGTTCTTTATTTTCAAACCATCCGATTGTCCCTCCGGCAAAAAGCAAAGCCCCTGATAGCATACAATGAAAAGAAAGGCTGGATAGTTTTGTCTCAAACCCATCAGAGACCGGAAAAGAAAATTTTACCGCAACTTCTTTATTTTGCTCATCCTTTTCCACAACGACCCGCACGTTTTCAATTTCATATGCACCATCCTTTAAGCCGTTTTTTTGAATCTGTTTAAAAATCCGTTCAGCTTTCAGATTATTTTTCGTGTCTCTTCTATACAACCACCAGGTAATGCTTATAACCAACAGCACACCTGCAAAAAAAACCACACTCCCGGCGATTCTGAATAAAAACAAAAAATTTTCCATAGTTATAATTCAATAATAAAAACAACATAATTTAATTTATCATCGGGGAATGTAACAGATTTCAGACTAAAAGTAAACAAAAAAGCGAACCCCGAAAGATCCGCTTTTAACTTTAGAATGGAGAACATTTTGTTTTTCTGTAAACCCAAAAGATTGCATAAGCCACCATCCGCAGGACAGGCCTTGCTGCCCAGAAAGCAAACACTGCCAAAAACAAAGTAATAATACTGCCCCAGCCCAAACCATAGGCGCCCACTACATCCTGCACATTATACCCGATTAAAAAACCCAATACACTGCGCAAAATAGAAACAGGAACATTAAACTTACGCTCATAATCAATGACTCTGAAATATTCTCTCATACCGACCACAAACAATGTAGCATAAGACCCCGAACGATCTAAGCCGTCAAGTAAAGGAATCACCGCCAGAGCAATGGCAAGACCAATTCCAAGAGTAACAATTATTACTGCAATCATAATTTTATTTTTTAATCATTTATACTTATGTTGCGGACCGATAACGGCAACCAAAACCATAATCAGTCCCTCCCAGAACAACGTCAGCGCCAACGGGCCGATTAACCCGAAAGCACAACTCCGCCAGAGCTTCCACCCATGAAACATCCAAAAATAAAAAGCCATAAAACACATTGCCGCCGCCAGCACCGTCTGTAAAACGTGCATAATCCTGTTTTCGGCCCAGTCTGTTCCTGTATTGCAGCTTTTATAACAAAACTGACAGGCATAATGAAACCTGTAATGGTGGATTCCCATAAGAATCAAAGCAACCAGCCCTGTTATACAACTGAAAACAAACAGCCAGGGCATTAAGAACTCAAACCTGTTCATAGAGATAAAAATTTAACGTTAATAATAAAATAAAAATATTCTTTCTGATGACAAAGTATAATTGTTTGCCTTAATTGTCAAAAAAAATTTTAGCTTTTCTGCACTAAATTCTTGAAATTTAAAATTAACTTGCTATTGTGAAAACGAATTTATACCAAAATCTTTTTTCAGGCATTTTTTGCCGGCTGTTGACCGGCCGTATAGTCTTGTGCCGAAAAAAGTTTAACAAGTTTTATGAAAGAAATAACACAATGGAAATGCGCAATATTGCCATCATCGCCCACGTAGACCATGGCAAAACCACAATGGTCGACGGCTTGTTAAAACAAAGCGGCACCTTCCGTGAAAACCAGAAAGTTGAAACTTGCGTCATGGACAGCAATGACCTCGAACGTGAAAGAGGTATTACAATTCTGTCAAAATGTACTTCCGTCAATTGGAAAGGCACACATATTAATATCGTTGATACGCCGGGACACGCTGATTTCGGCGGTGAAGTAGAACGCATTCTGTCTATGGTCGACGGCGTTGTTCTGCTTGTTGACTCTTCCGAAGGCCCGATGCCGCAAACCAAGTTTGTTCTCGGCAAGGCCTTAAAACTCGGCCTCTGCCCGATTGTCGTCATCAACAAAGCCGACAAAGCCGATGCCCGTGTTGACGCCGTTTTGGATGAAATATTTGATCTGTTCGTCAGTCTGAACGCCAATGACAAACAGCTGGACTTTCCGGTGCTTTACGCTTCCGGACGCAACGGCTGGGCCGTAAAGGAGATGACGGATGAGAAAAAAGATTTAACTCCGCTGTTCGAGCTGATTTGCTCTTATGTTCCGGCGCCGGCCTGCGACCCCGATGCTCCATTCTCCATGCTGGCTACCACTTTGGAAGCCGACAAATTCATCGGGCGTCTGCTAACCGGCAAAGTCCAGTCCGGAACCCTGCACGTTAACGATACTGTCAAAGTCTTAAACGGCGAAAGCAAAGAAATCGAACGCGTCCGCATCAGCAAAATTCTGGCCTACTGCGGTCTGACCCGTGACAGTCTGGAAGAAGCCCACGCCGGAGACATCATTGCCGTGGCCGGAATTGTCAAAGGCACGGTAGCCGATACCATATGCGCTTTGGATGTTACTCAGGCCATCCATGCCCAGCCGATTGACCCGCCGACTTTGGCCATGACTTTCTCAATCAACGATTCTCCTTTGGCCGGCCGCGAAGGCGACAAAGTTACTTCTCGTATGATTTGGGACAGGCTGTGCAAAGAAGCCGAGGGAAACATTGCGCTAAGGATTTCCCGCACCGATTCGACAGATTCCTTTGAGGTCGCCGGACGAGGTGAACTCCAGCTCGGCGTATTGATTGAAACTATGCGCCGCGAAGGGTTCGAACTGTCCATTTCCCGTCCGCGCGTTCTGATGAAACGCGACGAAAACGGCGCCCTGCTTGAACCGATTGAAGAAGTTGTCGTTGATGTGGATGAAGAATTTTCCGGAAACGTGGTTGAAAAACTCGGCCGCCGACGCGGTGAATTGATAGAAATGATTCCGTCTCAGGTCGGCAACAAAGTCCGTCTGATATTCAATGCGCCGTCCCGTGGTTTGATTGGCTATCACTCCGAATTTTTAACCGACACACGCGGCACCGGCGTTATGAATCGTCTTTTCAAATGTTATGAACCCTATAAAGGCGAAATTGAAGGCCGCCGCAACGGTGTATTAATCTCCAGTGAAACCGGAACGGCCATTGCTTATTCTTTGTGGAAACTGCAGGATCGCGGTCCGATGTTTATTGACCCGGGCGTACCGGTCTATACCGGAATGATTATCGGCGAACATACCAAGCCGAATGATTTGGAAGTCAACCCTTGCAAGGCCAAACAGTTAACCAACATCCGCGCTGCAGGCAAAGACGAGGCTATTGATCTGATTCCGCCGCGCAAACTAACTTTGGAACAAGGGCTTTCTTACATTCAGGAAGACGAACTCCTGGAAGTTACGCCCAAAACCCTGCGCCTGCGCAAACGGATTCTTGACCCGATTATGCGCAAACGGGCAAAACCCGATATTATCGAATAACCTCCTGTCCCTGCCGATTATCGCGGCAGGGATTTTCTTTCAGTTTTTTCTAGCCAAAATCCTCCCCCTGTTTTTCAATAATGCTTGACATATAGACTTTACTGTGCTATAGTAATCTTGATGTTGTTCCGAAGATTTGTTTCGGAGTGGCACCCACGTCTCCTGTCGTCCCCGGGCTTAGGCTCGGGGATCCACAGGCAACGGCAGGCGCACGGCGAGTTGAATGTACTGTGTTCCAGTGGTCGCGATGCTCCGGTGGGATTTGTGAATGACAAAGTGCTTTGAAATATTTGTCATCCCCGGGCGGCTGGTTTTAATGGTCATTGCCGGACTTGATCCGGCAATCCATCTGCTCGGCAGACGCGCGGCGAGTTGAAAACACTGTACTCCAGAGACCGCGTTGCTATGACGGAATTTGTGAATGACAAAGTGCTTTGAAATATTTGTCATCCCCGGGCGGCTGGTTTTAATTGTCATTGCCGGACTTGATCCGGCAATCCAGATAAAAAAAGAAGCCTTATGATTGACCTGGATTCTCGGGTCAAGCCCGAGAATGACACGAGAATGACATAAGAAAAGAATTTTTATAAGGGAGAAAGCCGATGAGAAATGATAATACTATGCTACACATGAAACTTAATTCCGCGGTTTGTCTGACCGCGTTATTGGCTTTTCTCCCCTCCTCCACCTATGCCGGAATTTGTTTTCTGCCCGACTGTATGGACGAAGACGTCGTGCAGGGCGATATTAATATGAACATAAACTCCGATACTGAATATTGCGAGAAAGAGGGATATACCTATTACTCTTCCGGCGAATGTCCGCAATATTATGCAAAAGTCGGAACCTGTTCCCGCGACGATCATTATCTGAAATGCGACGCC
>CASGEB010000015.1:0-4775 GCA_949300375.1 uncultured Pseudomonadota bacterium
AACTATCTGCTTTACCGCCTCTCTGGTAGACAGATGAGAATAATCCGGTTGCTGATTTTCTTTTTCCCATTGGCGGTAGTCGTTAATAAAATTCATTATGTTTTCTTGAACCGAAAGTTCGGGATTTACGGGCTTTGGCGTAAACTTTAACCCGAATTTGCAGCGCGTCGGCCGTTGTTCGTTATTGAAATTGTGATTATCAAACATTTTCCGCTCCTTTATTGAGGTTAATGCATAACAAGGAATTCTTCTCTCCGTAAAACGGTCATATTAATTCCTTATGTATTCAAATAAAGAATAATATTCCCAAAGTCAGGCCCGCAACCCATAAAAATCAAATTTTTTTCAAAAAATACAAAAAAGTCTTTTCAAAACTTGCATCCGCAATTTTGTTTACCTATATATGAGTATAACAAATGAGACAATCATTTAGTAATGTGAAAGAAGGACAAAAATATGAGCAATAAAGTATTAGGTATTGACTTGGGTACCACCAACTCCTGCTTTGCCGTTATGGAAGGCGGAGAAGCCAAAGTCTTGGAAAACTCCGAAGGCGCCAGAACAACGCCGTCAATGGTTGCTTTTACCGATAACGAGCGTCTGGTTGGCTTTCCGGCCAAACGACAGGCCGTAACCAACCCGGAAAACACATTGTTTGCCATCAAACGTCTTATCGGCCGGCGTTATGATTCTGCAGAAGTTGCCAAAGACAAGGGGCTGGTTCCGTTCAAAATCATTCCGGGCGACAACGGCGATGCCTGGGTTGAAGTAAAAGGGCAGAAATATGCTCCGTCGCAAATTTCGGCAATTGTTTTGCAAAAGATTAAGGAATATGCCGAGAGCTACCTGGGCGAAAAAATTGAAAAAGCCGTTATTACCGTTCCGGCATATTTTAACGATTCCCAACGCCAGGCCACCAAAGACGCCGGTAAGATTGCCGGACTTGATGTCTTGCGTATCATCAACGAGCCGACGGCTGCCGCTTTGGCTTATGGCTTGGATAAAAAGACTTCCGGCACCATCGCGGTTTATGACCTCGGCGGCGGTACGTTCGATATCTCCATTTTGGAAATCGGCGACGGCGTTTTTGAAGTAAAATCTACTAACGGCGATACTTTCCTCGGCGGTGAAGACTTTGACCAGAGATTGGTAAATTATCTGGCTGAAGAATTCAAAAAAGAGTCCGGTATTGATCTGAAAAATGACCGTCTGGCTCTGCAGCGTTTGAAAGAAGCTGCCGAAAAAGCTAAGATTGAGCTGTCTTCCACAACTCAGACCGAAGTTAACCTGCCGTTTATTACCGCAGATGCAACCGGCCCGAAACATTTGAACATCAAGCTGACGCGTGCCAAACTTGAATCTTTGGTTGATGACCTGATTGACCGTACGGTTGAACCTTGCAAAAAGGCTCTGGCCGATGCCGGCTTAAAGCCGAGCGACATCAGCGAAGTCATTCTGGTCGGTGGTATGACCCGTATGCCGAAAGTTCAGGAAAAAGTAAAAGAAATCTTCGGCAAAGAGCCGCATAAAGGCGTTAACCCGGATGAGGTCGTTGCTGTCGGTGCCGCTATTCAGGGCGGTGTTTTGATGGGCGATGTCAAAGACGTTTTGCTGCTTGATGTAACCCCGTTGTCTTTGGGTATTGAAACTTTGGGTGGCGTCTTCACACGTTTGATTGACCGCAATACCACCATTCCGACCCGCAAAAGCCAGGTATTCTCCACGGCTGAAGACGGTCAGACGGCTGTAACCATCCGCGTTTTCCAGGGTGAACGAGAAATGGCTGCCGACAACAAACTGCTTGGTCAGTTTGATTTGGTAGGTATTCCGCCTGCGCCGCGCGGTATGCCGCAAATTGAGGTTACCTTTGATATTGATGCCAACGGTATTGTAAACGTTTCGGCCAAAGATAAGGCAACCAACAAAGAGCAGGCCATCCGCATTCAGGCCAGTGGCGGTTTGTCTGATGCCGATATTGAAAAGATGGTCAAAGACGCCGAGGCCAATGCCGACGCCGATAAACGCAAGAAAGAATTGGTAGAAGCCAAAAATCAGGGTGAATCTCTGGTTCATTCTACTGAGAAAACGTTAAAAGAACACGGTGATAAAGTCAGCGCCAATGAAAAATCTCAGATTGAAGAAGCCGTAAAAGCTTTGAAATCGGCTCTGGAAACCGACGATATTACTTCAATCAAAGAGAAGACAGAGGCTTTGATGCAGGCTTCGTTAAAACTGGGCGAAGCTATGTACAAACAGCAGGCTGAAGCATCTCAGGCGGCCGGTGCGGCCGGGCCGGATGCGGGCGCCGGTGCTGATCAGGCTCAAAACGGCGGCAACGGTGATGAAAAAGTTGTCGATGCCGACTTTGAGGAAGTAAAATAAACCTGTCCTTGAATCACAAAAAGAGGAGACGGTGTGAACCGCCTCTTCTTTTTTTTCAAAAAAATCTGCCACATTTCCGTTGACGGGCGGCATAATGCGCCATAAACTTAATTATTATCTTATAATCCGGGATGGTATAATGACGGCGATAAATTTAATCTGCAAATATCTTAAAAAAGTAAAATTCTTTTTCTTTATTTCCTTTGTTCTTTATATTTTAAGCTTTTCCACCTCAAGGCTGAATGCCTATTTCAGTGCTCAGCTTGTTGGTTTGATGTCGGAATTTAATGCGGAACAAGTGCCTTTCGATAAAATGGCAATCCTTTTGGCAGCCTTTTTCATTACGGTTATGGCCGGAAGTTTTTTATTATGCCTGGCACATCTTGCCGACGCCAGATATATGCCGAAAATGGTTGCGTTGTATGAAAAAGACATCTTTACACAAATTCATAAACATTCTTTACGTTTTTTTAGTGAAGAAAAAAGCGGCAATATCGGAAAGATGCAAAATGCCGTTTTAAATGGAATTATTGATTTACAGAGCGTCGGCGTCGGCTTTTGCATGAACCTGGTAAATATATTTCTGAGCATCGGCATTATTGCCTTTATGAATATATATTTGGCAATATTCTTTTTGGCTGTAACGGTTTTCTTCGGCTGGATAACGAGCCGGAGCCGCTGGAAGATTATTTCAAATTCTCAAAAGGTCGCCGAAACAGAAAGCGAGGTTTCCGGAATATTTTTTGATGGATTAAACAATGCCGCCTCGGTTAAGGCTTTTTCTAATATGAAATATGAAAGAAGATACCTGTTTTCCAGATTAAAAGAATATTTGCGTATGGATAAGCAGGAAAAATTTTATCGTGCCAAAGCAACTTATAAAAACAATTTTATTTATGATATTATGGCGCTGAATTTTTATATCGCGGCTTTTGCCTGTTGGAAATATGGCGAATTGAATGTGGCGGATGTTGTTTTTATCATAATGTCTGTCGGCGTATTGACGACGGCGACCAAGTCTTTCAGCTACAGCATGAGCGGAATTTTCAGAAATTACGGGCAAATAAAAGCCGGTGTAGAGTTTCTTTTCCGCCCTCATGAAGTGGAAGATGTTCCGAATGCCGCAAAGTTAAAAATCAAAACGCCGGAAATAAAATTTGAAAAAGTCAGTTTTAAATATAAAGGGAAACTTTTTCTGTTAAAAGACTTTAACCTGAATATAAAAGCAGGTGAAAAAATCGGTCTGGTTGGCAGATCGGGTTCGGGAAAATCCACCTTGGTCAAACTTCTTGCAAGATATTATGATGTACAAAACGGAAAAATTACGATTAGCGGCCAGGATATTTCCCAAGTTACTCAGGACAGCCTGCGAAAAAATCTGGCGTTCATTCCGCAAGATCCGCTGCTTTTCAACCGCAGCATTATGGAAAATATCCGCTACGGCAATGTAAAGGCTTCGGACAAAGCCGTAATGGAGGCTGCCAAAGAGGCCTATTGCGATGAATTTATCAAAGAACTTCCGCAAGGATATCAAACAATTGTCGGAGACAAGGGGGTTCTGCTTTCGGGCGGCGAAAGGCAGCGCATAGCAATAGCCAGGGCAATGCTGAGCAATGCGCCGATTCTGATTTTGGACGAGGCAACCTCGGCGCTGGACAGCGAAAGCGAAATGTATATTCAAAAATCTCTGGAAAAATTAATGGCGGGTAAAACGGTCATTGCCATTGCCCACCGCTTATCTACCTTAAAGAATATGGATAAAATTGTCGTTATGCAAAAGGGCAGAATTATAGAAGAAGGAACACAAGCCGATTTATTAAAAAAGAAAAGTGAATTTTATAATTTTTACAAACTTCAATCAGAAGGATTTCTTAATTTTTCAAAGTGAGAATGAAAGAATATGTATTGGAGGTTAAAGTCTTTAAAGTAAAACTCATCAACGCCCAAGACTATCCCGGGCAATAACTTCAAGGTACAATCTAGTTCACAGAAAATGCCGGAGCAACGCGGTCTCTGGAGCACGGGGCTTTCAACCCGCCGCGCACCTGCCGTGCAGGTCATCCCCGGTTTTTTTCTTTCTGTCAACCCCGGTTTTTTTCTTTCTGTCATCCCCGGGCATCGACCCGGGGATCCATCCTTCAAAGCACAATATCACCCATAAACCTCGCCATAGCAACGCGGTCTCTAAGGCATAATGTTAACAACTGACCGCTCGGACCGTCGCCTGTTGATTGCCGGGTCAAGCCCGAGAATGACAGTTTCTTATATAATCTCTCATCCGGCACGGCGGGATGCCCTTTGCGAATGGCTTAGGTTTTGGAGCAAAAACTGAAATTGAAGCACAATGGTAGAGAGCGTAGCGAGGTTAATTTTGCTCTGAAACCTTAGCAAAT
>CASGEB010000015.1:4784-40275 GCA_949300375.1 uncultured Pseudomonadota bacterium
ATGGCTTAGGTTTTGGAGCAAAAACTGAAATTGAAGCACAATGGTAGAGAGCGTAGCGAGGTTAATTTTGCTCTGAAACCTTAGCAAATGAGCGTAGGGATGCCTTTTTGGTTACTTTTTGGCATACAAAAAGTAACAATAAAAATAACCAACTCTATGAAGAAAACAAAACAAGAAATAGAAAAATAGAAAAAATCTCCCTTGGGGGGAAATTAAAAAGGGGGAAAACAAACTCCCCCTTTTTCTCTTTCTTTCCTTACTTTCCGAGTTTCTCCAGAAACTTAATCTGAATATCGGCAATTTGCTTAATCGATTCGATTTCGGCGTATTCCCCCTGCGTATGCATACCTTCACCGGTACCGGAATGCATAATCACAATTGAGCCGCGTACGGCAAAAGCGCGGGAATCCGTTGCCCCTCCGATATGTTCAAATTCCAGCGGGCGCCCCAGAATATTCTCGGCGAATTTTTTATAATCAAGAATATACGGATTGTTCTCGTCCATAACAACCGGCGTGCTTTCGGAGACAATTTTGTATTCCACGCCCGGAACCATACATTTGTCCAGATTCTTGTGCAGATTTTCAACGCTTGAATTTTCGGTCAGCCGGAAATCGAGCAGAGCTTCCGCCTCGTTGGAAATAACGTTGGAAACTTCGCCGCCGTTGATTTTTGCAAAATGAACGGTGTCAATCCATTTGTCGTCAGGAATAATGCCGTTTGCGGAATAATACGGATAAATTTTGCGAATATTAGCCCAGGTCTGCATAAGCTGCTCATTGGCGTCTATGCCTTCCCAGGGTGTTGAACCGTGCGCTTCTTTGCCTTTGGAAATAAGTTTGACAAAGACCGGATTTTTGCACTTGCTGACAATTTTTGCAATATCGCCGCCCACATCGTTGTCCAAAACGATTTTTGCCCGCAGGTCAGGATGGGCGTTCATAAAAGCATGGGTGCTGGCGCTGCCTTTTTCTTCGTCGGTCGAAAGAATAACCCCGAATTTGAGGTTTAAATTGTTTTTGACCACATATTCCAAAGAATTAAGGGCGACGACGGCAAAAGACTTCATATCCAGCGCTCCGCGTCCATAAAGCTTTCCGTCGGCAATTTTAGGCTCAAACATATCGTCGCTTGCCGGCACAACATCCAAATGCCCAAGGCAGAGTACGTCAAAATCGTTTGTATCGGCATTGGCCAGAAACAAAACGGGAGATGTTGCCGGATATTCAAAAATTCCGCCTTTGACATCCTGTCCGGCAAACAGGTTTTTGCAATATTCCAGACATTTTTTTATCTCGGAAATATTGCCGGTTTCGGTGCGAAAACGCATCAAATCCTGGGTTGTTTGAATAATGTCCATTTATTTTTTCCTTATTAAAATTTTTTACGTTTTATTCATTTTATTTAGTCATAATATCTGCAAATAAAATAACAAATGATTAAGACGGGGGATAAAAATGAAAGCGGTAGTTTTTGCTTTTCTGGGATTGTTGGCGTTTGCCGTGCCGCAATCGGTTCAGGCAGCCGATGACGAAAGCGAAAGCGGGCTCAGGCTGCCGCGTTTTGTGTCCCTGCGTTCCGAGTTGGTAAATGCCCGTTCCGGCCCCGGCAGCCGCTATCCGATAGAATGGGTCTATATGCAAAAATATGCGCCGGTCGAGATTATTGCCGAATTTGAACTTTGGCGTAAAATCAAAGACTGGCAGGGGTCGGAATCCTGGGTACACCAGGCAATGCTGACCGGCAAACGAACGGTTAAAGTATCTACGCCGGGAGAAAACAACATTTATGCCAAGCCGGATTACAATTCCAAAGTAATTGCCAAAGTGGAAAACGAGGTTGTCGGAGAAGTCATAAAATGTCCGGAAGAAAAAAGTTTCTGCCATATTCGTTTCGATTCGATAGACGGCTGGGTCAGCCGGCAGAATTTGTATGGCATCTATCCTAAAGAAGTAATTGAATAAAATATTTTTCGGGGCTCCGCAGAAAGGAGCCTTTCTTTTTAAGAAAAATCGCAGAATTGCTTGACTTTGACATTTTTAACCCCTAAATAGTAATTAATTACAGAACCATAAAGTTTTTAGGCGGAAAAATGACGGAACAAGATTACTATGAGTTGCTGGAAGTCGACAAAAACGCCAGCGGCGAAGAGATAAAAAAAGCCTATCGCAAAATGGCTATGAAATACCATCCGGACCGCAATCCGGGAAATAAGGAAGCCGAAACAAAATTCAAAGAAATCAACGAGGCTTATGAAGTTTTAAAAGACGAACAGAAACGTGCGGCCTATGATCGTTACGGACATCAGGCCTTTACGCAGGGCGCCGGTATGGGCGGCGGCAATCCGTTCGGCGGTTTTGAGTTTAATTTTGGTTCCGGCGGTTTTTCCGATGTCTTCTCCGATATCTTTTCCGAATTTATGGGCGGCGGCAAACGCGGCGCTGAAGGCGGAAATTATGCCGAACGCGGCGCGGATTTGCGTTATAATCTGGAAATCAGCCTGGAAGAAGCTTTTGCCGGTGTAGAAAAAGAAATCAAAATTCCGACGACGGAAGTTTGTGATGAATGCCATGGGCATGGCACGGCCGACGGCAAAGAGCCGGAAGTCTGCTCCGCCTGCCACGGCAGCGGCAAAGTCCGCAAAACTCAGGGCGGATTTTTTATTTTGGAAACAACCTGCCCGAAATGCAAAGGAACCGGACGCATTATCAAAGAAACCTGCAAAAAATGCGGCGGACGGGGCGTTAATCCAAAAGAAAAACTGCTTAAAATCAAAATCCCGGCCGGAATTGAAGACAATACCCGTATGCGGATAGCCGGGGAAGGGCAGGCCGGCCTGCGCGGCGGAGCAAACGGCGATTTATATGTTTTTATTACCGTTAAAGAACATAAGCTGTATGAGCGCGACGGCGCCAATTTATATGCCCGGATTCCAATCTCTATGGCCTGTGCTGCGCTGGGCGGAAAAATAGAAATTCCTTCTATCGACGGTGAGAAAATCGAACTGAGCATTACGGCCGGTACGCAGAATGATCAGGTGTATAAGGTCAAAGGGCAGGGAATGACAATCATCCGCTCGCAGCGCCGCGGTGATTTGTTTGTTAAAACGCGGGTTGAAACGCCGGTTAACTTAACGCCCCGGCAAAAAGAACTGTTGGAGGCGTTCCGCGCCGAAAGCGAAGATGATAATTGCCAGCCCGAGGCAAAAGGCTTTTTTGACAAGATTAAAGACCTGTTCAAATCTGTGGCCTAAAAGCTTTTATCTCCCTCTTAACGTGGCATATTTGCGTAACATTTCATTATTGTAATTAATAGTTCTGGTTCCTGGCTGGACATTTTTTTCATTGCCGAAAGATGACAATCCGCGCAATTCTTGCAAGCGCTTAAGGGCTGTAGTTTTATTGGAAACAGTATCTGTCTGCTGAATTTTTTCTTGAGGTTTTGTGATAATTTCTTTATCCATGTCCAAAACTTTTTCTTCCAAAACCTTAGAAACGCGTCTGTCTGGATTCCAATCAAAATGAACTACCTTTTCTCCGCGTTTTATGTCTTCTGAGTTTTCTTTTGCTGTAGATAAAAATAAAAGTTCGTCTTTTGTTAATTTATCGAACCCTTTTTCAAAAAATTCTTTTGCCAACTTAGGAAGTTTAAAATTATCTTGATTATTATATTTATTGAAGTTAATCCCTCCCAAAGTATACATCAAATCAAGTTGCTTTGAATATTCTTTATTATTAGGAACCATATCTTGTCCTTTATTAAGAACATAACAACAAGTAAAAAAAGTATGGTTTGATGCATAGAATGGGGCGTAATTTTCCATCCACATTTTTTGCGTTCCGTTCATAATAAACGACATATCTTTCTCAAATTTTTCCGGATCGGAACTTAAAGGGTCAATTTCTCCTTTTTGAATGGCTTCTTTATAAAAGGTAAAATTGCCATTGGGTTTGTCAAATAAACTAATATCTTTCGTCTTAATATATTCTTCCCGCAAATAGATAAGTTCGGCCATATTGGCAGAAATTTCATCAGCCATACAAAGTTTATAAAATTGTTCATAATCAACATTGCTATTAAGATTCGAAGAACCACAGCCTTTTTGAGCATTAAGATAATGTTGAGTTTCATGTTGTAAAAACACATCTAAATCTTTTGAAATCTGTTTTTGCACCTTTTCATCTTCAAAATGCATTATAAGGATAGAATTATATTTAGGAATGTACCCACCAGCCATTCCGTCAGCAGCATATAAATCTGGTACGGTATCTTTTTGAAAATATACCGTTTTATACAAATCAATTTCTTTTTTTGCTTCTTGTTCCTGTTGTTTCAACTTCTCTTCTAGTTCAGACATGCTTATTCTCCTTTGGCTGAATTATATTCCATAACCATTTCATTTTTTGTCAGCCAGACTTTTCTTTCCAATATGAGTCCGTTTATTTGCAAAATTTTTTCTTTTTCAATATTTAGAATTTCTGCAACGGATTCTATAAATTGAATTTCTTCCTTTGCCAATGTATCGTCAATATTAGCAATGGTCAGAAGTTCTTTAAGCAGAAACAACCCGTGAATACGATTAGGAACAGTCTCTTTTAGTGAACTTAATAAGCTTTCTTTAGCCGGAACATTGTTAATCCCGGCAAAATATTGCGGAGCAATTTGATAACTTTTAATCAACTCGGCAATCAAGTCTTTTTCTGCCTGGTCAATTTTTCCGTCTGTTCGGATAAGATATATAAAAGACTGAAGGAAAACAATTTTTTCTTTAATGTCCATTTCTTGTATAAGCAAATTCTCATTCATGATAGGATACTTCGCAAGTTGCAAATATAAATCAATACTAACATAAAAGGATGATAAACACAAATACAAATCCTTCTCATAACTTCTTCCGCCAATTTTATTCCCCGTCGAGGATTTTGAACAATTCGTGCAAATCCTTTGTCGATTTTATTGTCATAAAACACTTGTCGCCGGCGCTTAGATAATCTTCAATTTCTTGCCGGATGATTTTATTGTCGGCATCCCATTGCAGAATCTTTTTCAGCGAAGGCTTGCGGTAATGATAAGCCTGAACCGGCAGCGCCGGATCAATTTGTTTTCCGATAAGTTTTCTGGCCTGAAAAAATCGTTTTGTAAAACGCCATATTGCTGTAAGGCGGGATACTTTCAAATAAACGACCATGGTTGGTTTCAAACGTTCATACAGATACTTCTGGCATCCTTCTGCAATCCAGTTTTCGTGATTCAGTACAAAATCATCCAGTTTTTGGTATTGTTGCTCCAAAGGATAATAAGAACCGTTTTCTTTATCGCGGCTGATTTCATCGATTCTCAAAACCGGCAATTTGTGTTTTTGTGCCAGTTGATAAGCCAGGGTCGATTTTCCTGCGCCAAGCATTCCGATAATTAATAATTTCATTTTGCACTCCTTATCTTGGCAATATTTTAGGATAACCCGGCAAAAAGGCAATAAAAAAAGCCTTGCAAAAAATATCGGCAAGGCATTTTTTTAGCTGATTCCGATTAACCGGCCGTAATAGCCAGCGTATTAAGCCGTGGTTTCTGATGCATCAAAATACTGATAACCTTAACCAGTTCGTTTTTCATCTGCGAACGTTCAACCACAATATCGACCATACCATGCTCTTTTAAGTATTCCGCACGCTGAAAACCTTCCGGCAGTTTTTCCCGGATGGTCTGCTCAATAACGCGGGCGCCGGCAAAACCGATAACGCAGCCTTTCTCGGCAATATGAATGTCTCCGAGCATAGCAAAAGACGCCGACACGCCGCCGGTTGTCGGATCTGTCAGAATAGAAATAAACGGCAGGCCTTTTTCTTTGACCATATTAATGGCGGCCGTCGTCCGTGCCATCTGCATCAAAGATAAAATTCCTTCCTGCATTCTGGCGCCGCCGGATGCTGCTACCGTAATCAACGGATGGTTTCCTTTAACCGCCAACTCTGCTGCTTTAACGATTCCCTCTCCGACAGCCGTTCCCATGGAACCGCCCATAAACGAAAAGTCCATAATCGCTACGACGCAGACAATGCCGCCGATTTCGCCCTGCGCGACTTTAATGGCGTCGTCATTGCCGGTTGCTTTACGATAAGAGCGCAAACGGTCGGTATATTTTTTTGAATCCCGAAAGTTCAAAGGATCCTCTTTGATTTTGGGCAGAGAAATTTCATCATATTCTCCGTTGTCAAAAAGCATTTTTAACCGCTTGTCCACATACAGGCGCAGATGATGCCCGCATTTTGTGCAGACATACATACTTTTTTTCAGTTCTTTTGAAAAGAGCATCTGCCCGCAGTTCGGACATTTGGTCCAAAGATTGTCGGCAATCTCTTTTTGTGATATTTTTTTTACCTTCGGTCGAACGAAGTCTGTAAGCCAGTTCATAACATTATAACCTGATTGTTAATACAAAAATCAAATATCCTGCTTTTTCTTGCCAAAGATATTTTTGAGCCTGTCTTTGAAAGAAGGTTTCGGAATCTTGTTCTCATCGGCTTTCAGGGTTTCAATATTCTCATGGAGTCCCTGAACTTCTTTCACCAGTTTTTCCTGTTCTTTATTAAGCTTTTTATTTTGCTTTTTCTGCTGGCGCAGAGCCTTGCGGACAGGCGCATAAGACAACCATGTAAACAGCCAGCCGAACAAAAAGCCGAACAAGATGAAAAAAACAATGGCCACGCTGAGTGAAACGGTAATTTCAATATAAAAAGGCCATAAATTAAACAAAGCCAAATCATTGTTTACAAAAGCAAAAACCAAAACAATGGCAATAACCGGCAAACCTATGAGCATTTTTATAAAATTCATGTAGCGGAGCCTTTTCTTCTGAAATTATTTATTATTCAAGAGTTCAAACAATTGCTTTCCGATTTTGAAATGAGGAATTTTTCTTTCTTCGACGCTGACCTGCTCCCCGGTACGCGGGTTCTTTGCAATGCGGGAACTGCGGTTGCGGACGGAAAAAGCGCCAAAGCCGCGGAATTCGACTCTTTCGCCTTTTGCCAGCGAAGCAATAATCGTATCAAAAATAACCGCGACAATTCTTTCAACATCTTTCAGCATCAGGTGCGGATTTTTGTTAGCAATTTTTTCAATTAATTCAGATCTAGTCACTTTAACTCACCTCTTTAACATTTATTACACTATAACCTAACGTCATTTAATCCAGAAATCAATAACGTAATTTAATAAAAAGCAAAATTTTTATTTGCCGGTTATCCCACAGAAAATTCCGTAAGTTTCGGGTTGTTTACGTTTAAGGCAGCCTTTTCGCGTTTCTTTTTTTATAATTTTTTACCTCTGCCCCTAAATTTGACGATGAACCACCGAGCCGAGTTTTTCAGATGCAAAAAAAGCTCCGAAAATAGGAGCTTTTTAATGGCGCACCCGGCGGGATTCGAACTCACAACCTTCTGATCCGTAGTCAGATGCTCTATCCAATTGAGCTACGGGTGCATTTAACTTCAACAACAGAGAAGTTAATACAGCTTTTATTTTTAATTTGCAAGCATTATTTTTCAAATTTAAAAGAATTTTAAACTATTTTCGCTATACAATGACCCCAAGCCAGGGTGCTTATTCAAAAGGAATTGGATTTTTTATATTTTTTTCAATTTCTTACTTGTTATTTTATAAAAATTTCTTTATAAATTAACTGAAATAAGCAGCAGATTGCACACCAACTTTATTAAAAAAAGGTCATTATTAATGAAACAAGTATCAAGAAAATTGTTTGTATCCCTGATTTCCGCCATAGGAATGAGCGGATGTTCATATACATCGGATGCAATTTTTCCTTCGCTTTTCGGCTCGGATACTCAGGAAGAAGTTGCCGCCAGTTCTTCTGTGCCTCTTCCTGAATTGGGTACTACCAATTTTGAACCGTTGGAAATCACCGAAGGAGGAAACACCGGAACTTTTGTCGGGCAGAAAGTCATCGGTTTTCGCAGCGAGCTGACCCAGCTTCAGGATTCTATCCGCAAATATAATGACGAACTGCAAAAAATCAGAACTTCTGTCATTAATAATGCTCTGCAATATCATAAAGTCATCGGTGCGATAGAAGCCAAGCTCCAAGTCGGCACAACGCCGGGCAACCCGCAGATGTATGCGATGCTGCAAACGGCTCAAAACAATATTCAGGTTATGAGTGCCAATACAAATGCTTTAAATCAGTTGGCGGCAAAAGTTAACTCAGATGCCGCAATGACAACCTATTTGCTCGATTCCATTAAGGCTGCTTACGGAGTTTCCGGTGCGGTTGATGAAGATCACCGCCAATTGCGGATTCTGGAAAACGAAACCAATCAGACCGCCATTTTGTTCAATAGTCTTTCTGCCGAGCTGAATAATGACATTCTGCGCCAGCAGCAGTATGTTGAAACGGCTCGCAATAACATTGTTGACTTAAACAGCGCCATCAAAGTCGGCAGCTACAATTCCGTCGGCTATTACCGTAATGCCTCTGCGGCGCCGGCTTTGCTGACAACTTCTTCGTCAGTGGCAAAGTCGGGCAGTTATTCTGCTTCGCCGTTGTTTGTTGCCAAATTTAATAAACAGGACGTTCGCTTTCAGGATGGTTTGAAACAGGCTGTCAGCAGCGCAATCCAGAAAAAACCGAATGTGATGTTTGAGGTTGTGTCGGTCAGCCCGGCCGGCGGCAGCCAGCTCTCCAAAAACAATGCCCAAAACAATGCGGCAATGGTCTTTCAGGAGATGATAAATATGGGCGTCGGCGCCGATAAAATCTCTTTGGCTGCTCGCACCAGCGATACGGCCAAAGCCTCCGAAGTCCATGTTTATGTAAAATAACCTTTGGCGAAATGTTAATGCTCCGGCTATTGTTATGATACCGGAGCTTTTTTTATCGGAAGTTTTATGCTGAGAATAAGTAACATAAAAACGCCCCTTTCTCTTCCTTTATCCGGATTGCCGGGCGTTGTCTCTAAAATATTGCGGGTCTCGGAGCCTTTCAGCCGGTTTCGAGTCGTTAAAAAAGCGGTTGACGCCCGCAGCCGGACTCAGGCCTTTTTTGTTTATACAGTTGAGTTGGAGACGCCGGAAGAAACAAGGATTTTGTTCGAAAAGCCTTATCCTTTTGTTGAAAAAGCAGCCGTTGTGGAAAGCTTAACAATTCCGCATTGTCAGAAAGAAGAATTTCGCCCGATGGTTGTCGGCAGCGGCCCGGCCGGAATGTTTGCCGGTCTGGCTCTGGCAAAAGCCGGATTGCGGCCGTTGATTATTGAACGCGGGCGTCCGGTTTCGCAACGTCAAAAAGATGTTGAAACTTTCTGGAAAAGCGGCCGCCTTAATCCCGATTCCAATGTTCAGTTCGGAGAAGGCGGCGCCGGAACTTTTTCAGACGGCAAGCTGATGACCGGAATAAAAAAAGACTGTTATACGGCGGAAGTTTTTGCCGAACTGGTCGCCGCCGGAGCGCCGGAAGATATTTTATATTTGGCCAAACCTCATCTGGGAACGGACAAGCTGGCGCTGATGGTTCCGAAAATCAGAGAAAAAATCGTTGCTTTGGGGGGAGAATATCTGTTTGAAAACCGGTTGGAAGACCTGGTTATAAAAAACGGAAAACTGCAGGCCGTACAAATAAAAAAACCGGACGGAAATCTGGCGGAATATCCCGTTCGGGAGATGATTTTGGCGGTCGGACACAGCGCGCGCGATACTTTTGAAATGTTATATAAAAGACAAATCCCGCTGATGCCGAAAGCTTTTTCTGTCGGTGTCCGGATTGAACATCCGCAAAAACTGATTGATAAAGCGGTTTATCATGCCTTTGCCGGCCATCCGGAACTGGGCGCGGCTGATTATAAATTATCCGTTCATTTGCCGAACGGAAGATCTCTTTATACATTTTGTATGTGTCCGGGAGGCGTTGTTGTGCCAGCCGCTTCTGAGACGGAGAGAGTTGTTACCAACGGAATGAGCTATTATGCCAGAGATAAGGAGAACGCCAATTCTGCCCTGTTGGTAGGAGTAACGCCGGAAGATTTCGGCGGCGGCCATCCGTTGCAGGGAATGTATTGGCAGAGGGAACTTGAGCGCAAGGCCTATCTTGCCGGCGGCAAAAGTTATAAAGCACCGGCGCAGCTTTTGGGGGATATTTTGCAAAACCGCCCTTCAACCGGTGCGGCCGGCGTAACGCCAAGTTATTCCTGCGGTGTCGTCTGGGGCGATTTGGGAAAAGTTCTGCCGGATTATGTTATGGAAACTTTCCGCCTCGGCATTTTGGAAATGGATAAAAAACTGCACGGATTCGCAATGCCGGAAGCCGTATTGACCGGCGTGGAAACCAGAAGCTCGTCGCCGGTAAAAATCTTGCGGGACGAACAATTTGAAAGCCCTGTAAAAGGGATTTTTCCTTGCGGCGAAGGTGCCGGTTATGCCGGCGGAATTGTTTCTGCCGCGGTCGATGGGTTAAAAACGGCTTTGTCAATCATCAACCGGAGATTCTAAAACCAAAATTTCCGGCAGGCAGTTAAACCGGACGGGCAGAATGCTGGTGCCGAGTCCCCGGCTGACAATAATCCGCCGCCCATCTTCATGATATTCTCCGCCGGCAAAACGACGACCAAACTTTGACGGTACCAGCAGCGGACCGTAAAACGGAACGGCGACTTGCCCGCCATGCGTATGCCCGGATAAAGTCAATGGGATTTCTTGCGGAATAAGGTCAAAGACATCGGGCGTATGAGAAACCAACAGCGTTTTTTTCATATCCGTCTTGTCAAGCGCTCTGATAAAATCCGGCGAACGGGTTTTGTCATCGGCCAACCCGGCGATATATAAGTCTTTCCCGTCAATTTTCAAACGGATATTTTCGTTCTCCAAAACGGTAATGCCGGCTTTTTCCAGCTCCCGACGCATTTTGTTTCCGTCCATATACCAGTCGTGGTTTCCTAGCACGGCAAAAACGCCGTATTGAGCCTTAAGTTCTCCGAGCGCTGCCGCAATTTTTTCCATTTTCATACTGGAAGAAAATTTGTGTCCTTTAACAAAATCACCGCCTAAAATAATGATGTCCGGTTTTTGAGCATTGATTTTACGGACGATTCTCTTAAGCCGCCAATTCTCCCACGGGGCAATATGCCAATCGCTGGCAAAAACGATTTTCAACCCTTTAAAATCGCTAAAACCAAGCCTGTAGCGGCGAACAGACAAAAGATACGGCTCTATCAAAAAAGCCCAAATCAAACCGCAAATTCCTAAAATAACTGCAGCAATCAAATATTTTTTCATAAAAACATACCTTTATTCATTACAATAAGAAATATCCAAATTCACAAGTTCTGGCGGATAAAAATCTTTATCACATATAAAAACCATCCAGCATTTATGCATTTCCAGTTCTTTAAAACCATATTTTCGGGCTAATACCGTAGAGGCGCTGTTTTCCGGATGAATGCAAATGCTTTTTTGAAAACCGGCCGAACTGTCAAAACACAATTTTACAAGATATTTTGCGTATCCTTGTTTACGGAATTTCGGAAAAATGCACCACTCCAAAAAATGAACCCCGCCGCGATTGTATTCATGAAATTTGAAATTAATAAAACAACAGCCGATCCATTCTTTTTCCGGCGTCATAAGAACCCAGCCCTTAGTGCTGTTCCATCGGTTAAGCAGATAATCACGACTGCAAAAATCTTCCTCGGAAAATTCAGGTTTGGCCAGTTCTTCCCATTTGGCTAAATCTTTTTTTTCAAGTGAGCGATAATACAATTTCATTCGTTTTTCTCCCAAAATTGATTATGCCCGGTTGGAAAAGTAAAGGGCAAAACCGAAAACAATCAATTCCAAAACAACAAAAACAATTGTTCGGATGTCGGTATTGAAAAAAGTTTCTAAAATTCCCTTTTCTTCCATATTATTTTTCCTGAATCAAATAATGAGAAGGAATAATCCCGTCTTTTAAAACCAACATATAATGACGGACGGCGGCAAAAAAAAGCCCCTTGCTTTTGTCGCATTTTTCCCATTTTAGCGGGGAAAAATCAATTTCTTCTGCTGAAACTTGATAAAATTTTTCATTAATGCCACCTGCTTCAGAACCATCTTTACACCATATTGACTCAATGATTCCGTCTTGTAACAGTTGCATTGCATCAAAAGAAAATAATACTCTGCTGTCAACAAAATCCTTAAGCATCGGGTCATTTCCCTGCCACCTGATTGGCTCGGTCAGACAGGAAACAGAACGTGAACGTCCTGAAAAACTGGCGTCCAGCCATTGCAAAATGTCGTTTCTGTTATCCGATTTTGCCCGATGAGCATAATAAAATAAATCATGCGAGATACGTGAAACGGATAATATCCCATCTTTCATTATAGTGTTGTCTCGCGGAGCATAGTGATAAAGCTTTATTGTCATGAACAACATTCTATTTGTAAAAGTTTAATTTTTTTATAATACAACAAAACCCTCCGCAAGGGAGGGCTTTCTTGTAAATGGCGGATAGAGTGGGATTCGAACCCACGGTACCCTTTGGGGGTACACACGATTTCCAATCGTGCGCCTTCGACCACTCGGCCATCTATCCAAACTGACGCTAACTTATATTAAACTAAAAATTTTTGCAACAGTTTTTTTACGGCGGCAAAATACTGTGATAAATTTTGTTGGAATAACAGCGTTATTCCAAAACAAATGGCGTCAGCGGCGGGACTCGAACCCACTACCCCCGGTTTAGGAAACCGGTGCTCTATCCTGATGAGCTACGCTGACAACCTGATTTTGAATTATAATTAAAAAAAATAAAAAGCAAGTTAAATTTTTCAAAATAACGTATTTTATCTTTATGCATTATTGTTAAAACGGCAGGAATAAAGAATTTTTATTGCGTGTTTTTGCTGCAATATTTCCTATGCAGATAAGAGCTTAAAACAAGCCTGTGATAAAGATGGTGAGAAATAAAAAAGGGAGCTGTAATCCGGCTCCCGAAAATTAAAAATAAAAACGCAGACCGACAGTCAGTTCTTTAATATCGTCCACCTCTGTTACGTTGGTCAGTGCATAGCGGAACATACCGCGGATGGCATAATTCGGCGTGATATTGATTTGAGCGCCGACGCCGAGACGCAGAGCCTCAAAATCTGTTGAAATTTTCTCTTTTTCTTTTATGCTGCCGAGCGTATATGTTCTTGTCGTATCCATTTCATATCTGGCAACGCCGATGGAGCCAAAAAACTCAAGATAATGCATATCAATAATCGTACGAACAATATCCGCGCCGTAAGCCCGCAGTTTCATCTTTGTTTCCAATCTGTCTCCGGTAACCATAAAATCAGATATATGGGAGTTGTTTCTGTCTGTCATCTGGTAAAAGCCTTCAATTGCCAGATTATTGTTTAGTTCCAAACCCAAAGACGCCGCCCCGCCGTTAAATTTCTGCTCCAGCCAGCGTCCGTCCGTTCCTTCGCTGTCGTCAAAATTATAATCGGAATACATATAATCAAATCCGATATACGGTCTGATGGCTAAAGCTTCCGGCAAAAAAGAAAAAGCGCCGGCAAACAAGGAAATTGTCAAAAAAAGGATTTTTTTCATTAAGATATATCCCATAAAACATCACTATTTACATAGCATATTAGCGATTTATCGCAAAAAGTCAATCCAAAAAAGTAAATGTTTTGACAAATTTTCGCAAAAATATCTTGACTGTTTCCGCCTTTTGCTTAAAATAACCTTATATTCAGGAGGCTTTTATGGAATTATCAGATATCGTTTTTGGACGAACAACAATTACGGAATCTGTTTTGCAGGAACTTTTGCTTTCTCCCGAACTCAACCGCCTCAAACACATTTCTTCCGCCGGCTACTATCCTGCTGTTCCGGAGTTTCATCATGAACAGGTAAATCGTTTTGTGCATTCCTCCGGTGTTTTTATGCTGCTCCGCCGTTTTGGAGCGCCTTTGGAAGAGCAGATTGCCGGTTTGCTGCATGATGTCTCTCATTCTGCCTTTTCTCATACCGTTGATTATATCAAAAAAGATGCGGAAAGCCAAAAAGTTCAGGGAGAGCAGGATAAAGTTCACGAAAATTTTGTTAAAAATTCTTCTTTGGCGCCGATTTTGCAAAAACACGGTTTTGATGTCGATTATATTTTGGATGACAGTCATTTTCCGCTCAAAGAGAATGAGCTTCCTGACATTTGTGCTGACCGGCTGGATTATACTTTGCGTCAGGCGCTGATTTTTCAATATCTGAATCCTGAACAGGTCGGGCATATAATAGCCTCGCTGGCCGTTTATGACGGATCTTTTGTTTTCAGCAGTCCCGACGCTGCTTTGCATTATGCCAATGCATTTTTCCGGCTGAATGAAAATTGCTGGAGCGGATTGGCTTCTGCCGTAATGTTTTCTGTTTCCGCCCGACTGTTTCGCCGTGCCATAGAACAAGGCTTTGTAACTTTTTCAGATTTTTATAAACACGATGATGATTATGTTATTACGCAAATTAAAGGGCATTTACAGCAGGATACGAAGTTGCAGTATTTTTATTCGCTGCTGCAAATGGAACCGGAACGCTTTGCTAATTATGCCAATGACGATATTGAACCGGTCTTTATTAAAAACCGGATTGTCGATCCGTTGGTTTGCATTCGCAACGGCTGCGTGCGCTTGTCGGCGTTGAGCAAAACCTATAAAGAAAAAATCGCCGGATTGCCGAAGTTTAAAGAATACCGCATAGCGCCGAAAATTTCTGCCGCCCAGGCCGTCTGACAAAACAAAAATCCGCCAGCCCGAAACTGACGGATTTTTTTTCATTTTTTATCCATAAAAAGTAGATGGATAAAATCTTTTTCATTGATGTTTAGAATATAAATAACTAAATACCAAAGACCAACACTTAATGCGAATCCTCCGAAAACAAAAATGATATTGCATAAGTAATACCAAAAAAAACGCACTTCTCCAAAACGGTCTAACATTGCATTTTTCCAAATATCAGGAGGAAAAACAAAAACACAAATTGTTCCGATTGTCTGAATAAACCGGCACAAACGAATTTTCTTATCAGAGATTTCTTTATAATCAACCTGATTGTTGCTTTCTGCAAGGAGGGAAAAAGACGTTATAACGATAATCGTCAACCATAATATTGTATTCATAAGCATAAGAATTTAATTATACGAATAAAAATTATTTTTTATTCATCATAAATAAAAACAAAACGGAGTCAAGAGCATTATAACGGGAAAACCTGATTATTTTTCACGTTAAGAAACAAGGCCTCTCCATTAAGGGAGGAAAAAAGTTCCGCATCGGTAGACGTAATCCAGGCTTGAACTTGCAGCTCTCTGAGCTTATCAAGCAAGGCCTCTCGTTTAACATCGTCCAAATGTGCCGCCACCTCATCCAGCAGCAGCACCGGCGCAAATCCCTGATGCAGCGTCTGGCATTTGCTCTGCGCCAGAATAATGCTGATGAGCAGCGATTTCTGCTCTCCGGTAGAGCAGAGTTCGGCCGGCATTCTTTTCTTTTTGTAATAGACTTTAAAATCCGTCCGGTTAACGCCGTCGACCGTATCGTTATAAAGCACGTTCTTGCGCTGGGATTTCAACATTTGCATATAGGCATCTTCAACTTCGACGGCCGGCATTTTATCAAGCATCTTTTCAACTTTACCGTCAAGTTCCATACTGACGTTCGGAAAAATATCGTCTGGCTCATGCTCAATAAAAGAATTCAGCTTGGCAATTTGTTCACGCCGTGCCGCCGCAATCGCCACGCCCAGTCCGGCCATTTGCTCTTCCAGCGAAGACAGCCAGGCATTGTCATGCCGCCCGGATTTAAGCAGCTGATACCATTCCCGGTACAAATGTTCAAAAGAAGCTGTCCGTTTGGCGTGTTCCAAATCAAAAGCATAAACCAGCCGGTCCAAAAAGCTGCGCCGCGGCTGAGAACCGCCCCGAAAAAGCCGATCCATTTGCGGTGTCAGCCAGACTGCGGAAAAATAAGCGCCGAGTTCTGCTTGTGAAGAAACTTTTTGATTGTTTATCTTAACGATTCTGCGTTCAAAACTTTTAATGTCGTCGTCGCCTGTTTCCCGAAGAGATTTTTCAGCCGCCGTCCCGATATCAATCGCGTCATCTCCCTGCTGAACGGTGGCCGAAACGGCCCAGCTTGAATTGGCAATTTCCGTCGGCTGATATTCGCTGGTAACCAAGGCCGGCGTTATCCTCTTAATATCGGCCAGCCTTGCGCCGCGCAGTCCCCGCCCGGGGGTCAGAAAAGAAATCGCTTCCAGAATGTTGGTTTTGCCGGCTCCGTTTTCTCCGGTAACAATAACCGGTTTTAACGGCGCTTCTATCCGTAAAAACGGATAATTCCTGAAGTCAGTTAAAGTCAGGCGGATAACGCCTGACCTTTCAACTGTCTGATTCTGGATTTTTAAAGCCGGAACGTTCATTCTGCCAAATTATACCCTCATCGGCATCAGAACGTAAATGGCGCTGGAATCCGAAGTGTCATGAATAACGGAAGGAGACGTTCCGTCTGTAAAGGAAATACGGACGGCATCGCCTTTAATCTCTTGCAGAATATCCAGCAAATAACGGAAATTATAACCAATCTCAAGCGATTCCCCTTCGTATTTGGCTTCCAAATCTTCCGAGGCGCTGCCCAAATCCGGACTGGAGGTGATAATCGTTACCTTGTTGGCGCCGGTCAGCATCTTGATTGCGCGTGTTCTTTCGGCAACGACAGAAACACGGTCAACGGCGGAAGAAAGTTCCTTAACGCCGATTTCCAGATTCTTGTCATTGTCTGTCGGAATAACGCGTTCATAATCCGGATAAGTACCGTCAATCAGCTTGGAAGTCAGCGTAACGTCGTCCAAAGCAAAGCGAACTTTGTTGTCAGACATGGAAACGTTGACCTTTTCGGCATTGTTGTCGTCCAAAAGCTTTCTGATTTCGGTAATTGTTTTGCGCGGAATAATTACGCCGGCAAGTTCTTCGGCGCCTTCCGGCAGCGGCGATTCGACACAGGCCAGACGGTGTCCGTCCGTTGCAACGGCGCGCAAAACTTTAGCTTCGCCTTCTTTCTTGGCGTGCATATAAACGCCGTTCAGATAATATCTGGTTTCTTCGGTGGATACCGCAAATTTTGTTCTGTCTATAACGTCTTTCAGCTCTTCTTTGTCCATAACAAAGTTTATCGGCAGCTTGTCGCCGGAAATAACCGGAAAGTCTTCAACCCCGATTGTTGACAAAGCAAATTTTGAACGTCCGGAAGCTATTGTCAGCTGCCCTTTTTCGTCAGGGAAAGTAATCTCGACTTCCGAACCGTCGGAAAGCTTGCGGACAATGTCATACAACATATGGGCCGGAGCCGTCGTTGCGCCGGCCTCGCTGATATTGGCATCGACGATTTCAGTGATTTCGGTGTCCATATCGGTTGCCTTAAAGCTGATTTCGCTGCTCAAAGCTTCGATTCTGACATTGGAAAGAACCGGAATGGTATTTCTTTTTTCAACAATGCTCTGCATATGGCTGAGCGTTTTTAACAGACTTGCGCGTTCAATAGTAAATTTCATTTTCTTTTCCTATATAAAATATTTTTCTAAAGTCTAGCACAAACTTGCAAAATAAGAAGTCCAAACACGGAGTCGTCAACAAGTTTTTTAATGGATTCTATTTTATTTTGTTGCTTGTCCTGCTTATCTTTTTCTGATGTAAACGGCATTTTCCGAGGTGCTTTTTCTGTTGTAAAAAAACGCCCGGAAACAAAAACCGGGCGTTGCAATAGAGGAGAACATTAGTTTTAGGCTTCGAGGATTCTTCTCAACGTATCAACATTTTCAGCCAGAGAAGAATCTTCCAAAACCAGCTCTTCCACCTTGCGGACGGCATGCATAACCGTTGTATGGTCGCGGTCAAATTTGCGTCCGATTTCCGGCAGGGAGCGAGAGGTCAGCTGTTTGGCCAGATACATAGCAATCTGACGCGGACGGGCAACCGTGCGGGCGCGGCGGGAAGACTGCATTTCCTTGACCGAAATATTGAAGTATTCTGCAACCTTTTTCTGAATCTCGTCAATTGTTGTCCGCTTGTCATAGGAACGCAGCATATCTTTCAAAACATCTTGCGTCATATCCAGCGTGATTTCCTTGTCGGAAAGCAGCTGCGAATGGGCAACAACCCGGCGCAAAGCGCCTTCCAGTTCGCGAATGTTGGATGTGATTTTCTGTGCCAGAAATTCAGAAACTTTTTGCGGCAGCTCAACGCCGAGCTGACGGGCTTTGTTTTCCAAAATGCCAATGCGCAGGTCAAAATCCGTCGGATGAATGTCGGCAACCAGACCGCAGCCGAGGCGGGAACGCAGGCGCGTTTCGATTCCTTCCAGATCGGCCGGAGATTTGTCTGCCGAAATAATAATCTGACGCCCTTCCTCAATCAGAGAATTAAAAGTGTAAAAGAACTCTTCCTGCGTCGTGTCTTTGCCGCCCATAAACTGGACATCGTCGACCATCAAAACGTCAACCGAACGGAATTGTTCTTTGAAAGCCGTTGTATCTTTGTAACGCAGCGCCCGCACAAATTTATACATAAACTTTTCAGCGGAAAGATAGACAATATTGCGGGTTGGATCCTGTTGTTTAATATGCCAGGCGATGGCGTGCATCAAATGGGTCTTACCGAGGCCGACGCCGGAATACAGAAACAACGGGTTGAACGAAACATTTCTGGATTCGGCAACTTTGCGGGCAGCCGCATAGGCAAACTCATTGGTCTTGCCGACAACAAAATTGTCAAAAGTAAACTGCGGATTTAACGGAACCGAAATCGACTGATCGGTGTTTCCGGCAACAAACTCGTTGCTGTTGGCGTTTAATGAACTAACGCCGGATTGATAAATGTTTTGTGGTGCCGGGCTTGAAGAAATCTTTTTCAAAAGCGAGCGGCAGGAGGGTGTATACATCCCTGTCCCGGCTGTTGCAACGCCGCCTTCCTGAATGGCCTGAACAACAAAATTGACTTCGCGGATTGCCGGATTCTTTTTCTCCCAAATCTTATGGATTCTTTCACTGTAATGTGTAATGACCCAATTCCGCATAAATCTGGTCGGCACGCAAATATTCATAACACCGTTATTGAAAGTTCCCGGCGTTAACGGCTTCAACCAGCTTTCAAAAGCCGTCTCGCCGACTTCATTTTTCAACTGGCTGCAAATCTGCCCCCATTGGTCTTGTACCGAGCTTTCAGTGTCTAATAATGCTTCTTCAGCCATTGTCTCTCCCCATTATAAAAAATATCAAATAATTTTTTCCGAACCTGTAATTTTTCAAAACAAGCTCCCGTTTGTAAGGCGCTCAGAAAACTTTTGGAAAGTTTTTATAAAATTTCAAATCCCCATTTCAAAATTTTATCTCTGATGCTCAAACCGGCTCAAACAACCTTTATTGTTTTCAGCAGCGTTTATTTTTTACCGCCCCGGCTTGAGTGCCTCAATTTCCAAAGCAAAACTTTTCCCATTCAAAACTTCAAAAGCCTTGTTCAGAAACATATCCCTTTCCACAATCCTTTCAAACTTTCTCCATCGTTCATCAGCCGGATTCCGTTTCAAAAGCCTTGTTCAGAAACATATCCCTTTCCACAATCCTTTCAAACTTTCTCCGTCGTTCATCAGCCGGATTCCGTTTCAAAAGCCTTGTTCAGAAACATATCCCTTTACACAATTCTTTCGAACTTTCTCCGTCGTTCATCAGCCGGATTCCGTTTCAAAAGCTCTGCCCGGGAACATATCCCTTTCCACAATCCTTTCAAACTTTCTCCGTCGTCCATCAGCCGGATTCCGTTTCAAAAGCTCTGCCCGGGAACATATCCCTTTCCACAATCCTTTCAAACTTTCTCCGTCGTTCATCAGCCGGATTCCATTTCAAAAGCCTTGTTCAGAAACATATCCCTTTACACAATTCTTTCAAACTTTCTCCGTCGTTCATCAGCCGGATTCCGTTTCAAAGTCATTGCTTTGTTCTCCTGTTTTCAAAAAAGCTTTCTACCGTTCTTCCAAAATATGAACTTTTGTAAAATGCTATTTTAAAACCAGCCGTTTCAAAACAACTTATTTTGTCCTTGATTTTGATTCTCAGTTTTCAAACATCATTGTTTCAAAATTTAATCGAAGACTAACACGAAAAAAAATAATTACAACAAAACAAAACAAGAACATTGCAATTAATTTTCTTGACAGGCAGATTCTGCAGAGTCGCGCAGATTCCTTGGATTTCGAGCATAAAAAACAGACCCTGAAAACCTCAAGCGGCAAACTTAAGGCAAAACGGGTCTGTTAAATATTTTTCAAAAAATAAGCCTGATTAAAGAGCTTTAATTTTCTTTGAAAGGCGGGAAACCGTGCGTGCAGCGGTGTTCATTTTCAAAACGTTTTTGCGAACAGCCTTCATCAGCTCGGATTCTGCAACTTTGAAATGAGCAACGGCAACTTCTTTATTGTTTTCGGCAATGGCTGCTTCGACTTTTTTAACGAAAGTGCGAACGCGGCTTCTGCGGGCGCCGTTGATGATGTTTCTTTTATTGTTTCTGTTAATTCTGGTTTTTGCCGATTTATGATTGGCCATAATTTTTATCCTGTTTCAAATAAAGTTAACTACAAATTTTGTAACACTTATAAACTCTAAGCACCGCATAAGTCAATAATAATTTTACAAAAAATTAGCGATTCCGAAAGTTTGGCTGCCGTTTTTCAATAAAAGCCTGCAGTGATTCGGCAAAATCTTGCGAAGAAAGGCATATCTGCCCGTTTTTTCCTTCATAATCGATTCCGTCTTCGATTCCCGTATTCTGAGCGTATTTAACGGAGTCTTTTGCCAAAAGAACGGCTTCTCCCGGCATTGATGCAATTTTTTCGGCGGTTGCCTGAGCATCTTCAAAAAGATTGGCCAACGGAACGATTCTGCTGACGAGTCCGGAGCGTTCGGCTTCTTCTGCATTCATCGCCCGCCCGGTCAAAATCATTTCCATGGCTTTTGCTTTTCCGATTATCCGGGTCAGCATCTGCGTTCCGCCAAATCCGGCAATGCAGCCGAGCGTAATTTCCGGCTGCCCGAAACGGGCATTGTCGGCGGCAAGCAAAATATCGCAAGCTGCTGCCAGTTCGCATCCGATTCCCAAGGCATAACCGGACACGGCCGCAATCAGGGGTTTCCGGATATTGCGGATTCGTTTGAATGTCTGTTGGTATTCTTCCAAAAAACGCGGAGATTCGTTTTTACGGGCGCTGATTTCATTCAGGTCGATTCCGGCGGCAAAAGCTTTTTCGCTGCCGCGCAGGATGACGGCGCCGATTCCCCCGTCCCGGTCGTAAGCCTCAAGTTGTCCGGCAATCTCTTTCAGCATATCCAGACAAACGGCATTTAAAGAGTCGCTGCGGTTAAATGTGATGATACCGACGTTGTTTTGTTCCTGAGCAATGATATATTCCATTTTTTTCTACCTAATTTTTGCTTTTTACCGTAACATAAACGCGCAGCGGAAAAGCCGATTCTCTGGTGATTTCAAGGACTTCCCCTTCGCGGTAAAAACTTATTTTTTCTGCCGAATTTTCGGTGCATTTCCAACCGAGCTGGGGCAGGGTTTCCTGATAAAAAGATTTGACTTTGCCAAAACGGATTTTATCCGAAGTCAGAACCGCCTCAACCAGACGGCTTTCTTCGTTGCCGAAAGAGATGGCGTCGTTTTTTTCCTGTTTCAGACCTTCCATAACCGGAACATCTTCCAGCCCGTCAATAAAAGTCGCGGCGCCGGCCTGTCCGCCGCAAAGAAAAATGCCGGCCGCCAAAAGATATTTAAGTTTATTTACTATCATCATTTTTGTTTGCTCTCACAATAAAAAGTTGACCTTCCGGTTTGTACGATTTTCCGGATTCCGCCTGTCTTGGCAATGTCGCAGGTGCATCCCGGACAAGGCTGTCCGGTTTTGCCGTAAACGCAATGCATATTTTGAAAATAGCCCAGGCTGCCGTCCGGCCGTTTATAGTCATGAATGGTCGATCCTCCGGCCGCAATGGCTTTTTCCAAAACGGTTCTGGTATTTTTAATCAGAATACCGGCTTCCGCTCTGCTGACTTTATCGGCCGGCCGCAGCGGGGAAATCTCCGACAAAAACAAAATCTCCGAAGCATAAATATTGCCAATTCCGCAAATAACGTTCTGATCCAGCAAAACGCTTTTGATGGGAGCTTTTTTCTTCTGCAGGATTGCAAAAAGATAATCTTTGTTCAGCTCGTTGGCAAAAGGATCTGTTCCGACATGCTTAAACAACGGATTCGCAGACAGCTCCGGCGTTTTGCAATATGTCAGCAGCCCAAACCGCCGGGTATCGTTATAAATCACGCAGCCGGCCGCCGTTTCAATAACCACATGGTCATGCTTGTCCAAAATTTCCGGCCGTTTGTCGGAGATTTTTATCTTTCCGCTCATCCCCATATGCCAAATTATGCTCAAACCGTTATCCAGGTCGATAACAATGTATTTTGCTTTCCGTCTGTAGCCGGTAATTTCCGCACCGCTGATTTTTGCAGCAAAGTCATCCGGAATTTTTTGCCGGAGCCGGTTGTTGCGTACGGAAACATTGATTATATGAGTCTTGCCGATGCCTCTGGCAAGGGCTTGCATCATTGTTTCGACTTCCGGCAGCTCGGGCATTTTAACCTCTTTTTAATTCAAATCTGCGAGTATTATAAAATGATAAATAAATTTTTACAATTCATAAAAAAACAGCGGTTAGCAATCCTTTTGGCCCGGTTTGACTGTCTGTTCGTGATTTCCGGTCTGCAAACTTTCAAATATGCGTTTCCCTGGGCAAAACTTTTCCGCCGCAAACGGCCGGGAGATGAAACCGGGCGCCTGCGCAATTTTCTGAGGACTGTTCAAAACCCTTTGCTTTTTGCTGTCTATGAAGAAGCGGCCTCCCGCCAGGATATTTTTGCCGCGCCGGTTTATGTCTTTCCGGAAGACGAACGGCAGTTTGCCGGCGATGAGTTGTACAAGCAAGCGTCCGATTCTAAAGATAAAGCCTTTTACCGCGCGTTGTTTCGTGAACTTGTCCGCCGTGATTATCCCGGACTGCGGGAACAGTATAAAGTTTTTGAACGTCGGCTCGATACGATTTACGATATGAGATTTCTTGCCTCGGAAATGGAGCTTGTTTGTGAAGCCGTTTCCGGATTCGCCGGCTTTTGCCCCTATGAAGTCGACTGGCTTAAAACAACCAGGGAAAAACTTTTTCTTTTTTTTGAATATCCGGTACGCTCCAAAAGGATTCTGACCCCGCAAGAACAGGAGAATCTTTCCCGTTTGTTTGCTTATATGTTTTTTGAAAAGTCGCTTTTTGTGTCTTATTGGCGCAGCCTGTGCGTTGGTGATTATTCCCAGGTTTCTTTTCTGGATTTTGATGCCGTTTATCCTGTAACGCCGGAGCTGAAAAAATATTTGCTTCGTTTTGTACAAAACCAGCAAAATCCGCATCGTCCGGAAGAATATAAATTGCGGCGCGCCATAATGGTTTTGCAGGAGTTCTGCCCGGATATAAATATTTTTGCCGCCTGGGATGAATATTTAAATCCGGCCGATTTTTCGCCGCGTGTCCGTTCGGATAATGACAATCTGCTGGCTCAGCTGAAGGACGGCGGATTCGATCTTGGACAATACCAGCCGGTAGGTCTGCAGTCTCCGGAAGAGCTTTCTTATCTTCTGCAGCCGCAAAATCTTAAAAAAGGCGCGCGGTTTCGCAAATCCTCAATTGTCTATTGGGGGCCGCTGGCCGTTTTGTTTTACGTGCTGCTGAACTATTTCTGATAAAATTTTCATTGTTATCTTGGCGCTGATGGTTTATAAACATCATCTATGTAACTGCAAGCAAATTTGAAAGCCATGATAAAAAAGACCAAAAGAACCCGTAAATATTTTGCGCCTCAGAACGAGGAAGGAGTCAGACGCCGCTGTGATCATCCGGGATGCGAAAAATACGGAGAATATCGTGCGCCCAAAGACCGCAGTCTGAAAGAATATTACTGGTTTTGTTTGGAACACGTTCAGGAATACAACGCCAAATGGAACTATTACGACGGCGGGGACGAAGACGAGTCGCCTAAAGAAGAAGCGGAGCGCCGCCGCCGGTTCAGCTTTAAGAATTTTGGCTCCCGCGTCAAATATAACTTCGGATACGACTTTGTCGAGTTTCCTGACGGCCTGTTCGGCGAAAAATCTTTTGCCGGTTATGATGAAGAAGATATATATCTGAACGAAGAAGAACGAAAATATTTAAAAATTCTTGAGTTGAAAGCAAACGAGCTGAGTCTCTCTGCGTTAAAGAAACAATATAAAAAGCTGGTCAAAAAATACCATCCCGATTTGAACCGGGAAGACAAAGATGCCGAAGAAAAATTCAAGCAGCTTTCTGCGGCTTATAAGCATTTTGTAAAAAGGCTGTCATAATTTTTGGGGGTTAAAAATCTGTCCCGCGCGGATAATGCGGAATTTTTTGAGGGAGAACTCCTCTAAATCAGGAAAAATGTTCCTGATTTTTTATTTTTGAATGTCTGACCAGCGGACGTTTTGTTTCATCTGCCGGGCAATTTCGGCTTCTTTCTTTTTATCTTTGCCTATGGTTTTCTGCGGATTTTTGATTGTCTTACCCTTAACGTCAATACGTCCGGTTTTTTTCAGAATCAGCCGTGCTGTTTCCTGAGCCGAGCGTTTCTT
This sequence comes from uncultured Pseudomonadota bacterium, assembly GCA_949300375.1. Classification (GTDB taxonomy): domain Bacteria; phylum Pseudomonadota; class Alphaproteobacteria; order RF32; family CAG-239; genus MGBC133411. The sequence goes on from CASGEB010000015.1 coordinate 29,555, forward strand.
TTCGCCGATATTGGCTACATCGTCGACTTTCATGCCTTCCAGCGATTTTTCACCGGCAAACATCTTAACCTGTTTGGCGCCGTTTAAAAGCTTAAGGGCTTTCTCGTCCTTGATCATATGGCCTTTAAGTTTGAGTTGCTTTCTCAAATCTTCGTTAATAGCCTTGCTGGTAAAGTCGGTATTAACGGTAAGTTCTTGAAAGTTCTGAGACATAACTCTTTTGTCCAGCCCCTTCATGCCGTTATCTTTCATCAGTTTGTCAGCCTGCAGCAAAGCGTTGATTTTGCCGGTTTCCTGGTTCAGATTCATCATCTGCCGCGTTTCCTGATTGCGGATAAACTGTTTTTCTTCGTCGGCAAGTGCGCTCATCAACGAACTTTCTTTTTTTTCGGCATCAAAAGAATGAAACATCTGGATATTGACGTAGTTGTAGCTGTCTTCATCTTCGTCTTCTTCGTCATAGACGTCTTTGATTCTTTTTCTGATTTTGATAATGCCGTTGGGAAGGGAGATATTGCCGGGAGTGAAACGCCGTAAGCCGGAATTTTTATCTTTTCGGCTTTCTGCGACGGCCCTGGCAACGTTGGTTTTAAGAGTTAGTCTTTCGTTGAAATCAAATCCTGTTTTTTTCCATTCCAAATTGGAATTAGATGATTTGTCATTCATTCTGTTTTTTCCCCTTAAATTTTGTAGCTTTAACAAAGAGTTTTCCGCTACGGTTATAAATTTGACACAAAATGTCTTTTCTGTCAACTTTTTCTGTTCGTCTTGGGCAAAATTTTAAAGAAATCTATAATTTTTGGTATGTAATCATAATAGAATCATCCGGAAGAGTTTTGGATAATACGGCAATATGTTCGCCGTCATCCCTGATTAATTCTATTTTGGGCGTCGTAACGTCAATGATGTGCTCCAGAATATCTTCTTTGAGCGGTTTCCAGTCCTCGGCTTTCCTGAAGAACGGACGCTGCGACTCGATTAATTCGGAAATCCCGGGCTGGTGTTTTAGGAAAGATTCCTCGACTTCCCATAATTTTATATAAGCTTCATTATAAAAATTTAAACGTCCGTCGGAAGAAAAAATAACAACAGCGTCAAACAAATTGTTCAGGCTTTCTTTCTGTACCAGTTTCAAAAGGTTATAGGCGCGGGTCGTTGCCAGGTTGTCGGAAACGTCTTCATAGGCAAAGACCAGTCCGCCGAGGGGATTGGGAGAACGTACGCGGCGCAAAGTTCTTCCGTCCGGCAGAAAAAGATAATCGTTCTGAGGCTCTATGATGGAAGAGAAAGCTTTTTGCTCGGCGTCTTTAAAAGCACTCAAATCGGTAACTTCCGGCAAAAGTTTTTTATCATGCAGCATATCCAGAAACATCGCGTAAGTCGGCTGGCTTTCAAGCCATTCCGGCTCAAGTTTCCAAAGTATGCCGAATGCGTTGTTGTATGAAGATAAAATAAATTTGCTGTCAAAAACGGCAAAAGCCTTGTCTAAAGCCCCCAAAATTTCAAGCTGCGTTCCCTGATGCGCTTTCAAATCGCGTTTCAGGCTGTCAAGTTCCGTGCGGTCGATAAGCGCCCCGGCCGTGCAAATCTGATTAAGATCCTGCTCAAAATGAAAAGGTGTCTCGTAAGCCTCCATACACAGGCGCTCACCGTTTTTGATAACCGTAACCAGATGGCTTTGCGGCCTGTTGGCGCTGCGGGCTTCCTGTGCCAGGGATTTCGAAATGCTTTCGCCGGTAACGTTGTTGATTTCAATGCCTTCGCCCAAAACCTCCGCCGGATTGTTGACGTTAACAAAATCCATATATTTTTTGTTGATGATTTCCAAGGCCAGACTTTCGTTTCTCAGCCAGACCGGATAAGGGATATTGTTGATGAGGTCTTCATATTTTCTAACCTGGCGCAGCGCCGTATTTTTATCCAGTTCGAGCTTGGCAATCCGGTTGATTTCAAAACTGATGTCGCGAAACCAGATCATATCGCAATAGGTATTGCCGTCCAGACCGTTGATTTTTGAACCGGAAAGCCTCAGGCGTTTGGGCGGGTTTTTCAGCTCAAAATCATCTTCAAAAGAAACGCCGTCTTCTCTGAGCAGTTCAACGTACTTCAAAATCTTTTTGGCATCGTCTTTATAAAAATTTTTCAGAATGTCTTCAAAAGAGGCTGATGTTCCCTGCGGCATATTCATAATCACGGCCAGCCGGCGGGAACAATGTTCAACAATGCTTTGGCGCGGGTCGTTAACGTTTTCGTCCGGATAAACAAAAGCAAAATAGCCGTCTTTTGAGGCATAAAGCGTTTCGGCATAGCGCTCGCGGTCGCGATTCAAAAAATAATTGTGCTGGCGTGCCTTGAGGACTTTGAGACTCAAAACGCAAAGCATAATCAGCATTATCAGAAAAACGCCGCCCAGAACATACCAGAATTCCGGCGCCGCATAAAACATGTCTATCAGAAGATTTTTATTCATTTTTTCACACAAAAGCCATTGTTTATTTTGCGATTCTATAATATAAAATAACATTTGAGAAATGTAATTTTTAAGGAAGTGGAAAAAATGTATACTCTGGCTTTTGATACCACGGCGTCTGCCTGTTCCGTAATCTTGCTTCAGGATCGGAAGACGCTTTCCGTCTGGTCGCAGACAATGGAGTTTGGCCAGGCCGAGGCATTGATTCCCGAAATCAAAAACATTTTGGAAAAACACAATCTTGATTTTTCCGGCCTGGGGCTTTTGGCGGTTTGCACCGGCCCTGGTTCTTTTACCGGCGTAAGAGCCGGTATTTCTGCGGCCCGGGCTTTCGGACTGGCTTGTCCGGATTTGGCTGTTGCCGGCGTTTCTGCTTTTGATGCATATCTTCCGGAACTTTTCGGTGATGAAATTGCCGAAAAAAATCTGGTTGTTATAGAAACCAAACGCGAAGATTTTTATTATCAGATTTTTGATGCCGGATTCAAGCGTCTGACAGCTCCGGCTGCCGGCACAAGGGAAGATATTCTGGCTCAGCTGAAAGGCGGCCGCAAAGTCAGCATTATCGGCGACGGCACTGAGCGCTTTCTGTCTCGTCCGAGCGGTTTGAGCCTGCACTGCGTTAAAATGTCGGGCGGCATAGACGTCCATAACGTTGCCGTTTGTGCATTGCACCAGTTTGAAAACAAAAAAATAGATTTCCCAAAACCGGTTTATCTGCGGGCGCCGGATGTTTGTCTGAAGTAAAAATGTTTAAGCAAAACTGTATTGGGCCAGTTTTTTGTTGTTTAAGACGGCAATAATTGTATCTTCCAGTTTTTCTTTCTGCTTGTTCTCAATCAGCTGGACGATTTCAATTTCCTGCCGGTCAAGATTACGGTTAATGCCGATAGCGTCATAATATCCGCGGCTGCTGTTATAGAGTTTTGCGGCTTGCAGGCTGTCGCCCTGCTTGTAATAATATTGCGACAGCATTTTGTTGGCATTGGCGGTCTGACGTTCGTTAATATCGTTGTCGCTCAGGTTCAACACATTGGTATAAGCCCAGATGGCTTTCGATTCGGCATCGCTCAGTTTATACATGTCTCCCGCCCGGCTCCAGGCATTTATGTTCTGCGGCGAGAGCTCAATCGCCAGTTCAAAGGCGCCGGTCGCCAGATGAACATCGGAAACGGCGGCCAGGGTGCCGAAGATTGTGGCGTAATTAGAGGTAACGGCAAAGATTTCGTTTCTTTTTTCGCCGTTCGGCAGGGCTGCGGCGGTTTCGATATTATTGTCCATCAGCGCTTCAATCAATGCCAGGGCGTAAGACGTATCGCCGTTGGCCAGATGGTATAAGGCTTCTTCTGCTTTAGGCAGTTTGTTTTTTGAGACCAGCTTGTCAAATTTTTTATTAATACAAAGGGCAATAAAGTCTTTAACGGCATCAACCGTTTGCAAAATATCGTCTTCCGAATTCTGATTCATATTCCGGTACATAATCGTCTGGGCGATTTTCAGGCCGTCAACATTGCGCCCGAGCATATCAATAATCAGCCCGAGCAGTTCGGAGAGCTGTTTTTTGCTCTGCTGATATTTTAAATTGGCGCTGATGTCAGCTTTCTCGGCCAAAGTTTCCAGATTGGCGAGTTTTCCTTTTTTCCAGTCCAAATCGAGGATATTGTCATTTTTTGCGGGTTTTGCAGACTGTTTTTGCTTTTCTGCCGCCATTTTCTTTTCCAGTTCTGCTCGGATAAGCTCTTCTACGGCCTGCTGGCTGATTTCGTCTGCATCAGCATTTTCCTGTTCGGTAAAATAGTCGTTTTCGGGAATGTCGTCGCTTTGCGGCTCTTCCGGTATATTTTCTTCTTTTTTTCTTTGGGCGGCTTGCGCGGCAGCTGCTTCGTTCGCTGCCAGACCAAGATATTTTGCTATAACGACGGCCAGCCAGAACAAAAATAAAATACCGCCGATGGCCATCATAACGAAAGATAGTAATTTAATATTGTCGTTATGGGAAAAATACTGGTTCAGCAAATCTTCAAAGCTGGCTAATTTTAATGAGATAAAATTTACAACATTGTCAAAAGAAAATGTATTTATTATCTGTTTTGGCATTTTTTATTTTACACCATTTACAAAATAAATTTTAGCTATTACTATCTGACACATAACACATTATATTAATAACGGCAAAAAAACAACAAAATAGTTAAAATGGGATATTTCGCACAAAGAAAAAGGCGCCGCCGCGAGAATATGTTTATTGCATTCTCCCTGATAATCTTAGGGTTTATAGCAATAATCGGCTCTTTTGACAATATTGGAAATTTAACATTTTTCGTTAAAAACTATTTTTTCCAATTCTATCTTTTTAACATTTTTATTCTGGCCTTTTCCCTTTATTGCCGAAAAATCCTTTTTGCGATTCTGTCGTCTGTTCTTTTGATTTTTGGTTATGCCCATATATCTTCTGCCTCCAATATTTTCATTAATGCCAAAGTCGATAACGCCGACAAAACTTTTGATTTGCCCTATATCAAAACACCGGCTGCGGCAAAGCCGGGAGTTTTGGCGGAAATCCCGGGAATGTCGGCCGAAAGTTACGGGCAGATCAAGCTTAGCCCGGATTTTTCCGCCTATTATACGGCATACAAGGCGGAGAGTGGGCGGCTAACCTTGGTCAGGGTTGATTTTTCCGGTATGAAAGCCACGGAACAAAAGCTTTTGTTTGACAATTTGGCCGAATTTGTGTCCCTCCGCGACGAACCTCTGGTGATTTACGGCAACTTCGGCACTTCCGGCTGGTCGCCGTATTTCAAAAAGTTCCTGCACAAAACGTCGCTGGAAATAAAAAACCGGGTCATTTTGAACAATCTTGACGGCTTTTTCAGATTGTTTAACGTTCCGGTTATCAATGTCGTCGCTTATAATAATATCGGAATTTCGGCAGTTAAAAACGTTTCGGAAAACGGAGAAAAACCGGCCGCCGTTGTCTTTTCCATACAATATCTGAGCAATCCGGATAAAAATTAAAAACATAAGGTTCTTCCGGAGAAAATAAAACCGGCGGCATTCTTCTTCGAAAATATGGTAAAAATAAAAAAAAGAAAGGCGGGATTAGTTCCCGCCTTTTTTAGTCTTTTCTGAAGACTATTTTGCAAGCTGGGCAGCAACCTCGGCGGCAAAATCTTCTTCTTTCTTTTGCAGACCTTCGCCCAAACGGAAACAGACATATTCTTTCAGTTTAATGTCGCAGCCCATTTCTTTGGCGGCGTCGGCAATAACCTGTTTAACTTTTTTGTCCGGATCCATAATATAAGCCTGCTCTTCCAGAACAACCTCGTCATAATATTTGCGAACGCGGCCTTCAACCATTTTTTCAATGATGTTTTCCGGTTTGCCGGAAGCTTTGGCCTGTTCGGCAAAAATAGACTTTTCGTGTTCAACGGCCGCCGGATCAACGGAAGCAATGTTCAGGAACAACGGATTGGAAGCGGCAATATGCATGGCAATATGTTTGCCGAGTTCTGCTAATTTTGCTTTGTCTCCGTTTGATTCCAACGCAACCAGAACGCCGATTTTACCCAAATTCGGTTGAACGGCATTGTGAACATAAGAAGCAATAACGCCGTTTTCTACTTCAATCTTTTTAGCGCGGCGCAAGTTCATATTTTCGCCGATTTTGGCAATCATATCAGTCAGGCGCTCTTCAAAAGATTTGTTGACTTTCGGACATTGGAAAGTCTTCATGTCGCAAACTTCGCCGTTGCGCAGCAAAGCAACGGTAGCAGCGTCTTTAACATAGTCTTGGAAAATGTCGTTTTTGGCAACAAAGTCGGTTTCGGAGTTAACCTCGACGACAGCGCCGGCATTTCCGTCAACAGCAACGGCAACCAAACCTTCGGCAGCAATACGGCTGGCTTTTTTGGCAGCGGAAGCCAAACCTTTTTTTCTGAGCCAGTCAACGGCCTGTTCCATATCTCCGTTGGTTTCGGTCAGGGCTTTTTTGCAGTCCAGCATTCCGGCACCGGTAGATTCTCTGAGTTCTTTAACCATAGCGGCAGTGATATTTGTCATTATTTAATGTCCTTTGATAAAAATTTAAATAAGGGCGATATCTTATCATCTATGCAAATAAAAAATAAGATACCGCCGCAAATTTTACTGAGCTCTTACAAAAAGAACTTATTCGGCGCTTTCGGCAGAAGTTTCGGCTTCAGCGGCAGCTTTTTTGGAAGTTCTTTTTTTAGCCGGTTTGGCAGCAGCTTCAACGCCGTCAACCATTTCATCTACTTTAACGCCTTGAGCGGCAATCTCGGCCTGCATACCGTCAAGAACGGCGCCGGAAACCAGATCGCAGTAGAATTGAATGGCGCGGATGGCGTCATCGTTGCCCGGAACCGGGAAGTCAACGGCATACGGATCAGCATTGGTATCGCAAATGCCGATAACCGGGATACCGAGTTTTTTGGCTTCTTTAATAGCCAGGCTTTCTTTCGGAGTGTCGATAACAAACAACAAATCCGGCTGGCCGCCCATATTCATAATACCGCCAAGTTCCAGCTCAAGTTTTTCTTTTTCTTTTTTCAGATTGAGCATTTCCTTTTTGGTATAGCCGTCATAAGCGTTTTTCTCGTCCATATCTTTAAGTTTTGCCAGACGGGAAATTGACTTGTAAACGGTTTTCCAGTTGGTCAGCATACCGCCGAGCCAACGATGGTTAACATAATACTGTCCGCATCTTTCAGCGTTTTCTTTAATGATGTCCTGAGCCTGTCTTTTGGTTCCGACAAACAAAACCTTACCGCCGTTTGCCGCAATATCTCTGGCAGCAGCCAGGGCAGTGTACAGCATCGGGTAGGTTTTCTGCAAATCGATAATGTGAATATTATCTTTTTTGCCGTAGATGTACGGAGCCATTTTCGGGTTCCAGCGGCGGGCATGGTGTCCAAAATGAACGCCGGCCTCAACCATTTGACGTAATGTAAACGTAGGAATTGTCATTTTTTATATCCTTAAATTTTCCAGTTAAACCTCCGCAGATTTAAAAAACCGCCCGCAGGCGGCACCGGAGCGAAAGAACCTTTTGAGAGGTTTTCCGCCATATCTGCGTGTGAAATGAACGGTTACAATTTTTCCCGTCCGCAGTCTTTTTATACGCTATTTGTTTAATTTGCAAGTGTTTTTTATGCAAAATTTTTTAGTTTTTACAAAGATGTTTGTATGGACGGCAGCGGCAGATTCTTGTTCACGCGGGGGAATTTTGGGCTTGTAAAATCGGCTTTGATGTTGTATTTTAACGCCAAATTGTTAAGGTTATGAGGAAAAAATGACAGATTTGTTTGAGAGCACGGCTCCGGTTGTAAAAGAATATAACGCACAGGAAATTGAGGTTTTGGAAGGCCTGGAACCGGTTCGTTACCGTCCGGGCATGTACATCGGCGGCACTGATGATACGGCGCTGCATCATCTGGTGGCGGAAATTCTTGACAACTCGATGGATGAGGCTGTTGCCGGTTATGCCAACCATATTGACATTACGTTAAATGCCGACTATTCAATTACGATTGCCGACAACGGCCGCGGCATTCCGGTTGACCCGCATCCGAAATATCCCAATCTGTCGGCGCTGGAAGTGATTATGACCATGCTGCATTCCGGCGGCAAGTTTGGCGGCGGGGCTTATAAGGTTTCCGGCGGCCTGCACGGCGTCGGATTGTCGGTTGTTAATGCGCTGTCCGAAAATATGATTGTGGAAATTGCCCGCGACAAAAAGCTTTATCGTCAGGTCTACAGCCGCGGAAAACCGCAAACCGCTCTTGAACTTATCGGCAATGCGCCAAACCGTCGCGGCACATCTATTACTTTTAAGCCTGATCCGGAAATTTTCGGGGCAAATTCACAGTTGTCGCCCAACCGGGTATATCGTATGGCGCGTTCCAAGGCCTTTTTGTTCAAAGGCATTAAAATCAACTGGAAATGTGCGCCGGAAGTTTTATCGGAAGGCGATTTGACGCCGCCGGAAGCCGAATTGAACTATCCGAACGGGCTGAGCGATTTTTTGAACTATCAGCTGGGCAGCCGGACGACAATTAACCGCACAGCTTTTACCGGAGATTCCGAACTGTCAAATGACGAAGGGCGCGTTGAATGGGCAATCACCTGGCCGGAAGACGAAAACGGCTTTTGCTATTCTTACTGCAATACTGTTGTAACACCTCAGGGCGGTACGCATGAAGTCGGGTTCAAAACCGCACTTGTACGCGGGCTGAAAGAATACGGCGAGATGGCCAATATCAAAAAAGCCGCCAACATTACCGCCGAAGACTTTTTGAGCGATGCCTGCATTATGCTCTCGGTTTTTATCCGCGACCCGCAGTTCCAGGGGCAGACCAAAGACAAGCTGACCTCCGTTAAGGCAACCCGTTTAGTCGAGCAGGCGGTTAAAGATTCTTTTGACCACTGGCTGACCTCGGATGTTGAAAATGCCTCGGCGCTGATTGAATATGTGATTGAGAGGGCTGAAAGCCGCCGTAAAAAGAAAGAAGAAAAACAACAGGCGCGCAAAACGCCGACCAAAAAACTGCGCTTGCCCGGCAAACTGGCTGATTGTTCTCAGGCGTCTGCCGAAGGAACGGAAATTTTTATCGTTGAGGGAGATTCCGCCGGCGGGTCTGCCAAACAAGGGCGTGATCGTTTTACTCAGGCCATTCTGCCTTTGCGGGGCAAGATTTTGAACGTTGCCAGCGCCTCATTGGACAAGATACTGCAAAATCAGGAAATCAAAGATATGTGTGAGGCTTTGGGCTGCGGCGTTAAGGAGCATTATAACGAAGACAATTTGCGTTATGAAAAAATTATTATAATGACCGATGCCGATGTGGACGGCGCGCATATTGCTTCCCTCTTGATGACTTTCTTCTATCAGCAGATGCCCAAGTTGATTGAGAACGGGCATTTGTATATTGCTACGCCGCCGTTGTATAAAATATCGGTCGGCGGCAAAAACTTTTATGCCCTTGATGACGAGGATAAAGACCGGATTTTGAAAAAAGAAGTCAAAGGCAGCGCCAAACCGGATATCAGCCGTTTCAAAGGTTTGGGAGAAATGAGCGCCCAGCAGCTGAAAGAAACGACGATGGACAGGAAAAACCGTATGCTGCTGAAGGTTATGCTGCCGAACACCAGTACGGAAGAGGGCAAGGAAGAAGCCTTTGAAACCCGCCGCCAGGTTGAGCGCCTGATGGGCAAAAATCCGGAACTTCGTTTCCAGTTTATCATTGAGCGGGCCAAATTTGTAGACGACTTGGATATTTAAAGAGAACAGGAGCCGGAAAATGATAAGAAAGTTTCAACCGCAGGATACGGACAAGATTATGAAAATCTGGCTTGAAAGCAGCTTGGACAGCCACGATTTTATTCCTGCGTCTTATTGGCAGAAAAATTTTGCCGCCGTGCGTGATAATTATCTCCCCGGCTCAACGACCTATGTTTGGGAAGAAAACGGCGATATAAAGGCTTTTGCCAGTTTAACGGGAGAAGACAATTTGGGAGCGCTTTTTGTCGGAGCCTCCGCCCGCGGGCGCGGAATAGGCAAAGCGCTGATGTTTGAACTGCAAAAGAACCATAACCGTCTGAGCCTTCAAGTTTATTCGCAAAACAAAAAAGCCGTTCGCTTTTATCACCGCTGCGGTTTTCAGATTCTGCGCGAAGATATTGATACGGCCACCGGCGCGCCTGAACTGCTGATGAGCTGGAACAAAGGCAATGTCGCCGGAGATCTGATTTATAATTATTCCCGCGCCGCAGGTACCGGGACAGCCGGATAAAATCGCTGAGCTGGCGAAGTGCCAAGGAACCTGCTTGTGGGAATTTACACCCGGGGATCCACATTTCAAAGCACAATCTGGTTCACATCCCCCGTCGGAGCAACGCGATCTCTGCAGCACAATATTGCCGATTGAGCGCCACCGGTCGCACCGGTCATTGCCGGACTTGATCCGGCAATCCAAGTCAATCATAAGGCCTTTTTATTTATCTGGATTCTCGGGTCAAGCCGAGAATGACATAAAAATTCCGGCAATGACAATACCTCAAACACAATCCCTCGTCCGGCACTTTTGAATGCCCCTTGCGAATAGCTTAGGTTTTAAAGCAAAAAGTTTAACCTCCCTCTCTTGAAAGAGGGCGCTAAGTAAAAACAACCGCTGCTCCGGTTGTTTTTATCTGCAAGCCCTTTGTAACATCTTAGCAAGCAAGGGAAGCTTTA
>CASGEB010000016.1 GCA_949300375.1 uncultured Pseudomonadota bacterium
TAACGTGGAAAATAGAGTGATTTGAAAGGCGAGAAAAATTTTAATGTACAAAGTGGTACATGAATTTTTCGAGACCGCATCAAATTGCTCTAGTTTTCCGTTAAAACCTCGGAAACGTCTTCAATGATAAACTGCACCCCATTCCTTCCCATCCAGTTGTCTTGCCGCAGGGTTCCTATCACATTATAAACCGCCCCTCGGTGGTTTAACAACGCCATACCGGCTTCCGTATCCGCCATCCGAAAAGCCATTGCTTTCAGACTGCCGCCGGATGCAGAAGTCAGAAAACACCGGATATGCCCGCTGCCGACAATCGATGCTTTAGATATATGAACCCGCGGCAAAACCAGCCTCGGCTCCGGATTCTGCGCCCCGAAAGGCTCCAGCATCGCCAGGCTCTTCGCCAACTCCGGCGTTGCACCAGATACATCCAAAACGCCATCGGCATTAATCACCGGCACAATCGCCTCATCGCCGATTTTTTCCCGCACATATTCGCCGACAAACTTGCGGAATTCTTCAATCTTATCTTCGTTCAACGAAAAACCGGCCGCCATTGTGTGCCCGCCGCCTTTAGTTAAGATTCCCTTTTCTTTGGCGGCAATAATCAACGCCCCCAAATCAACGCCGGGAACGGAACGCGCCGAACCTTTGACTTCGTCATCTTCAATCGACATCACAAAAGCCGGCAGATTATAGCGCTCTTTCAGTTTTCCCGCCACAATGCCGATAACCCCCTGATGCCAGTCGTTACCGGCCGCAAAAGCAATCGGATATTCCTGCGGCGTTCCCTCAAGGATTTCTATTGCTTTTAACAGAACATACGCCTCAATCTCTTTGCGTTTGTCATTAAATTCGTTCAGTTTTTCCGCCAGCGTCTCGGCATAAAAAGCATCTTTTGCACACAAAAGCTTATTGCCGAGCGAAGCCTCTCCGACCCGCCCGCAGGCATTAATCCTCGGCCCCAGCACAAAGCCCAGATGAAAAGCGTTCGGCGCCTCAGATATTCCGGACTTGTCAATCAAAGATTTTAGCCCCGGATTATTCCGCTGCGCCATAATTCTAAGCCCCTGCCGGACATAAGCCCGATTCAAGCCCAGCAGCGGCACAACATCGCAAACCGTGCCGAGAGCCACCAAATCAAGCCAGTTCATAAGATTAGGCTCATCGCGCCCGGCATAAAACCCCGCTTTGCGCAATTCGCGGTTAACGGCGACAATCGTAAAAAATACAACACCGACCGCCGCCATATATTTAAGATATTCAATCTGATTTTCTTCATCCAGACGCTTGGGGTTCACAACGGCATAAACTTTCGGCAGCAAGACCTCGGCTTCATGATGGTCAATGACAATAACCTCAAGCCCTTTTTGCGTTGCATATTCCAGAGGCTCAAAAGCTGTTGTGCCGCAATCGACCGTAATCACCAAATCCGCCCCGGCTGTCAGAAACTCGTCAACCGCCATAATGCTCGGGCCGTAACCCTCATCGCGCTCCGGAATATGAACCAACGGCTCAATCCCGACATTTTCCAAAAACAGACGCAATACGGAAGTCGAAGTTGCCCCGTCCACGTCATAATCGCCGATAATCGCTATTTTTTGTTTTTTGACAATCGCTTCGGCAATCCGTTTGGCCGCCTTTTCCATATCTTTCAGCACAAACGGATTCGGCATCAGCGACTGAATTTTCGGATCCAGAAAAGAAGGCGTTTCATCCGGGCCGATTCCCCTCTGCACAAGAATTTGGGCTACCAGCGGAGGCAGCCCGAATTTTTGGGAAAGCAGCTCGGCTTTGCGTTCATCATACGGAACAACTTTCCACAGACACCCGTTCAGGGATTTGGTGTTTTCAAAATCAAAAGCCAATTACACAACCTTGTTCAAAACTAATAGCTGATATAAATTTCAGCCCGGCGGTTCAGTCGTTCGCCTTCCGGCATAACTTCAAGATAAGCCGGCGCGCTGTCCGACAATGCCTCGACCGAGATATCGGAAGCCTTCATTCCGGCACGCCGCAAAGCCGCAGCCACACTTTGAGCCCGCTCCATTGAAACTTTCAGATTCGCCAGCTTATGAGAAACAATATCGGTATTTTTCGTCCGGCTTGATGCATGCCCGACCACCTTGATTTTGGCATTATTCGCTTTAGCCTGGCGAACAGCGGCACGAATTTTATCATTATAAGAAACGTCTACGGCGGAACTGCCGTTTGCAAAATAAATCGTCTCCAGTCTGTAGGTTACGCTCGGACCGTTATCGACATCTGTCGTTTCCGTCTCCGCCAAAGTCTCTTCAAAAACGCTGTCGCTCATCAGAGGAGTACCGCTCGGCGCTTTGGCTTCGGCAACCTTGACGGTTTTTATTTCTTTTTCCGGAAGTTTTTGTTCAGCCTTCTTTTTAGCCTCGGCTTTTGCCTTAGCTTTTTCAGCCAGAATTTTCTCATCTTTATCTTCTGTTTCTTCGAGGTCTTTATCGGTTACTTCGGCAAAAATCTCGTCTTCTTCATCTCCTTCATAGGCAACATTTTGCTCGTCGGAACCCAGCGTTTTTCCTTCCTTCAAGACTTTCGTTGAGGCAATATCCGGTTTGCCCTGCTTTTTCATCACATCTTCCAATGTTACGTCGTCTTCTTCGATAATTTCGGGAAACACGGCGGAAGAACAGGCCGAAAGCGCCCAGACCATACTGGCAGAGGCCAACAGAATTTTCAATTTTGGATACTGCATCATTAATTTTAACCCTTAAAAAAACTCTAACCTATTAAATGAGTATAATAAAAAAAGCGATAACACAAGCACAAAAACTCAATTAAAAACAAATTTTATAAAAAGCCCCGTAAAAAAAATTGTTTATTAAAATTAAATAGATTAACATAACCATAATTTCAGCAGCACAAGAGGAACAACAAATGAACACATCCGCAGCAGAATCTTCCGTTGATATCGCCGTCTGGTTTATCGGCCGCGCCCAAAAAGACGAATGGTTTTTGGAAAACGAAAAACTTCAAAATCTTTTGTTTCTGGCGCAATTCCACTTCAGCCAGCAATACCGGGACAAAATATTAATGCCGAGCCTTTTTACTGTTAACAAAGACGGTTTCAAAGAGCCAAACATCGAACGTCTGCTCCAGAACGGAAGAAATATGCTGCCGGCGAGTCGTCTTTCTGATGACGTAACCGCGTTTTTGGAAAAGATATGGAAAATCTACGGAGCAATGAGTCTGAAGCAACTCCGGGATATGATAAAACATCAGACTTCCTACCCGGAACAATACCCTTCCGAAACAAAAAATATTGTAGAAATCAATTCTTTGGTTGAAAAATTAAAATCTCCGGGTAAAATAGAACAGACAACCAAACGCAAAGAAACTGAAAAAAAGGTCTTAATTTCCCAAAACGGCCCGGTTGTCGTCTCCAAGTGGCAGCCGCGAAGATTAGGAAACGGCGGGAATTAAAACTATTTTTTGGAAGGAGAAAGACATGAAGAAATTAGTTAGAGTGCTCTTCGCATTATTGCTGGTAGCCGGATGTTCAAAACAAGAAAGCGAAACAACGCCTTTGACGATTGAAACACAAAACGGCCCGGTCAAATATACCGTAGAAGAAGCCAATACCCGAGAAGAACAAGAAGCCGGCTTAATGAACAGAGATTCTCTGGCCGTTGACCATGGTATGATTTTCAATATTGATCCCGTCCGCCGTGTTGCCATGTGGATGAAAGATACCAAATTCCCGCTGGATATGATTTTTATTGCGCCTGACGGTACAATTACGCAAGTCTATGAAAATGCCGAAGCTCTGACCGAATACAAAATCATTTCTCGCATTCCGGTTCGTGCCGTTATTGAAGTAAATGCCGGAGATATTAAAAAACATCAGATTAAAATCGGAGACAAGGTAAGTCACGAATTCTTCAACCAAATCAAAAAAGAAGAATCCAAAACAGAAACTCCTAAAAAGGCTGAAGAAAACAGCAAATAAACTTTAATAAATAAGCATCAAATAAAAAAGCTTCGTCTGTCATCGGCAACGAAGCTTTTTTATTTTCCCGATTCTCTAAAATCAAATTTTCTAGCCAAAATCCTCCCCCTGTTTTTCAATAATACTTGACACACAAGCTTTGCTATGTTATAGTAGTTTTGATGTTGTTCCGAAGAGTTGTTTCGGAACGGCGTCCACGTCTCCTGCCATCTCCGAATGGCTTGTTTATTCTGTGTCATTCTCGGGCTTGACCCGAGAATCCAGAATGACAATAAAGCTGATTTATTTGACCTGGATCCCCGGGTCAAGCCCGGGGATGACATAAGAAAAGAATTTTTATAAGGGAGAAGACCAATGAGAAACGATAACACTATGCTACACATGAAACTTAACTCCGCGGTTTGTTTGACCGCGTTATTGGCTTTTCTCCCTTCCTCCGCTTTTGCAGGTATCTGCTTCCTGCCCGACTGTATGGACGAAGACATCGTGCAGAGCGATATTAATATGAACATCAACGAAGACACTGAGTATTGTGAGAAAGAGGGATATACCTATTATTCTTCCGGCGAATGTCCGCAATATTATGCCAAAGTCGGAACCTGTTCCCGCGACGACCATTATCTCAAATGCGATGCGGCGACCTGGTGTAAGAACAATGGATATAACACTCAGACCTGTTCTCTCCCGTCCTTTGTAAACAATCAATGTCCGAACGGAAAACCTTATTACAAAGGATGTAAAGAAGACCGGTAGCTGCTCTTTTCCTGTATCGGGCTACACATCATCTTGTTGCTCTATTGACGGATGTTTTTAAAATGTACATTCTCTAAATAGATATCCCTTGGGCAACCGGGGATATCTATTCCAGATAAAGAGAACTCTTTTTATAATTCTCTATGGCATGGCGGACAAGCACGCCGATAATCGCAGCCACAGGAACGGCAATCATCAAACCGAGAAAACCAAGCAAGACGCCGCCGGCCAGCAAAGCAAACATCACCCAGACCGGATGCAGCCCGACATTCTCGCCGACAAGTTTAGGCGTCAGGAAATTCCCCTCAAAAAATTGCCCGACCATAAACACAGCCACCACCTGCAAAACCGGCCCGATGCTGTCAAATTGGGCAAAAGCAATCGCCAAGCTGACCACAAAACCGGAAATACTTCCGACATACGGAATAAAAGAAATCAGTCCGGCCAGAAAACCGACCAAAACGCCAAGTTCCAACCCGACAATATACAAACCGACGGAATAAAATGTGCCGAGAATAACGCAAACGCTGAGCTGTCCGCGAATAAATCCGGCCAAAATACTGTTGATTTCTTTGGCCATCTGACGAATAGACTTTTTATAAAGTTTCGGCAGCAGACCATCAACCTTATTCAAAAAAGTGTGCCAGTCGCGCAGCATATAAAAGGCCACAACCGGCGTAATCAGCAACAATGACAAAAGGTTGAAAAATGCAAAACCGGAAGTTACCAGTTTACGCACAATCGCCAGCACGATTTTGATTCCGTTCGCCAGATTGCTGCGTAGATATGTTTTGACCTTTTCCGGATCAAGTCCCGGAAATTTATCTTTCCAATCCGCCAAAAACGGCTCAAGTTTTTGCGACAAAGAAGCGGCATATTGGGGCAAAGCCTCAATAAAACGCCCTATCTGCTCATCAATAACGCTGATAAGCAGCACCAAAGCCGGCACCAGAAAAATCACAACCAGACACATCACGATAAGCGTGGCCCAAGTCCGGCTCACTCCGAGCTTTTGAAAACGCGTCGCGAACGGATCCAGCAAATACCCGATAATAATGCCGGCCACAAACGGCAGCAAAACAGAACGCAAAGCATAAACACAAACACAGAACACGGCCAGCAGCACCAGCCAGAACATCCAGTTGCGTTTTTCTTTCGGATAAAGAACTGCCATTTTTCCTCCTTTTAATAGCTGGATTCAATTACATAAAAACCGCCGTAATCTTTCAAAACAAAAAGTTTTTGCGCCAACGCCTGGTTCAAACGTTCAAGGCTTCCGGAAAAAACAAGCCTGAACTGGGTCTTGCCGTCGCCGATTGCCTCTTCTTGAATTTTCTTAACATACGGAATATCGGAAAGCTGTTTCTGCAAATCAAGCCAGTCTCGGATTCTTTTATATAAAAACAAGACAGTAATTTCACTTTGTTTTTGGGATTCCGAAATATTCTGGCTTTTAATTTTGGCGGCGATTCTGACTTTTGCCTGACGGACGGCTTCGTCATAAAGCGCATCGTCTCCGGCCGTTCCGCTAATATTTAATGTTTCGAGCAGGTTTCCTTCTCCGTTAGGAGAATATATCTGCACTTGCAGCCCGCCGGCATGTTCGGTCGCCTCCAGAACAAAAACATCGCTCACCCGGTTTTGACGGGCAAGCCAGCCCAACAAACGCGCGTCCAGACTCAAAGCCTTTTCGGCATCAATCGCCTCCATATTGGAAAAAGACGGCTCCGGCGTTACAAACTCAGCCACACCTTCCGATGCCGTATTCCGTTCCCAGGCTTTCCGCCACAAATTATCTTCTTCCCAAAGTTCGGCAGTCGTTGCCGGCGCTTTGCGATAAACCGGCAGTACCAGCACGCTGGCCGCTTTGTCAACCATAAACGGAATTTGCTTTTCCGCCATATACCGCTTGACAATTTCTTCATTCAGCTTAATGCGCAATTCCGCCATATACCGCACATTGGAAGATTTCTCCGACACAACGGCAACTTCTTTGATAAAGTTTAATATCTGGTTGTCATTAAGCGTCATAATCCGGGCAACGTTGTCAGGAGACGTAATTTTTTTCAACACCAGTTCAAAGGCCTGCCGGTTGGCTTCGATCATGGCTTTTTCTCTGGCTACGGAAGCATTAACGTCTGTCACGTCCACCAAAACGTCAACAGCGTACAAATCTGCGGCAGCCGCCGGACGAACCAACAGCCCCAGAGCAAACAGCAACATCAGATACAAACGCCGCAAAATCCTGCTCCTACTCAAAAATTTCGACTTTGCTGAAAAAGAAACCAATCTCCCTTTCGGCGCTTTCCAAAGAGTCGGAACCATGAACGGTATTCCGGTCGATTGACAAGGCAAAAGTCTTGCGGATGGTTCCCTCTTCCGCCACAGCCGGATTAGTTGCGCCCATAATTTTGCGATACCGCGCAACCGCGTCTTCGGCTTCCAAAACCTGAACGACGACCGGAGCCGAAGTCATAATCTCCACCAGATTCGGAAAAAAAACCTTGCCTTTGTGTTCGCCGTAAAATTCTTCCGCCTGTTCTTTGGAAAGCAGGATTCTTTTTTGCGCCACAATCTTAAGGCCGGCATCTTCAATCATCGCATTAACTTTTCCGGTAATGTTCCGGGTTGTTGCATCTGGTTTGATAATAGATAAAGTTCTTTCCATAATTTTCCCTTTTCTGCCAAATAGTGTTTCAGATGACGCTTATCTTAGTACATTATTCTAAATAAGCAATTTTTTTATAATATATTTTCCAAAGATTTTACATTTTTAATAGACTTTTGAAAAATAAGAGAGTAAACAGATAAAAAAATTCACAAAAACATATCAAGGACAAGAACGATGCAGAAAGATTCTTATATCGGCGGCCTGGTTGCCAAAGCCCGCCAATATCACAAAACCATTGTTTTGCCGGAAGGCGAAGACGAACGCGTTTTAAAAGCGGCTCACCTTATCCGCGAAGGAAAAATTGCCGAATTGGTTATTCTCGGCGATATTGAAAAAATAAGCGCTTATTTTGCCAAAAACAACTGGAGTCTGGAAGGCATTACGCTGATTGACCCGTCTAAATCGGAAAAGCTGCCGGTTTATGCCGAATTGCTATATAACCTGCGCAAAGAAAAAGGCATGACGGAAGAAGACGCCCGCAAAACCGTTTTAAACCATAACTATTTCGGAACGTTGATGGTCAAAAGCGGCGATGCCGACGGCATGGTCTCCGGCGCCAATCACTCAACGGCCGATACCGTCCGCCCGGCGCTGCAAATCATCAAATCCGCCCGCAAAGACCGCGGCGTATCGTCTTTCTTTATTATGGTCTGCAACAATAAACCTTATGTTTTTGCCGACTGCGCCATTACCTTAAACCCGACGGACAAAGAAATGGCTGACATTGCCATGGAAAGCATCGAAAGCGCTCTGCAGTTTGACATTGAACCAAACGTTGCCATGCTGTCCTATTCCACTTACGGTTCCGGCAAAGGCGAGTCTGTTGAAAAAGTCCGGAGCGCCGTAAAAATCGCCAAAGAAATGCTGGAAAAAGAATATCCGGGCAAAAACGTCAAACTCGACGGCGAAATGCAGGCCGATGCCGCTCTGGCTCCGGTCGTTGCCGCCAAAAAAGCACCGGGCAGCAGCGTTGCCGGCCATGCCAATGTTCTGGTTTTTCCAAACCTTGATGCCGGAAACATTTCTTACAAATTAATGCAGCGGCTTGGCGGAGCCGAAGCATACGGACCGATGCTCCAGGGCTTGAACGCGCCGATTAACGACTTGTCCCGCGGCTGCTTTGCCGAAGACATTGTCAGCGTTGTCGCCATTACCGTTTTACAAACTGTCAAAAAATAAAAGGAAAACAACAAAATGAAGATTTTAGTACTCAATTCCGGTTCTTCCACCCTCAAATACCAGTTATTTGAAGCTGAAGGCAATAACTATAAAGTCATCGCCAAAGGCAACGCCGAGCGCATCGGAATCCCCGGTTCTTTTGTCGGCATTAAATATGCCAACGGCGAAAAAAGAACGGTTGATGTCAAACTCCCGACCCATAATGAGGCTTTAAGAGAAGTTTTTGCCCTGCTGCTTGACGGCGTTATTGACAGCCTTGATGACATTAAAGCCGTCGGACACCGTATCGTTCACGGCGGGGAAATATTCAAAAAATCCACATTGGTTGATGAAAAAGTCATCAAAGAGATTGAAGACTTGTCCATTTTGGCGCCGCTGCACAATCCGGCAGCCGTTTTGGGCATTCGCGCCGTTCAGAAAGCCCTGCCGCAAACGCCGCAGGTAGTAACCTTTGATACGGCATTTCACCAGACCATGCCCAAAAAAGCTTTTCTGTATGGTCTGCCGCTGGAACAATATACCCAGCATAAAATCCGTAAATACGGCGCTCACGGAACGTCTCACCAATATGTTGCCGAAGAAGCTGCTAAACTTATGGGGCGCAAAGGCAAATTCATTACCTGCCACATTGGAAGCGGTGCATCTATTTCTGCCGTGGACAATGGCGTTTGCGTTGACACGTCAATGGGTTTCACCCCGTTGGGCGGCATTATCATGGGAACCCGCACCGGCGATATGGATCCTTACATTCCGCTGCATATTATGAAATATCAAAACAAAACCGTTGACGAAGTCAATACCCTCATGAACAAAGAGAGCGGTATGCTTGGTCTGGCCGGACATAGCGATATGCGCGACGTAGAAGCGGAATATTTAAAAGGCAACCCCCGCGCGATTGATGCGCTGGAAGCCTATGTTTACACCATCACCAAATTCATCGGCAGCTATATTGCCGCAATGGGCGGTGTTGATGCCATCATCTTCACGGCCGGCGTCGGTGAAAATTCTCCGATTGTCCGCAGCAAGGTTTTAACAAATCTGAAGTATCTGGGCATTGAAATTGATGATGAAAAGAACAATATTCGCGGCGAACAAAATATGATTACGACCCCGAACTCCAAAGTAAAGGCTTTCGTCATCCCGACCAACGAAGAATTGGTTATCGCCCGCGATACTAAAAATCTGGTTGATAAGGAACTTAAAAACAAAGTTGCTTAAAAGCCAAAAGAGAAACTTTCTACAAACGCCCCGCTCCCAAACGGGGCGTTTTCTATATCCTTTAGCCAAAATCTCCATTATATCTTTCATTATATATTAAATAATATGTATGCAAGATGTAGAGCCTCCGGAGGTACTCCGGTCATCCGGAGTTGCTTCTATGGTAGCATTAGCAACAGCGGCCTGAAAGCTATGTACGGTGCAATCCTTCTGTGTCAATAGTCGTTCTTAATCAGTACAAATAAAATAATTTCTTTACTGACAAAGATGCTATATTACTGGCCTGGATTACTTGTTCAAAATCCGACAATCTTCCATATTTGCACAAAAAAAAATCCGGACAATCTCAGCTTGTGGCAAGACTATCCGGATTTCTCACAATCAAAAACTCAATTTAAATAGGCATTTGCATAATCGTCTGATAAGCTTGTATGGCAGTATCTCTGACGGCAACAACCGTTTCCAACGCTGTTTCGGCATTTGCAACAGCTAGAACAACATCCTGAATATCTGCCTTGCCCTGAATCCCCTGAATCGTCATTTTTTCACTCTGTTGCGAAAGCTCCACCGCATTTTCGATTGAATCGCGTACCATAGAACCAAAATCCGAATTCTGAGCCGGTTTTGCTTCTGATACCGGCGTTTTTGCGCCAATTCTGCCCAAAGCCTGCTGATAAGCGTTTAATGCACTGGAAATACTGGTCGTCACGTTTTAATCCCCTTCAAAAATTATCTTAACAAATCCAACACGCTGGAACTCATTTCCCGAGCTGTGCGCATAACATTCATATTGGCTTCATAAGTCCGCTGCGCTTCTTTCATATCCATCATCTCAACCAACGGATTAACATTCGGCATCGCCACATATCCCTGCGCATCGGCGCCCGGATGATTCGGCGCATATTTCTTCTCAAATTCGGACTGATCTTTGACAACCTTGTCAACCTTGACCAAATGCGCTCCGGTAGCCCTGTCGACATAGTTTTTAAAAGTAACGACCTGCCGACGGTAAGGCGCTTCTCCGGGAACTCCGGCAATTGAGTCGGCATTTGCCATATTCTCGGAAATAATCCGCAGACGCTCAGCCTGGGCTTTCATTCCGGAAACGGCAATATCTGCGCTGACAATCAGGTTATTAGCCATCTGTTACATCCTTTCCTTATGAACTAACCTTGGTTACCGCTGTTTTTATCATATTCTTATAAGTATTATACAAGGTCATCACCCGGGTATATTCGCCCTTATCTTTGCTGATTTCGTTCAACTGGTCTTCCAGCACCACGCCGTTGCCGTCGATTGTCAAGGGCTGGGTCGGCTTGGGCGTATAAATACGCGCGGAAAGAGAACTCCCGCCCAGTCCGGTAAAATGCTTTTCATTGGTAACGGTCATCTGCAGGGTAGAATTAAGCTCATCGGAAAAATTAGGCTTTTTAAGATCTTTGGCAAGATACCCGGGCGTATTGGCATTAGCCACATTGCCGGCCAGAATCTTCTGGCGTTCGGTCAAATACTTCATATCCTGATTCGCCAAAGAAAAAACTGTCAGATTGTTCAAATCCATATCTTAATTCTCCCCAATACGGCTATGTTTCCCTCATAACCTCACGTATGCAAATTTTATGCCGCTTACAAACCTCTTGCCAAATCATTCCCCAATGATTACAATAAGCAAAAGAGAAAACACGGGAAATGCATCCATGTCTGAAAAACATAATACCCCAAAAAACATATCAGACAATCAAGACTTAGATTTGTCCACAGATTATGCCGTCGCCCTCGGATACGACCAGAACAAACACAATGCTCCGGTCGTTTTGGCCAAAGGACAAGGACATGTGGCGGAAAAAATCATCCAAATCGCCATAGACCAAGGCATAGAAATCCGCCGGGATGCCGATTTATTACAAATTCTCAAAGCTGTGGATATTGATGAGGAGATTCCGGTTGAAGCTTTTGCCGCCGTGGCCGAAATCATCTCTTATATTTATCAGAAAAACGGGCAGAAACTTGCCGAAAGGGAACAATCCTAACGCTTGACAAGAACCGTAAAGAAAAAACCGTCCGTCCCGGTTGTTGCCGGCGAAAGTCTCAGATAATGTTCATCCCGGCAAGGATACGGACAGCCAATTTTTTTCTCCCACAATTCTTTGACATTCAACTGTTTCATATCCGGTTTATCCTGCAAAAAAGCCTTGATAATATCTTCGTTTTCATCACGCAGAACTGAACAGGTAATATAAACAATACGGCCGCCGGACTTGACCTTTGGATAAGCCATTTCCAAAATCTCCCTCTGGGCGGAATTGAGGGAACGGAGCTTTGCCGGTGTCAGACGAAACTTGGCATCCGGCGAACGCCGCCATGTTCCCGTGCCGGAACACGGAGCGTCAATAATAAAGCGGTCAAAATCCCTGTCGCTGTCTGCCGCCAGATCCGTCAGTTCAATATTTTTTATGCCAAGACGCTGCATCCGGGGTTTTATCGCCTCCAGCCTTTTCGCCGACACGTCATGCGCCAGAATATGCCCCTGATTGTCAAGCAGATAAGCAATCGCCAGACTTTTGCCGCCTGCGCCGCAACAATAGTCTATTACTTTATGCTCCGGCCGGACATCGCACAAAACCGCTGCCAGCTGCGAGGCCTCATCCTGCACGTCAATCTCGCCGTTTTGATAAGCCATACAGTTGCCTAGGCTGATTCTGTCCCGGCTGCGCAGCCCGATTGGAGAATAAGGCGTCTGCTCGACGAAATATCCTTCCTTCGCCATATTTTCCATCACGGCCTCGCGGCTTTTAATGTTAATCCGAAAATCTGCCGGCGCCGGAACATTAAGCGACTTGAGCAGCGATACATCTTTTATTTTTTCAAACAGCCATTGCGGACACTCCGCCTCGACATAATCAGGATAAGGCTCCTCGTTCTCTGCTGCCAGCAGTTTTTTCTCGTCATCTGTCAAAGCAGAGGGCGCATACTGCCCGCTGCCGAAAACATCTTCCGGTTTGTCTGACGTATAATGTTTGAGATAAAGCAAAACAATTTTGCGGGAATCTTCGCTTCCGGCGTCAAAAGAAAGCTTCATCCGGTTGCGGATAATATTCCATACGGTTTCGGTAATAAAACGCCGGTCTTTGGAACCGATGTATTTACGCGCCCGCATATAATCATTGATAATATTGTCCGCCGGCACTCCGGAATTCCAAATTTCCCCGATTAAATCCAATACTGCCTGATAACGCGCTCCCGTCTGCATTTGTTAATATCCTCTGCATTTATTTCCAACATAGGCCTTTCTCCAACCCGCTAAATCTGTATTAGCTTTCCATAGAACTGCTTTGTAAATTTCGTTATATGAGAAAGATAATAAGATTTTAGGGTGAAGGAAACGGAGTGTACAAAAAGGTACATGAGTATTCCTTCAACCCGCTAAATCTGTATTAGCTTTCCATAGAACGAGATTTACCCCGATAGCCGACGGCCACCAAATAAGTCTCTGGCGATGCTTTGCGGCTGGCATCGGGTTTAAAATGCCCGACCTTTTTAAAATTGCGTTTCACGTCTGCTAAGAGCTCGCCTTCCGCGCCGCCCTGAAAAACTTTGGCAATAAATATGCCGCCTTCCGCCAGGACTTCTTTGGCAAAATCATAAGCCAGCTCAACCAGATGAATGGTTCGCAAATGATCCGTCTGCTGATGCCCGGTCGTATTGGCCGCCATATCGCTCATAACAATATCGGCCTTGCCTTGCAGCAAAGCCTTCAGCTTGTCCGCAGCTTCCGGCTCGGTAAAATCCTGTTGAATTAGTATTGCGCCGGCAACCGGTTCCGTTTCCAGAATATCCAGCCCGACCACCTGCCCCGCCCCTTTGTTGCGCATAACGGCAATCTGCGTCCAGCCGCCCGGCGCGCATCCCAGATCAACGATTCTTTTGCCTTTGCCCAAAAACTTATATTTTTCATCCAGCTGAATCAGTTTAAACGCCGCCCGCGAACGATACCCCAAACGTTTGGACTCCGCCACATAAGGATCGTTCAGTTGGCGTTCCAGCCATTGATTGGAAGATTTTTTGCGATATTTTGCCGTTTTAACATGCACAGTCACAGCTCGCCGGCCGGACACTGCTTTGGCAGACTTGGTCAGTTTTGTCATTGCTCATCAACTCTTTAATGATTCCGTCTTTAGCACTCTTGAGCGAGGCCGTAATTTCCTTTGCACCGAGGCTGTCATAAATGGTTTTAAAAATAACGCACGCCGGCGCAAAAATAAAAGAACGCTTTTCGCCGATATATTTATTACCGGCCATTTCTTCCCGGGTAAGGCTCAAAACCTTGGCTATTGCCGCATCGGCTTCTTGGGCGGTAAAAACAACTCCGTCAGCCGCTTCCCGGTCATATTTGCCAAAATCCTTAATCATCGACGCCAAACGCAGCGGCGTGCTGGACGTGGCAACAAAACATACCTCCCCGTTATATTTTCTTAAGCCGGAATCCTCAACAAAAGCATCGACATATTTCAAAATCTCCATATGAAGTTTTTCGGCATTTTCGGGAACATAAGAGGTCAGATTAAATTTTTCGCTGGCATTTCTGGCTCCCCATGGAATGGAAATCGTATATAAAATCTTCGGAGAAATTTCATTGCTTGCCAGCGTAATCTCGGTCGACCCGCCGCCCAAATCATAAACCACCATATATTTTGCCGGATTGTCTTTAACATTGTCGCGGGCGCCAATCAGATTAAGCCGCGCTTCTTCTCCAACGTCAATTATCTCAAGTTTGATTCGCGTTTCGTCAAACACCCTTTTAACAAACGCCGCGCCGTTTTCCGCTTCGCGGCAGGCCGCTGTCGCAACAGCCCGATAAGCTTTGATATTATGTTTGTCCATTTCTTGTTTAAAAGCAAAAAAGCAAGACAAAGCCCGGTCTGTTGCCTCTTGGGTAATTTTGTTCTGCCTCGACATCCCCTCGCCCAGTTTGGTCGCTACCGCCTCATTATACAGATACTTTCCTTTTTCATCGGCAATCAGCAGCCGACAGGAATTTGTCCCCAAATCTATTGCTGCAAAGCACTTATTTCTCATTTTTGTTTTTTCCTCTTCTGTAAGGATGTCGAAACCGGCGTTTTTTTCCGGCTCTGAAATTTTTTGCATGATGCATCAAATCCAGCAAAATCCCTTCTCTAATGCCTCTGTCGGCAACGGTAACTTCTGCAATCGGCCAAAAAGAACAAATTGCTTCAATAATCGCGCAGCCGGCAATCGTCAAATCAGCTTTTTGTACGCCGATGCAGGGATGTTTGCGCCGCCCTTCGTCGCCCATATTTTTAATCTTGGCAATAACCCTGTCAATATCTGATTTCAAGATTGAAATTCCGTCTACCGCCGAACGGTTGTAACGAGCCAGATTCAAATGCACGGCTCCGATAACCGTAACCGTCCCGGAAGTGCCGATAACCTGAATCTCCTGATTCCTTATTGCTTCGGAGATATTATATTTGTCATCAAACTCTTTTAAAAGTTTGTGCGTCCGTTCAATAATTGTATCATAAGCGAGTTTGGTCATATCCTGCGCCGGAAAAGCCTCCGATACGGTAACAACGCCATAAGGCAGAGACACAAAGCCTTCAATAAACGTATTGCCGCTGTTGGCAACCCGCGCCAGAGAAATCTCCGTCGATCCGCCGCCGATATCAAAAACCAAGGCTCGCTTGATATGGCGGTTCAAAAGAGGAATACAGCCGACAACAGCCAAGCGGGATTCCTCTTTGGAAGAAATAATCTCAATATTAAGTCCGGTTTCTCTTTTGACGGCCTCCAAAAATTCACCGCAATTTTTAGCCCGCCGGCAGGCTGCCGTTGCCACATAACGCGATGCAACAATCGGCGCATATTCATCCAAAACGCCGGCACAAACTTTCAATGCGCCGATAGTTCTTTTGATAGCCGGGCGGGAAAGCTCGTTATCATTAATAATCCCTTCTCCGAGACGGGTTATTTTTGAAAAAGTTTCAACAATTCTAAAAGACGTAGGGGTCGGAGAGGCAATAACCAAACGGCACGAATTCGTCCCCAAATCAATCGCGGCATAATTGCTTCCGCTTTGCGTATTTTTCTTCTCTGGTAGAGTATTTCGACTATTTTGCTTTTGCCATTTCTGCATTCTTTTTTTTCAATTCAAACAAGAAACCTACTCCCCGTAGATTTCAATACGAACAAGTTTACGCAATTCATCAATGCTGACCAAGCTTTTATTTTCGTCTTCAAAATGCCAATAAACCCATCCGTTGCAGGCGGGAGCGTTTTGAGCGGCTGCCCCAACCTGATGAATTGAGCCTTCTCCGGCTGACGAAGTAAGAGTTCCGTCAGAACGAACGAATGCACAATGCTTGCGGCTGGCGTCATAAAGTTTGTCGCCCGGATGCAGCAGGCCGCGTTCAATAACGGCGCCAAAAGGAACTCTGGGCTGGCGTTTTTTGGTGCTGTATTCCAAACAGGCTTCTTTTGATACCGGTTTAACAGCCTCAATCCTCTGTCTGGCACCCTCGACATAATTTTCGTCTTTCTCAATGCCAATAAAATTGCGGCCCAGCATTTTTGCAACAGCGCCGGTTGTTCCTGTACCGAAAAACGGGTCTAAAATCACATCGCCGACTTTGCTTGAAGACATAATCACGCGATACAGCAGCGCTTCCGGTTTCTGGGTTGGATGAAGTTTGTTGCCCTCGTTGTCTTTCAGACGTTCTTTGCCTGTGCAAAGCGCAATCTGCCAGTCGCTGCGCATCTGCGTATCTTCGTTCAGCGCTTTCATTGCTTCATAGTTAAAAGTATATTTGGAATTCGGATTTTTACAAGCCCAGATTAAAGTCTCGTGAGCATTGGTAAAACGCGTCCCTTTAAAATTCGGCATCGGATTTGTCTTGTTCCAGATAATATCGTTCAAAATCCAAAAACCCAAATCTTGCAAGATATAACCGACGCGGAAAATATTGTGATATGAACCGATAACCCAGATAGCGCCGTCATCCTTCAGCACTCTGCGCGCCGCAGCCATCCATTCGCGGGTATAATTGTCATAGGCGTCCAGGCTTTCAAAGCTGTCCCATTCCTCATAAACGCCGCTGACGTTAGAATTATCGGGACGCGTCAAAGCATCGCCGAGCTGAAGATTATATGGAGGATCGGCGAAAATCAAATCCACGGAATTTTCTTCCATTGCGTTCATAACCTTCACACAATCATCATTAATAATCGTGTTCAGAATATTTTTTGTGTGCATACTGCTCATTTTCACCAACCAAATAAAGGGTTTCCAAATAACATAAGATGACCTCAGTATGAGAGATATTTCTTATAAATTTATTAACAAAAATAAGTTTTTTTACCAGCTTTTTTTTACGTTATACAGAAATTGCTTAAATACAAAATGTTACCGAAACCAATGCCTTCCCGCGCCGGCTGCCTGAGACTTTACGCTAAAAAAACGGCTTTGCTCCGCCGACATCGCGTTTTATCCCGCGCCGATATCCGTCAACATATTAATATTTAATCAAAACCAAACTGTATAAACATATCACGGCTATTGTTTTTGTCAAGATTTTACGTTTTTACGCTCCTCCTCAATTTCCCGCACCGGCCGATAAGAGAAACGATGCTCCGGCGTCGCTCCGTGTTTTTTAAGTCCTTGAATATGCAGAGCCGTCCCGTATCCGGCATTCTTCTCAAAACCATAATACGGATATTTTTCTGCCAATTCCGCCATCAGTCTGTCCCGATACACTTTGGCCGCAACTGACGCAGCAGCTATCGACATAGACTTCGCATCGCCCTTAACCACGGTTTTTACGCCGCAAGACAGATTTTTCGGGGGTTGATTTCCATCAACCAGCACAAATTCAGGTTTTACTTTAAGATTTTCCACAGCGCGTTTCATTGCCAGAAAAGTCGCCTGCAAAATATTCAATTCGTCAATTTCCCGTGCGCTTGCCAGCCCGATTCCGATACTGACCTTTCCGGATTTTTCCTCTTCTGACAAAAGGTTATACAGCTTTTCTCGTTTTTTGGCTGAAAGTTTTTTAGAGTCGTCAAGTCCGGCTAAAAGTTCGGGATTCAAATTCCGGTCTAAAATAACTACCGCCCCGGCCGCTACCGGACCGGCCCACGGCCCTCTTCCTGCCTCGTCAATTCCGGCGCACAATTTTCCGATACTGTCTTCAAGTTCAAAATCAGGCATTTCCGCCTCCTGTTCTCATTATATTTTACCCGCCTAAAAAAACGGCCGGATTGCAATCTATCTTCTATGAGGCATAAAAAAAGAGGCTGGCATCTCCAGCCCCTTTTAAAAACCTCAGACTATTGCTGATTAATCAACACGATTTCAACGCGGCGATTCTGTTCGCGGCCGGCAGCCGTTGCATTGGAGGCAATCGGATTTGCCGAGCCCAAACCGTCGGTAACGATTCTGTTGCCGTCAACGCCCTGCAGGCGCAGATAATTGGAAACCGCATTTGCCCGGCGCAGAGACAATGCCATATTGGTTGCATTGCTGCCTGTGCTGTCGGTATAACCGTTAATCTGAACCATTGTCTTGTTGTATTCTTTAATCACTTTGGCAATCGAATTCAAAACCGGCTTAAACCCGTCCATAATGGTCGCTTCATTCGTATTGAATGTAATATTCCCCGGCATAATCAGATAAACTCTGCCGTCTTGTTCGGCCACCTGAACGCCTGTCCCGAGCAATTCCTGACGCAGCTTGCGAGCCTGAACATCCATATAAGCGCCCGTTCCGGCACCGGCAACGGCACCAACGCCCGCACCGATTAAAGCACCTTTTTTACCGCCGATTAACGCACCGATTCCGGCACCGGCGGCTGTTCCGATTCCTGTTCCCCATGCCGTTTTGGAAACCTTGCTCTCTCCCGTATACGGATCTGTCGCACAAGCCGACAGAAAAGAAGCCATCATAATGGCAAGCACCAATTTTTTCATTTTTATCTCCTTTTTAACAATATCTGTATAAACTTTAGAGGGAGAAAAATAATTATTCAAGCAAAATTTATGACTTTTGAATCTTTGCATATACTTTATGGCTGCGATATCCATCATATGCCAAAAGCACATCGCGCAAAGTCCCTTCATAGACAAAGCCCGTCCGTTCCGCCACCCGCTGCGACAACAGGTTGCGCTCGTCAATTTCCAGTTTCAGACGATGAAATCCTTTTGCAAACAAATAATCCTCAAGCAGCCGGACAAGCTCGGAGGCATATCCCTTTCCGGTTTGGCTCCGGTCAAGAAAATATCCCAATTCCGCAGACCTGTTTTCAAAATCAATATTAAAAGCACCGCCGGCACCGGCAACCGCTCCGCCGGCCTTTTCCAAAATCACAAAATCAAACGCCGTTTTTTCGTTCCATTTGCCGGCAAACATATCCATAGCCTTGTCAACATCCTCGACTGATTTCGTTCCGTCCACCCAAAACAAAAACTCCCTCAGAAAATCCCGCGACCGGTCAATCGCCAGAAAAAGTTCGCGGCTGTATTTCCGATGCCGCTTAATCAGACGGATTTTCCCGCCGGTCAGTTCCTCCGGCATTGCAAACTCTTCTTTTTTCATTGGCCACCTCCTCTGCCCAAAAGTATACTGCCGCAAACAATAAAGTAAAGAAAAACCGGAAAGTTTTCTTTCCGGCCTGACACATACGCAATCAGATTAACTGTGAAAAACGGTTTTTAATATGCCCTGATAAGACAATAAAACGCCGACCTTTTGTTTTTGCAAAACTTTTCTTTTTTCTTTCTCCCATTCATCTTCTTTGGCATTTAAAACTTCCGGATGGGTGGTTATCCGCACAGCGTTCGGATTTTCCGGCAGACGGCGCATAATCGGAATCAGCGTCATCCCGTTCTGCTCAGCCAAAGGAGCGCCGTAAACCTGTTCATACCCGCAGGCCTGCCAGCGCGCCAGCAATTCCTTTTTACACTCGCCGTAAACTTTGTTGTATCCCTTACGGCTCACAAAATCAAACCCTTTGTTCATAATCATATCCGACAAAGCGCTTTTGCGAAATTCTTTCAAAACGGCCATCCGTTCAAATTTTACAAAATCGGCAAAATAACGAATACGCATGGTTCCGGCTGGTTTTCCGTCAACCTTGGCCAGAATATGCGTCGCGCAATAATCATTGCCGTCAAATTCTTTTTCTGCGGGGATATTATGTTCTTTAACAAAAACTTCCTGACGAATATGCTTCATACCGGCAAAATCGTCATCGCTTCTGACAATCAGTACTTCGACATTGTTTTCAATCATAAGTGAGCTAATATATTGACTCATCTTAAATTAAAAGATACTAATTTTATAACAGCATCATATATTTTGAGTCAGAACAAACAGAGATTTTAAAAAATGACAATAAAAAACAACCTCTCGCTCATCCGCCGTCTGCTTTACTTTTACGCGGTTATAGAAAACGGCAGGATAAACATAACCGCTGAACGAAACGGCATAAAAGCGGCCAATCTGAGCAAAATGCTGACCGAACTGGAAGAAGAGATCGGCGCGCCGCTTCTGGAACGCAGCAATCAGGGCGTCCGCCCGACCGTTCTGGGGCAAAAAATATACCTGCTGAGCAAAGAACTTTCTCAACATATTTCCTCATTGCTGGATCAAACCACTGAACATAATACGGCGGCGAAAGTTTCTTACTGCTTTCCGGAAAATTTCCGCCTTAACAATCTGGAAGAATTTCATACCCGGCATCCGGACATTTTGCTGTTTGAAGAAAAAAGTCCCCGCGCCGACGTTATTGTCAGTTACCGGGAGCCGCCGGCCGATGCATCAAAAATTATTGTCAAAAACAATGTCGGCAGCGCCGTCACCCAGGCCGTTTGGGTTTGTTGCCGACAGGATTCCGAAGCAGCCGTTCTCTTTGCCGAATTTATAAATGCGTCGCTGCATCTTTAATATATCTGACCAACGCCTGCATAATCGGCTGCTTTTTCAAATCGCGCCGCGTAACAATCCAGAACTTGTGTTTCAAATCCATATTGATTTTATTCAAATAAACCAAATCTTTTTCCTGCTTTGCCACCCCCAGAGGATGCAGGGCAAGACCGATGCCGTCTTTCGTCAGACGCAAAAGCATGGATGATGAGTTGGTCGAGGCCGCCACATATCGCGCATTGCATAAAAAACGGTTATATTTCTCCCAAACATCCGCATAATTATCCCGGGTACAAATTTTATGATTCTGCAAAATATCGTCTTTGCTTTTCGGATACCCAAAACGTTCCAGATAAGATTTAGAGGCAAACCAGCCGAACTCAAGACAATATTCGCTGGCCGAAAAAATATCGCTTTTCTCCGGCTTTTCATAAACAATGGCCATGTCGACCTCACTGGTCAGAACAGGCGGTTCAAGAGAACAACAAATATTGATATGGACATCGGGATATTTCAGATAAAAGTCCGGCAAAAGGGACGATATATAACCGGCTCCCAAACCGTCGCTGGTCCACAGCCGGATATCTCCGGTGCTGTTATGCGGCTTGTTCTTCAACATCTGGACTTTATAAAGCACACGGTCAACATCACAGCTCAATTCATACACGCTCTGTCCGGCCTCGTTTGCCTGAACGCCGTTGTATACCCGGTTAAAAAGCGTAAGCCCGCAGTATTCTTCAAAACTTTTCAGACATTTTGAAAAGTTAGACTGTTTCATCCCGTTAACTTCCGCCGCCTTGGTAATGGAATTATATTTTATAGCCTCGCCAAAACACATCAGGTTTCTGAGCAGCTGTATCTTCTCTTTAATCCCCATTTCGTTTCTTATGAATCAAATTAAAAGGAAAAACAAAATATATGAATAATATTTCATATAAACAACAAAAAGACAACATAAATATTTATGTAATTTTTCAAAAAATTATTTTCCGGAAGTAAAATGTTTTAAAAGCAGATTAAGCCAATCCGCCGCATAATCAAGCAGCCGGTCATCCATCATTTTGATTTTTTCGATAATGCCGTTCTCTGTTTCCAGACGGCGGACAGACTTCCGACCAGAAAAATTAAGCCCCATCATCTCGTCAATACTAATACGAAAACGCTTGGCGATTTTGTATATCATCAACAAATCGGGTACCACCAGCCCCCGCTCCAAATTCGAAATTGTCCGCCAGCTGACATCACAAACGCTTGCCAGTTCCTCCTGCGTCATTCCGGCATTTTCTCGTAA
Source organism: uncultured Pseudomonadota bacterium (assembly GCA_949300375.1). GTDB lineage: Bacteria > Pseudomonadota > Alphaproteobacteria > RF32 > CAG-239 > MGBC133411. The sequence goes on from CASGEB010000016.1 coordinate 22,031, forward strand.
CGACCTGACCTTTATTCCCAGAGATTTCTTTATATCTTCTTTCATGATCAAGTTTATACTCTGAAACAGATTGTTTATCCACGCAACAAATTTCATAAAGAAAAACCAGAAAAACAATCTGTTACATCAAGCTTTTAATTCTGAAGAAAAATATAAGCAAAAATAAGAAATTCAAGGGAACCTATACTAAAGTATAGATAACGGTATAAAAAATACTTTTTATAAACAACCATTGGAAAGAAAACCGCTGCAATCATCAGATAAAACCACGCCATACTCCCCCCCTTGGAAAATATAAACATTATATATAAAAAAACATTGCATTTCCGTCTTCTAAGGCCTAATGACAGAAAATACAATGTTTCACTATTTTATCCGGCGGCAAAATAATATTAATTATAAAAAACAGAAATAATGTCAATGGGTTAATCCAACTCGACCCTCGGAATTGAACGCCGCCAATTGGCATATTGGTCAATTTTGCTTTTATTCGACCACACCATCTGCTGTTCAAGACGATATCCGGTAATAACCGCGCGTGCAAACTCACATTTCTGCCGCAGGGTATCCGCCGCCAGATTTTGAATAGCCGGCAGCGGAACAAAATTCCCCTCCTTTTGCCGGCACGAATTTTTAACAGCGTTTTTCAAAATGTTATTGGCAAATTTTTGCAACAAACGTGCGCCCCGGCTCATATTTTCGACCGGTTCAAATCCCATAAAACCATGTTCGCCGAGTTCATTGTTTCTGCGTTTTCCGCTAAAGAACTCATCTATTGAAAATGCCGTCGGTTTCCGGGGCGGATTTCCTTCCACGCCGAACTTGTCTACTTGTGCGCAAGCCAGAGTGCGTCCCCAGATTTTGGTTTGATAACACACCCCAAAATCTTTATGTTTCATCAACAGCCATTCCTTCAGATAATGATTATAAAGATTATGGTTGTCCTGTGCCGATTCAATGGCAATAAAACGCAATTCGGATGTATGCTTCGGGCAATCGGGATTGTAACACAAAACCAAAAATTCCGATTTAATTTGTTTTTGTTCTTCAACCGAATAACCAAGCTCGTTCATTTTTTGCGTCATCATTTTTTCCAATTGCATGGCAACATAACCGCCATGGCAATGTCCGACGACATTCAAACGGCGGATATTTTTCAAGGCCTGCTGCTGTCCCAAACGCTGCTTTCCGTCGTTTTTGGAAATACGCGGCAAAACGGCTGCCTCAAAAATATCTTTAACATAAGACGGATTAAACGTTTCTTCCCGGCAATTCTCTGATATGCTGCGTTTTAATTCGGCAAAATGTTCCGGCCAATAAGTTTCATAATACATTCCTTTGCGGGCGGTTTTATCTGCGTGATATTTTCCAAAATCGCACACGGCCACACACACGCGCACATTTTCATCCGCCAATTCCGGAATACTTTTAACAAAATCATCCGTTTTCTTTAACATCCCGTTATACCCGCGAAGATGCACCCCTTCTCCGCCCGTTCCTGCCAAAACCAAGACACAAGGCTCTTCCGGCGATATGTTTCCGGCAGTTTTTATACGATAAGGCGCCTCTTCGGAGGTAGCACACCGCTCTGCTAAAAAGGCAAAACTTTTGCCTTGGCGTTCTTTTTGACAAACGCCAATATAATCTTCAATATTCATAACACAAATTCCTGTTGAGTTTTATAGACAGAATATACTACTTTGTCTTTTCTGTCAAGTTGTAATATCGTATTTTATTATTAATTCATAATTTACCAACACCGTGATAAATTAACTTTTATAAAAATAAGCAAGGCAAAAAAATGAAGGGAAAAAGTATGACTTTTAATATTTCGGAATTCATCCGGGTAAACCGGGTTTACTTTATCTGGGCTGTATTTATGGGGCTGCTGTACTTGTTCCGGAATATGTTCGGGCTCATATTCATCACTTTCATTATGTGCTTTATCGTCTCAAGCATCAGCCATACCCTGCGCCGAAAATGCCACGTCAACCGGAGAGCGACCGTCATCTGTTTTTACATTCTCTTCTTAATGGGAGTAACGGCATTTTTGGTATATATTCCGCCGCGGATTTTATCCGAAACAATAAACTTTACGGAGCAGCTGCCGGAAAGTATGAAATCCGTCCGCAACTGGATGAATGCCAACCTTGGAGAAAATGAGATGATTGCTCCTTTGCTCCCGCAGATAAAAGAAGCCTTGTTCCCTGAAACATTGGTTGTCAGCGTTTGGAATGTTGTTCGCGGTATGTTGGAAAAAGGTCTGCACTATTTCGGCTGGTTTTTCCTGGCCATACTGTTTAGTTTTCTGATTATGCTTGATTTACCGGAACTCTCCAGAGGAATGCGCCGGCTTCGTTTCACCCGCCTTGCGGAATCCTACCGGGAAACCGCCGACAGCATTCTGCTTTTTGCCAAAGTTGTCGGCGAAAACTTCCGGGCTCAGCTGCTCATCTCAACCATCAACACCATATTAACGGCAATCTGTCTTCACTTTCTGGGCATAAAAGCAATTGCCCTCTTATGCACAATCGTCTTTATGTGCGGACTGATTCCCGTATTGGGGATGTGGATTTCTTCCGTTCCGATTGTCCTGATGGCCGTAAACAGCGGCGGTATGGAGCTTGGATTATGGGCGCTGCTGATGATTATTGTCATTCATATGCTTGAAGCCTATGTCTTAAACCCGCGGATTGTATCTTCGGTAATGCATATCAACCCGGTAATGACGCTGATAATCTTATATATTGCCCACAGTATGATCGGTATGTGGGGAATGCTGCTCGGCGTACCGATTGCCGTATATATTTACCGCAAAATAAGCAAACCCGCCGAAGGCAATTAAAATAAAAACGCAAAAATTTCCAGAACAAAACTAAATGCAAAGTCTCTCATTTAAAAGGCTTTGCATTACCTTACCAGACAGAAATTTGCTCTACCCTTTGCTTTCTCAGAATTTTCTTAGGGTTCTGAACAAATTTTAATCTCTTTTTTATCCATGCCGACTTTGCCGGACAAGCATCGCAAAGATAAAAACACAAAAAAATAAAAAACATTATTTTTCATAAAGTTAAATAATAAAAAAATCCAACGCGACATAATATTTTATATAAAAAGTTATAATACATTTTATCCACAATTTCAAGTTTCATTTGACATCACTTATATAAGTGATAACATAAAATCACAGGATTTATAGGAGATGAATATGTTTTTTTAGCCGAAGACTGCAGCAGTTATCCTTTATGATTGTATCTTCGCGTCATATTCTTCTCCTCCCTCAAGACATCTCCGGCGATTCAATAAAAAATTCTTCCCTGCACAATAAACCGGCGGATACCAAGCGAGACTAGACAAAATTTTTCTTGCTTTTAAATAAAATTTATTATATCATTTTTCGCGAGAGATAAATAATTATGTATAACCAAAAAAAATACTATTATGGAAATTTTCTATTTAACTGTTACTGTTTTAATTTTTATTGTAGTTTTCTGGCTGGGTCTTTATTTTATGCTAAATTACGGATCCCAAAAACCATATGCAAAAAAAATCTTAAGACCTTTGATGAGTCAAAGAGATTTGGACACATCGCTTGTAGAACTTTGCCAACGATTTGATGAAGATAACCGAGAAGTCGATATTAACAAACTTATCGACTTGTTAGACCAAGGTGCCAACCCCAATCAATGGATTTCTATTAGAGTTGACGATGGTATGGACGATGACTGGATTCCGATATGGCATACAAAAAACTATTCCTTGCTGGACAGATGCAAAGATCAAGCGGTAAGAGAAGTTTTGCGGGCATATGGAGCTAAAACGACAGATGAACTCATCATCGAAGAAAATACCCGCAGAAAAGAAAAAGAAGCGGAAGAAAGACGGATGCGCCCGATTATTGCCGCAGAAAAAAAGGCCAAAACTGAAGATGACTTGAAAAAAGTTAAAATCTTTTTATCATCAAAGCATAAGGTTTAAAGGCTGGTGTAACACCATTTTAAACAACGGAAGGAGGCTTTGCAGCCTCCTTTTTGCATTTTTTAATCTTTAAAAATACAAAAACGTGCAGAACCGCAATTCACAAATTTATTTTAATTTAACTTAATATATGATATAATAATACTATATTTATCAATCGGAAATAAAATTATGAACTTTGAAAAATTAAATGAAACAAATTGCCGTATTAGCGACATTCAAAATAATGACAAAATTTTGATCGGCGGTTCATTTTTTGGCAAACTTGATTTAGCTGTTACTATTGATAGCGATAATTTTGAAAAATTTTTTTCAACTGTTGAAAAAAATGCATTAAATATTGAAAACAACGATAATATGAAAAAATGGCTAAATGGCGTTGCCCCCGATTTTGATGCCAAAATTTTTGCCCATATGTATGCTTTTGATAATATTTTAAGAAAAATGTATCCAGATTTGTCTTCCAACATTTCTAAACGACAAGGGTTTTATGATACAAAAGGAACCAAAACATTGTCTCAATCTTTTGACGCGGGAATATGCCAATGTGCTGAAATAGCAATTTTAGCCCAAATATATTTCCAAAGACAAGGTATCGAAACCAAATATTTCGGCGGCGAATTATTGCATTCTCCCAATGAAGAGTTTAGCGAAGCTCACAGTTTTATAGCAATAAAAACTAAAAAAGACGACTATTTTTATGACCCAGCAAACCCAATGCTAAACTCCGGCATATATTTACCGCGCATATCCGCTATAGAAGCAACGCCAATACAAAAGAAACAGTTTGAAAATAAAATACATTCCCAAAACAACCGAAGGAACTGCGCTTTTTTAGAAGCTAAAAATATATTAACAAAATCAAGCTGGTATTATGGCTGCGGTGATGGCGCAAACATATATCCATCCTTTATTATTTCTAAAAATAACATACAAGTCCGACAGACAAAAGAAAAGAATTTGTAACTAACAAATTGAACAATAAGGAACTCCGACAAACAAGTTCAAAAACATCTCTTTGCTTTGCCGGCTTTAACTGCTGCGACGGTTGGTTGTACGCGCAAGGAGGAAAACTTTTGTTTTCCGTAATGATGCAAACTTCGCCCCAAAGACAATTTTTAAATTTACAACCGCTGAACTCGGTTAAGTACTTAATAAAAAAAGCAGAAGTTTTTCTTCTGCTCTTTTTTACTGGCTTATTCCTGTATCCAATTGATTTTTACAAATCTCTTGGATGTTTTAATTCCTTTCTTATCCCAGGAGATAAGTTTCTCTCCTTCGGAAAACACCAGGTTGTAAACCCTGGAAAGTTTTCCATCAGATTTAAACAGAACCTCAACAACACGGCTTTTGTCCGTATAGACCACAAGATCCATTAATTTTTCGTCCGGCTTGATGCGGATATCCACTGTTTCAGCATCGTCTGCCAAATCTGCGATTTGGTAATTCCAAATCTCTCGCATTTCGGCTTCTACCCGCTCATCAATTACAGAAGTGTCCGCAATCTGATATTTTTTCACGCAAGAACTTAAAATAAACACTGACAAAGCAAACAAAATGATAATCTTTTTCATATTCTTTTTATTTTTAATAATTAATACTTAATATTTATCACATTTTGTACAATATCACATTTTTGTCAAAAGTGCAACAGGAAATCAGCGTTCTTATTCTTTCTATAATAACCATTCTCTGCCGTTTTCCGGATACACAAAAAGCCCCGGCGCTAAACCGGAGCTTTTAAGTGGTGGGCCCAGATGGACTCGAACCAACGACCAGACCGTTATGAGCGGCCTGCTCTAACCAACTGAGCTATGGGCCCGTATAAGAACCTCAATAGCAGAATACATAGGATATTTTTAAACGCAAGTCAAGCCGATTTTTACTTATATTTTGTTTCATTCACAACAAAAAATCCTTTGCAGAAACAAAGGATTTTTTTTAAACAGTTATTGATCCAAAAAGCTGCGTAATTTCCGCGACCGGCTCGGATGTTTCAGCTTTCGCAAAGCCTTTGCTTCAATCTGACGAATACGCTCACGCGTAACGTTAAACTGTTGCCCGACTTCTTCCAAAGTATGATCCGTATTCATTCCGATACCAAAGCGCATCCGCAAAACACGCTCTTCTCTCGGAGTCAGAGAAGACAAAATCCGGGTGCATGTTTCTTTCAGATTCGCATGAATAGCCATATCCAATGGCTGCAATGCACTATCATCGGCAATAAAATCACCCAGAGAAGAATCTTCTTCATCCCCGACCGGAGCTTCAAGACTGACCGGCTCTTTGGCAATTTTCATAACCTTACGGACTTTTTCCAACGGCATTGACAAACGCTGAGCCAGTTCTTCCGGTACCGGCTCACGCCCCATCTCAGCCAACATCTGCCGGGACGTCCGCGTCAGCTTGTTGATTGTCTCAATCATATGAACAGGGATTCGGATTGTCCGCGCCTGATCGGCAATTGAGCGGGTAATGGCCTGCCGAATCCACCAGGTTGCATAAGTCGAGAACTTATAACCGCGGCGATATTCAAACTTGTCTACAGCTTTCATCAAACCGATATTTCCTTCCTGAATCAAATCCAGGAACTGCAAGCCACGGTTAGTATATTTTTTTGCAATGGAAATAACCAGGCGCAAATTAGCCTCAATCATCTCTTTCTTGGCTTTTTCTGCTTCTCTTTCACCTTTCTTAATGGTATCAACCATCCGGCGGTATTCGCTAATCGGCAGCCCGCATTCTTTTGCCATTTCGGCTACGGATTCACGCAGCTCTGCAATTTCCGAACCGTATTTCTCCACAAAGTTTTTCCAATGCTTATCGCTTTTTTTGGCAATATTCTCAATCCATTTCGGATCAAGTTCCGATTTCTGATAAACGCTGAGAAAATCCTCACGTTTGATTTTGCAGGACAAAGCATAACGCAGCAATTTTCCTTCCAACCCCATCAAACGCTTGTTCAAACCGTTCAGTTGTTCAACCAATTGCTCAATTCTGACAGCGTTCAAATGGATTGAACTCATCAATTCGACCAGTTCTTTTTTAACCTGCAGATACTTTTTCTCAACCGAAGCGCTGACGGACTTTCCGGCAATAATGGCTGCAACGCGCTGTTTCTGGATTTTATCCAAATCATCATAATAACCGGAAATTTTTGTCAGGATTTCCAAAACCGGCTCGCGCAGGGCTTCTTCCATAGAAGACACAGACGCTGCTGCACGACCGCCTGTTTCATCATCTTCGTCAACATCATCATGCGTTTCATCGTCGCTGCTGTCCAACTCATCATCGGCGTCATCTTCTTCATCGTCATCCACGCCGCCGTCCAGCTCAATATCATCGGCCAACTCGTCATCAATATCATCCAAATTATCTTTGGTTTCAAGCTCTTCGGCCACTTTCTCCAAATCATCAACGGTTTCCTCGTCTTCATCAAAGGCCATGGCTTCAGGATCATCACCGTACATCATTTCAAGGTCAATAATATCGCGCAGCTGCATTGTACCTTCCAACAGCTCATCGCGCCACCCGGCAATCGCCTTAATCGTCATCGGGCTTTCGCACAAACCGTCAATCATCACGGTTTTGCCTGCTTCAATACGCTTGGCAATGGCAATTTCGCCTTCACGGGAAAGCAGTTCGACTGTCCCCATCTCCTTCAGATACATTCTGACCGGATCATCGCTCCGCCCGAGTTCTTTCTCGTCAAAATTACCGCCTTCATCTTCATCGTCAAAATCATCGACATCGTCGTCAACGGCATCTTGCTCAAAACTGTCAACTTCCGATTCGGCAATCAGGCTGATGCCCATATCGGAAATGCTTGACATAATATCTTCAATATTTTCAGAAGATTCACGTTCGGGAGGCAGGGCTTTGTTAAGCTCTTCAATGGTAATATAACCGCGGACTTTTCCTTTGTCTATCAGGCGTTTGACCGCGCTTCCGAGAGTATCAATCAACGGGGTGTCAACCGCTCCTCCTTCATAGAGGTCTGGATTATCTATATCTGACATCAGTATTCCTTAAAAAAAAATCGATTCTTTTTTGCTAGCTTGCAGGAACTTTTAATAATTTATAAAACAAATGTCAAGCCCTACAATAAAAAGAGTAACAGCATATAAGCCCAAAGCAGCAGTTTTCAAGGGCTTAGGCAAAATAAATATTTTTCACCCGGAAACAGCCTCGCTGAGAATCGCCTCTTTTTCTTTCTTCAGCGATTCGTAGCGTTTAAAAGCCTCATTGGGAAAATCCGGAGCATTATCAATCTCTTTCAGACACTCTTTCATCTCCTGTTCCAGCATTTTGAGCTGGACTTCGGCAATTTTTGTATTAATTTCTTCCCTGAGTTTCAAAACCGGTGTTTTCTGCAGGCGCAGCATCTTAAACTCCCACAAAACGTCAACTTCTTTTCCCTGCCCGGCCTTTTGCAAACATTCCAAAACCTTGTCGCAGTCAGCTTCCGGTTCATCCATCCCTATCTGAATCAAAGCATCAAACAAGGCACGCAGCTTGGCGTCTTTAATTTCAAAATCCGCCATTTTTTCTTCATATTCGGCAATCAGTTCCGGACAGAAAATCATTGCCGCAATCACAAATTTGACAATCTGCTCATCCAATACCCGCTTCGGCCGAACAACCACAGAAAGCTGCGGAGCAAAAGAATTGCGTCCGTTTGCTTTCCGATACCCGCCGTAATCACGGCGCGGCTGAAACTCTCCGCTGCGCTGCATCTTGCGCCGAACCCCCTGCCCAACTTCAAAATACAGCCGGTCTTTCATTTCTTGAATATAATAACCGCGGACGGTCGGATCGGCAATTTTGGCAACCTCTTCTTTTAGATCGCTCTCCAACAATGCTTTTTGTTCCGGCGTATCCAGCGGACGGTTTTCAAAATTCTTCCGCCATAACAAATCCTTGAGCGGCACGGTCGTATCAATCTGCTTCTGAAATTCTTCTGCCCCGTGCGCTTTCAAAAACTCATCAGGATCCATTTTCTCCGGCAGAAAAACATACTTGAGCGAATAACCCGGTTTTAAAATCGGCAAAGCCCGGTCAACCGAACGGATGGCGGCTTTAATACCGGCTCCGTCGCCGTCAAAACACAAAGTCGGTTCATTGCAAATCTTCCAGGCCTCGGCAATCTGATCCTCGGTCAGAGCCGTTCCGAGCGGCGCCGCGGCATAATGAAAACCATATTTATCCATGGCAATCACATCCATATATCCTTCGCAAATGATAATCCGCTTGGCCTCAAAAGCTTTGTCCCGGGCATTATTAAGGTTATACAGCACGCGGCGCTTGTTAAAAATCGGCGTCTCGGGCGAGTTCAGATATTTCGGCTGCCCGTCGCCCATAATCCGCCCGCCGAATGCAATCGGACGCCCGCGCTTGTCAAAAATCGGAATAATAACCCGGTCGCGGAAAAAATCAAAAGTCCTTTTGCTGGTATTGTTTTCCGCCAAAGAAACCAGACCGAGGTCAGACATATCGCGTTCCGACACGCCTTTGGACTTCAACAACGCAAGCAGCCCGTTGTTGCCGGGCGCATATCCCAGACGGAACTTGGCAATGATAGCGTCGTCAAAACCGCGGCGGGAAAGATATTCCATTGCCCGCTGCCCTTCCGGGAGCCGCAGACATTTTTCAAAAAACTTGACCGCCATTTCCATAATATCGTAAAGAGAGTTTTTCTTTTCCAACTCGGCTTTATTTTCATGGGTCAGGCGGGGAACTTCCAAACCGGCCTTATGCGCCAGTTTTTCCACGGCATCCATAAACGGCAAACCGTTGGCCTCCATCTCAAACTTGATGATATCCCCGTGTGCACCGCAGCCAAAACAATGATAAAAGCCTTTAGCCTCGTTCACGGTAAAAGACGGCGTTTTTTCATTATGAAACGGGCAACAGGCCTGATACTCCCGCCCTTTGCGAACGAGCTTGACCTTGTCTCCGACCACATCAACTATCGAGACTTTTGCCCTTAATTCATCTAAAAATTTTTGTAAATCCGCCATTTCCCACTATGTTCATTATTTTTGTCTGTAGAAAACTCTCCCTGAGCAGTTTTAGTAAAATGCAGAGGACGAGATGAATAATGCGATTTTAACGATAAAAAAAATTTTAGTGTACACAGAAGTACATGAATTTTTTTTATTCGGAAAAAATCGCGTTAGGCACTCGTTATATGCATTTTACCCCAGAAGAGATTTAATCGCCCCTGAAGCCTTTCCAAAATCCATTTGTCCGGCATATTGGCTGCGCAGCTTGCCCATAACGGCGCCCATATCTTTCATGGAAGATGCGTTGACTGATGCGATTACCTCTTTGATTGCCGCAATCATCTCCTCCTCATTCATCTGTTTGGGCAAAAACTTTTCAATAACCTTGATTTCAGCCATTTCTTTATCTGCCAGATCCTGACGTTTGCCTTCAACATAAATTTTAATAGAGTCGTTTCTTTGTTTAATCATCGACTGCATCATAGAAAGCAACTCGGCGTCCGAAGCCTTCTCGGCTCCTTTGCCGCGGGCTTCCACATCTTTCTCTTTCTGCCCGGCAATAATCAGACGAACGGCGGAAACCGTGGTGGTATCATGGTTTTTCATTGCTTCTTTCAATGCGTTTTGCAAATCTTCTCTTAACATTTTTCTCTCCTGAAATAATCCAACAACACAATTGCTTTTGAGGATAATAGCATTAACACAAAAAATCAATTCAAAAAAAATAACATTGTAATCAAACACTAAACGCGTTATATTTTAGGCGAAAAAAAATTACGGGAGATTCGGATGAAAAACTTTGCTTTGGTATGTATTTCATTATGCTGCGCCGCACCTGCTTTGGCTCAGGAGACGGCTTTTGACAATGAAGAAATGCAAAAAGCCCTGAAACAAACCGAACAAAACATCCGACAGTCCGTTGAAAATATGAATGCAACCATTGGCCAGGTTATTCCGCAGATTGCCGAAGGGATGAACAAATCGCTGACCGATATCATTGAAACCTTTCCGGAACTTTTTTCTTCAATGGAAGAAAACCGTGTTTTTTCCAAAACTTCAGAACAAATGCTGAAAGAATTAAAAAATTCATTGGATGAAATGCAAATTTCCGCTGAAAATTATAAAATTGAAAATTTCAATAACAAACTGTCTTTAAGCGGTTCGCAAAACCAAAACAACATCGGGCTTGACTTTCTGATTACCCAAGATCCGATGACCATTGCCCTTACCCGGGAATACCTGGACAACAAAAAATCCCAAACGCAGGATTCCCTGTCTGTTTCCACGCTGAGCGGCAAAAAAATCAGATTAAAAGAATTCACGACAGAAAAAATCAACGGCAATCCTTTCTTATGCTATGACAAACAAGATTACACTTTCATCATCGGCAATATGGGCTACGACGCCAATATCAGGCTTGAAACCCGGGGTGAAGGACATAAAGAACAAGCCCGCGACTTTATCAAAACGCTTAATCCGCAACAATTAAAATAACCGCCTTTACTCACAAAAATTCTCTTATTCACATGGCTGTCTTAGCCAAAATCCTCCCCCTGTTTTTCAATAATGCTTGACACGCAAGCTTTGCTGTGTTATAGTAGTCTTGATGTTGTTCCGAAGAGTTGTTTCGGAGCGTTGCCGGACTTGATCCGGCAATCCAGGTTAACAAAATAGATTCTTTGTTCATCTGGATCCCCGGGTCGATGCCCGGGGATGACATAAGAAAAGAATTTTTATTATGGGAGAAAGCCGATGAGAAATGATAATACTATGCTACACATGAAACTTAATTCCGCGGTTTGTTTGACCGCGTTATTGGCTTTTCTCCCTTCCTCTGCCTATGGAGGAATATGCTTTCTGCCCGACTGTATGGACGAAGACGTCGTGCAGGGCGATATTAATATGAACATCAACGAAGACACCGAGTATTGCGAGAAAGAGGGATATACCTATTATTCTTCCGGCGAATGTCCGCAATATTACGCAAAAGTCGGAACCTGTTCCCGCGACGACCATTATCTGAAATGCGACGCTGCGACCTGGTGTAAGAACAATGGCTATAACACCCAAAACTGTTCTCTCCCCTCCTTTGTGAATGAACAATGTCCGAACGGACAGCCTTATTATAAAGGATGTAAGGAAGACAGGCCGAGAGCCTGCCGTGAACAGGG
>CASGEB010000017.1 GCA_949300375.1 uncultured Pseudomonadota bacterium
CGGCGTCGCGTGCCGCAGGCACTGGGACAGCCGGATAAAATCGCTGAGCTGGCGAAGTGCCAAGGGGCCCGCTTGCGGGAATTTACACCCGGCAATCCACGTTAATAAATTAGCTTTATTGTTGACTTGGATCCCCGGGTCGATGCCCGGGGATGACAGAGAAAGAAAGACACCCGGGGATGACAGTAAAAAAGGCGCCCGGGGATGACCAGTACGACCGGCGCGCGGCACACCCGGCGGGTGAGGCGTCAGCTTATACGCTGCTCCAGAGACCGCGGCCGAACGTCGGCAGCGATCAGTTTATGCAGTGCTAAAGAGACCGCGATGCTCCGGCATTTTCTGTGAATGGCAAAGTGCTTTGAATTATGAAAAATCAGGAAAGCGTTTCGATAATGACAAACGCCTGAGCCCAGGGGAAGTCGTCTGTCATTGTGATATGCAGGCGGCAGTTTTGTCCTGCGCTGAGTTTCTTCAGATGTTCGGCGGCGTTTCCGCGCAAGCGGAGTTCCGGCTTGCCGGCCGGTGTATGGGTGATGATTAAATCCGGCCAGAAAACACCTTGTCGAAAACCGGTGCCGAGCGCCTTGGAACAGGCCTCTTTGGCGGCAAAGCGCCGGGCGACCGAGCAGGCAAATTCATAATCGGAAATTTTGCGCCTTTTTTCCAGTTCGGCCTTTTCTTCTTCCGAAAAGATTTTATTGATAAAATGTTGTCCGAATTTTCCGATAGCGGCTTTTATACGTTCAATATTAGCCAGGTCGTTTCCGATGCCGATAATCATTTTTTATTCCTTAATATACGCCGGAAGCTATTGGACGGAGCGGGAGACATAGCTTATCATTTTGCTGGCTTTCATTGCCGCAATAATATCCGTCAGGTGTTTTAAGTCTTTTACCTCAATATCAACCAATATCTCAAAATAACTAATCGTCCGATAGACAATATTCAGGTTGGCAATATTGCCGTTGTTGCGGGCAACCAGATTGGAGAGTTCCGCCAGGGCGCCGGGTTCGTTGTTGAGCATAACTTTCAGCCGTCCGATATGCGGGGCATCTGTTGCGGCGTCTCCCCAAGATACGTCAAGCCAGCGTTCCGGTTCGTCAGCATATTTTTCCAGCAGTTTACAGTCAATGGTATGAATGGCAACGCCTTTGCCGGTGGTAACAATGCCGACAATCCGGTCGCCGGGCAGCGGATGGCAGCAGCCGGCAAAATGCACAGCCATTCCCGGAATCAGACCTTTTATTTTCAGCGGTTCGCCTTTTTTCTCTTTGTTTGATTTCTTAAAGCTCGGAACTTTTAACGACTTAACCACACGGCCGAGTTTGGATTGTTTATAGCCCGGATAAACGGCTTTCATTACGTCCCAGGCCGTAACCAGACCTTCGCCGACTTTGGCATAAACATCATCTATCGATTCAGCTTCAAAGTTTGGCAGAATATTGACCAGTCCTTTTTCTGAAAATTCCAGATTTTCGCCTTTGAATGTACGTTCCAACAATTGCTGTCCCAAAGCGATGAACTGGTCGCGCTTATAGGTGCGGACGTAGCGCCGGATAGCGGCTTTGGCTTTGCCGGTTACGACAAAGCGCTCCCACTCGGTTGACGGATGCTGCGCTTTTGAGGTGAGAATTTCGACCTGGTCGCCGTTTTGCAGAACCGTACGCAGCGGTCGGATTTCGCCGTTGATTTTGGCTCCGACGCAGGTGTCTCCTACCGTGGAATGGACGGCGTAGGCAAAGTCAACCGGGGTCGAGTTTATCGGCAGGCCTATTAAATCGCCTTTGGGGGTGAAGCAGAAAACCTGGTCATTATACATTTCCAATTTGGTGTTTTCCAGAAACTCTTCCGGATTGGAAGCTTGTTCCAGAATTTCCAAAAGTTCCCGTATCCAGCGGAAGTTTTTGCCGACGGCTTTTTGCCCCTGTTTGTAAGCCCAATGGGCGGCAATGCCTTTCTCGGCAATTTCATGCATTTCATGCGTTCGAATCTGAATTTCAATCCGGGTATTTTCCGGGCCGATAACGCCGGTATGAATGGACTGATAACCATTAGGTTTTGGGGTTGAAATATAATCTTTAAAACGGCGCGGCACCATATGGTATTTGCTGTGTACGACGCCTAAAGCCTGATAACAGGCGGCAATGTCATCAACGCAGATGCGAAAGGCCATAATGTCGGAAAGCTGCTCAAAAGAGGCGTTCTTTTGCTGCATTTTGCGCCAGATGGAATAGGGCGACTTTTCCCGCCCGGTAACCGTTGCGTTGATGCCGTTGTCTTTCATGTCTTTTTCAAGCTGGCTGATGATTTTGGGAACCAGGTTGTTTCCCTGTTCGCGCAAAAAGTTCAGGCGGGCGACAATGGAATCGTGCGCTTCTTTATGGAGTTCGGCAAAAGCGATTTCTTCCAGTTCGGTTTTGACTTCCTGCATTCCGATACGTTCGGCCAACGGCGCATAAATATCGAGGGTTTCTTTGGCAATGCGGGCGCGCTTTTCCGGTTTTTTTAAAAAATGCAGCGTGCGCATATTATGCAGGCGGTCTGCCAGCTTGATGAGCAGAACGCGAACGTCTTCCGACATGGCCAGCAACAATTTACGGAAGTTTTCGGCTTGTTTGTTGTTAGCCGATTTTTGCTCAATCATTGCCAGTTTGGTCAGACCGTCGACTAACTGGGCAACCTGGTCGCCAAAGTTTTCGCGGATTTCTTCGACCGTGGTATCGGTGTCTTCAACCGTGTCGTGCAGCAGTCCGGCGATAATGGAGGCGGAATCGAGTTTGAATTTGGTGAGAATACCGGCGACTTCAATCGGATGGGAATAGTATGGGTCGCCAGAAGCACGGAGCTGAGCCCCGTGCTTCTTCATGGCAAAAACATAAGCTTTATTGAGAGCGTCCTCATCGGCGTCCGGATCATATGATTTTACTAAGTCAACGAGTTCATATTGTCTCAACATCGGATGTCGGCTCCCAATAATTAAAAGTATTACAGCTTTTGATTAAAGCAGGATAATCTTAATTATTCGTTATTTTTCGCTGTCGTCAAAATCGTCGTCGAGGTCAGCTCCCATATCAAAAGAATCATCCAATTGGGCATCGTCGTCGTCCATACCGTCTTCGGCAGACAGATCTAAGTCGTCGTCAACATCGGAATCGCCGTTTTCATCAACAACCTGCATTGAATCGGAAACATCGCTGTCAAGCAGCAAATCGGAGAACTGTTCATCCAAATCGACCAGTTCTTTTTCGGCTGCCATAATTTCCAGCTCTTCTTCTTCCGGCTCCTCAACTTCAACATATTTTTGCAGTCCCATAACCAGAGATTTTTGCAAATCTTCGATATTGACAGTATTCTCGGCAATTTCACGCAGGGCGATTACCGGATTTTTATCATTGTCGCGCGGAAGGGTTATCGGAGAGCCGGCGCTGATGTCTTTTGCGCGTTGAGCCGCAACCATCAGGAGTTCGTAGCGGTTCGGGATTTTATCAATGCAATCTTCAACTGTAACTCGTGCCATTTTTTTTCACCTTAATTTTATTGTAAAATACTCTAGTTTCAAGTGTATACTAAGATTGTAGACGAAATGCAATAAAAAAGTGAAATTTTTTTTATTTCGTTTTTGTAACTTAGTGAATTTCAATGATATTTTAATCTATTCCGTTGAGCGGGTGGAAAATCAGCACATTGTTAATCCGGTTAAAGGAATCGTTTATTTTGTCGCGATTCCGAATAAAGGCGGCCACGTCGGATAACGGTGCGTCATACATTTCTATTAATCCCTGCATCAGGGCCAGATTGGCTTCAGCCAACAAAGGAGAAAGCTGGGCGTTGGTTTTGTCCAGCAGCCCTTTGCGATAAATAGAAACAGCCGTGGCTGTTGCAGGGCTCATATTGGCAGCGCGGCGGGCTTTGACTGTCTTGTCGCAGGTATATCCCCATTCATCCAGCGTAAAACCTTGTTCGGCGGCAATGGCGGCCAGTTTTTTTTCTTCTCCGATAATGCGGAATTTTTGAATCAGTCGTTGACAAGGATTGGCCATGTCTTTCATCAAAGGATTTACCGGAAAACCCGGATTTTGCTCTTCTTCCCACAGATTGAGCAAACTGGTAGCCTGCATAACTTTTAAAAAAGTAGAAAAATCGTTGTTTAATTTTGCAATTCCGTCAAACGTCCGGGCTACGGCAAGGGCGTCCGGCGCTGTCAGCGGGCTGTCCGGCTGCGGATTGATTGTCCTTCTGTTAAGCGGGTCTATCTTTGCCGGCAGAAGTTTTTGGGTTTTCGGAATATAGGCCCGCAAATCGGCAAATTGGTCAAGTTTTTCATAAAATTCCCGGTTATATTGCACTTTGGACAACGGTTTGCGGTTTTGCGGAAATTCGGCCGTATAGCCGTGTCTTTGCCAGACTTCCGGCATTAAAACCCAGTAAAGCGAAGGAGATAAAAATTCAATATCTTCAATATGCTGAAGTTCCGGTGCGATTTTATCCGGAAAACGGTTCTTGGTTTCTTTGATGCCGGGGTAATTTAATATTTTGGGCGACATACCCGGAACTGTGTGCATAAACGGACCAATGTATTGGTAAGTGCTTGGCGGCATCATTTTGATGACTTCCATTAAGGCGTCTTCCGTCGGCGTTTTTAAGCGCTTTTCTGATAATCCGTAGGATTTGATTATTTTTCTGAAAGCGGCTTTGAATCTTTTGCCGATGTTCCAGGTATAGTCGTATCCTTTGTCATAGTTTTTGTCAGCATTCAGCCGGGCTTGGAGTTCGGCAACGGGGGGATAGTTTTCATGAAGGTTGATTTCATAAAATTTTTTATATTTCCCGGCCTCGTTTGCGACAGAAAGCCCGGCTCCCGCGAGGATGAAACAGATGCTGAAAAAGACAGTTTTTTTCATTATTGTTTTGTTACCCTGATTTTAAATGTCAGTACCTGTTTTTCACCCGGTTTTATATTGAATTTCCATTCGCGGGCGCGGGAGTTCTTTTCGGTTCCGGTCATATTTTCTTCCAAAAGCTGATATTGGCTGCCGAAATTTTGGATGAAGACCATATCTGCGGCTTCCGCTTTGGCGTTTTCAAAAGTAATTTCGGCAGAAATTTCTTTGGTGTCTTTGGCAATGTTTTGGCTTTGCGTGAGCCTTCCTTTGACCCAAATATCAAAGGCTGAACCGGTGTTTAACTCGATTTTTTCACCAACAGCCGTGCGCGGAAAAGAACTTTCACCGATGAACTGAAGGTTTCCGGAAGAATCTTTTTCATACATTCTGAGCGTTCCGGCCGGCAGCGGCTCGCCCAGATTGGAGGCTTTGCCGTTAGTGATTTTGAAAATGACGGAAGGCGTTTGTTTTTCAAACTCGTCCAGACTGCTGCCGAGACCGATGTATAACGGGGAAATCAGCCGGTATTCTTTGGTGTAGGCAACGTCCGGTTTGGTCATCAGGCTGACTTGTTTTGACTGTTTGTCTTTGATGGTTGTCTGGAACGGCAGACTGTACATATAATAATCGCCGAGGGCTTCCGTGGCAGGAGCCGCAGCACCACTTTCGGCAACGGCTCCGTCAAAAGCCGCCGCTTTCATTATGAGTCCGGCATTGAGGCTGCGCGGCATTATCGGACGGACTTGATTGACGCTGCCGGCAATCAGCTGCACTTTTGCATCTTTATAGTCTGTTCCCGACTGGTTGTCGAGCGTAACCCAGCCGTTGAGGTTGAGTTTGTCAGATGAACTGATTTCGGCAATATAGTCGGCTTTCCAGCTGATGCCGTTGGTCAGATAGGCAAGTTCCACATTCTGAGTACCCGACCGGGCGTTTTCAACGTCAATAATCAAGGTCGGTTTGGTTCGGAGGCCTTCGGGAATTTTTTCATAGATAATGCGTCCCGGAAAATTGGTCTCTATACCATAGGAAAATTGTAAAACAGGGGAACCCGAATTGCCGTTCAGTATGACGGCGCTGTCGAAAATATCCCGGCCGTTTTCCGGGTCGGTAACGGCGGTTTTGACTTTTTGTCCGGCAGCTGTGTTCAGCAAATTGTAGGCATTGAGCAGATTGTAGTCGTAATTTTGCTCAATTACCCGGAGATTGGAGCCTGTAAGCATTGCCGTCTCCGGTTTTATCTGGCGGGCAACCCCTTCAAAGGCGATGAGCGAACGGCCGGCCGGCAGCTTGAGGCTGCGTGTGTCTCGTACAAAGGCAAGATTGTTGTTGTAAATGCTCAAAGACATATCGGTATTTTGTTTGTCGGTGAGCAGAATTTCTTCTTCTGCGGCAAGAGCGACTCCGGAGGCAAATAACGCGGACAGAGCTAAAAGCGAAACGGCAACAGGCTGTTTCATTATACCATCTCCTTTTGTTTTGTTGGTTCCGAAGCTCAATATAATCTATTTTTTTTCAAAAAAAAAGTGATAAATTGAGAATATTGCTAGACTCGGGACAAATCTTGGAATATTATTCTGCTATCAGATGATAAGTTTTTTGAGGAGAATGAAAATGGCTTGGACCGAACAGATGGTTGAAGATTTGCGCGCAATGTGGAAACAGGGGCTGACAACAGCCGAAATCGGCAAACGGCTTAATGTAACAAAAAATTCGATCGTCGGGAAAGTTCACAGACTGGGATTGTCAGGGCGTCCGTCTCCGATTAAGAAAAAAAATGAGGAAAATCCCGCAGAGGAAAACAAAGCGGTGGAAGATGCGCCTGCTGTTTCTTCTAAAAATACGGAAAGCACACAGCTGAAAAAAGAACCGGTTAAAGTTGAAAAAACATCAATGCCGGCGGGTAGTCCGGTAATGGCGTCTTCCGCAAAAAACGAACCGGCCAAAAAAGGAATGATGTCTTTGATGGATTTGGACAATCATACCTGCCGCTGGCCGTTGGGAGATCCGAAAGACGAGAATTTTCATTTTTGCGGGCGCAAGGTTAAAATCGGCCAGACTTATTGCGAAGAACACGCCAATATTGCTTATGTAAAAGCCGTAAAAAAATAATCGGCTGCTCCGGCGTTTGTAAAATATTAACATATTTGGGTGCATTATTAATTGAAATAGGATTTTATAAGCGTTTATAAGGATTATAAATTATGTCGTTAAGCTCGGTTTTGGCGTATCTTTTTGGCGTTGTTGTTGTTATCGGGTCTATTGTATCTGCGACCGAACATCCGGAAGCATTTATTGATATTCCCAGCGTTATTATCGTTTTTGGCGGTACAGTGGCTGCACTTTTTCTTTCCTTTGAGCCTAAAACAGCTTTTGAAGCCTTTAAGCTGCTGCTTAGCACTTTGAGGATTCATAAAGATTCCAATGCTTCGTTGAAAGATGAAGTCGGAAGAATCGTCCGCTGGGCTTATATTGTACAAAAGAACGGACTGCAAGGTTTGGAAAATGAAGTTACCGATGATTTGCGACAGAAAGATCCTTTTCTGGCTTATGGCGCCGACCTTGTGGTAACAGGTTATACCGGTGCGGAAATCAAACAGATTTTGGAAAATATGATGGATGCACAATTGGAAAGAGATTCCAAAGGCAGCAGCGCATTAATGAAAATGGGCGGCGACTCTCCCGCGTTCGGTATGCTGGGAACTCTTATCGGTTTGGTTATTATGCTGGGCAATATGAGTTCTGATCCGTCGGCAATCGGTCCGAGTATGGCGGTGGCTTTGATTACAACGTTTTACGGCATTATTCTGGCGCGTATCTTTTTTATTCCGGCTGCGACCAAAGTTATTGCCCGCAACAGCGTTTCTATGTTTAAACATAATTTGCAAATGGAGGGGCTGGTCTTGCTGGCCGAGCGGAAGAGTCCCCGTTATATTCAGGATAAAATCAACTCCTTTGTGGATGTCAGCGAGCAGTTCCTGATTGATCGCGATATGAATAACTCCAGCAATTAATCCGGTGGGCAAATGAAGAAAAAAGAAGAACAGAGAATTGACGAAGACTGGATGGCGACCTATGGCGATATGGTAACGCTGTTGCTGTGTTTCTTTGTTATGATTTCTTCCGTTTCAAAAGTCGATATGGCAATGTATGAACAGATTCAGGCTGGTATGAACGAAGGATTCGGCCAAAAAGACGTAAACCGCCCGATTGAGATGATGATGATTGAGCTTACGGATGATATTCAGTCGATGAGCCTGGGAGATGAAGTTGCTTTAGGAACGGATGCCCAAGGGGTGGTTATTGAGTTTGGCGGCGATTTACTTTTTGAACAAGGGTCGGCAGAAATTAAGCAGAATATGCTGCCGGCATTGAAACGGCTGGCGGCGACCTTAATGTCTGACCGTTATAACTCTTTTAACTTTAGTGTGGAAGGGCATACCAGCGATGAGGCTTTTTCCAGTGAAAAATATCCTTCTAACTGGGAATTGTCTGCCGCAAGGGCGGCGGCGGTCGTCAGATTTCTTGAAAGCCGTGGAATTCCCCGCGTTCGTTTGAAAGCGACAGGATTGTATGATAATGCGCCGAAGTATCCGAACCATGATCCTTATGGTGCGCCTATCCCCCAGAATATGTTGCGGAACCGCAGGGTGGTTATTCATGTAGAGCCGTCTTTTAAATAATTGATGAGGAGCAAATATTGTTGATTTGGTTAAAAAAGAATTCTCTCGTTTTGTTTGTTATTGCTGCTGTTTGGTTTTGGCTTGCCGTTGGGAGCGAATATGCTTCAGAGACCTTTGAGGGCAAAATATCCTGGGGTTTAGCCGGGAGAATTCTGGGCAGTTGGTTCTTTCCGCTGCTGCTATCGGTTTTATGGCTGAAAAAAGAAATTTTACAAAAAGTTTTGGCAAAGTTTTCATTTTATGTTTTTCTTTTTGTTTTTATTGCGGCGGCTGTTTGTTTCGGCGTTCTTTTATACGCCGGGACAATTTCTTGCGAATGGTGTGTCAGCAATGATTGGAAACAGGCTTTTCAATTTTATTATTTGTTGGCTTTGCCGGCGTTGTGCGGCGTCGAGATTTCTTTGTCTTTAACCGTAGCTGCGCTTTTTTTCATTGTCGTCGGATTTATGAAAGATAAATATTTTGGCGTCTTTGAAGGAAAAAAGAATAAGATTTTTCTTTTAGTGCTTTTATATTTGTGGGTTACCTTTTTGCCAAATCTTGTTCAACTGGCGAATGCTATGTAAAAAAAACTGCCCGCGGGCAGTTTTTTTTGTGTGATGTATTTGCGGCATAAAATTTTTTGTGGTATACTGGAGGAGGGCAATCGGAGTTGGAAATATGACGACAAATATTGAGAATATGCGAGCAAGGATTGAAAAAATCAAGATGCTGAAAAAACTGTTTAATAAAGAAACAGGTTTTCCTATAGCAAAAGATGCCGAAGAGCTGCCGCCGCTGCGTAAAGGGTATGTAAGGCTGGTTCACCAGACTCATGCCGAATGTGCGGTTTCTCTGGCAGAGAACGGATTGGTTTATAACCGGATATATGCGGGGAGAACAGATTGCGGCAGCCGCTATGCAGAGATTACTTCCATGGCCGTGGCGAAGACGGAAGACGAGTTTTGGCAGAGTTTAACGAAAGAAAATGTTCGTCATAAGGGTGCGGACGTTATGGCGATTTTTGATATGCCGCAGGAAGAGTGCGGAGCACATCAGCGCGAATTGTTGGCACAATATTTAAATGGTACGATTTCACGCGGTTATTTGGTCGGTGTTATCCCCAATTACGGAAATCAGGATATTAAACTTACGCAAGAGGAAATGGAGATTAAAAGGGCGTCTGCGCAGCAGAATCCTCTGCCTCCGGCGTATGAAACGCCGAATTGGCGTGAAAATGTGCAGCAGGCGCAGGATAAAATGTTTGCACAGCTGGCCGAACGAGAAAACGAGGACGAGTTTGGCGGAAATTTTTCAGCGCAGGAGCAGGATAATCTGCAGGAAGAACAAAATATTGGGCAGATTGCAGAGGCAACTTGGGATGATTTTGACGATTGGGAAACCGTGCAGGATGTTGAGGAAAAGGCAACGACATCGGCTCATCTTTTTGAAGACGGGAATTTTATGGCTCTGTCTGCCGGCAAAAAAGGAAAATGCCGTTGATACGGTTGGCATTTTAGTCTTGACTACGCTTTAATATGGGCCATTTCCCCTGAATGATGTCTTTCAGCGTTTGATTTTTTTCCTGTAGCCGTATTTGGTAAATCCAGTAATTGGCCATGACGCGTTCGATGTATAAGCGGGTTTCTCTTGACGGCACCAGTTCGATGAACAACAGCGGGTCGTTATTGTCTTTGATTGTTTTCAGCCATTTGTAAAGATTTCCAGGCCCGGCATTGTAGGCAACCAGCATATAAAACAGGTTGCCGTTGATAAAGGACTTGTCTAGCAGATATTCTATATATTGCTGTCCCAGTTCCAGGTTGTATTCGGCTTTATATAACGGACGGCAGTCCCGGCGCAGCTTTTTGTCTTTTGTGATGTGATAGGCGGTGTTGGGCAGCAGCTGGAGCAGGCCTTTGGCTCCGGCCGGACTGGAGGCATACGGGCTGAAAGAAGATTCCTGCCGGGCAACGGCCAACAGAAGCGATTTGTCCAGACGCCAGCCTTTTTCCGGTGTCCAATGCGGAATCGGATAATTAAAATAATCATAACAGCGGTCGGCATTTTGATTGCCCAGCTGTTTTGACAGGCGCATGGCTATATTGTGGGCGCGGTATTTGTGCGCCAAAAAGAGCAATGCTTCTTTTTGAGCGTCATTAACGGGTTCCGCATTATTTGCAATTTCTTGTCCGGCCAGTTTGTATTGTTGGCAGAGAATTAGAATCAGGGCGCGTTTTACAGCCGGATTTTTTATCAGACCGGGAAGATAATTATTGATGTCCAAATTGTTGTAATAACTGGCTGATGTCCACCGGTAATCAGGTTTGCCGCTGGTTTTGGCATTTCCCAA
Organism: uncultured Pseudomonadota bacterium; assembly: GCA_949300375.1. GTDB lineage: Bacteria > Pseudomonadota > Alphaproteobacteria > RF32 > CAG-239 > MGBC133411. The sequence continues at coordinate 10,899 of CASGEB010000017.1, forward strand.
AATCCCGTAAAATGTGTATTTGTATGCTGCCGCCTTTTTGTACCATTGAAGAGCTTCCTTTTTTTGTCCGCGTTTTTCCAGGCTGCGTCCGGCCCAATAGGCGCCGGCGGCAACCAGCCAGTCGTCATTTTTCATTTTTCCGAGGGTTTTGAATTTGGCTGCGGCGGTTTTGTATTGTTTCAGCCGCCAAGAGGCCAGCCCGGCAATCCAATAGCCCGTAGCATTGTCTTTTGCGCGGTTTATTGTTCGTTGCGCCCATTCCCTTGCCAGCCGGTTTTCATTGTCCAGCAGATATTTCTGAGCCAGGTTTGCGCATAAAACAGCATAATATTTGGGGGGAAGTTGTTTTTGAAATTTGCGGTTTTCCAAAGCAATCCGTGCAACTTTGGTTTTTCCTTTGTTTAAGGCTTTGGCAAATTTTCTGATTTGACGTTCCAGAAAAATCAGGCGTTGTTCCGGCATATTGTCAAAATCTTCATAATTCCAGCTGTAATATCCGAATTTCTTTTGAAAAGCCGGCTCCGGCAATTTTGCTTTTTCTTTGATTGGCGCTTTTTTCCGGGCAAGTTTATATATTCTCGGAGCTTCGGGCAGGTCGGCATATTCTTTCAACCAGTTTTTTAATTCCGGATAGCTGCTGGCATAGGATTTGGAAAGGTAAATTTGCGCCTTGATATGGCCGAGAAGTAAAGGATTGTCTATTTTTTTTATGAGCTTGCGGGCTGCCGCGATGCGGTTGTTTTCTACAGCATAGAATATTTTTTTATAGTTCTTCAGGTCTGATTTTGAAACATCTGCCGCTTTTAGAATCAAATCTGTTTCCCGGGAACTTATTTTGGGATTAATTTCTGCGGGATTTTCCTGAGATTGTGCGAAAACGGGAGCGGTAAAAAATATGCTCCAAAATATTAAAAAACAGCAGACTTTTTTTGACATTCGTTTATCTTACCCGACTCCAGGTTAACAAGGAGGCGCATTCTTCGGAGGTCATCCCTTTGATGCGGCAGCGGTTGCTGACGATGTTTGGAACCTTGTCTATGGAGTAGCAGCCTTCGCCTAGCAGCGTGATTTCTTTGTAATGCTTGACATGAGGCGGAATGTCATAAAAGTTTGATGAGGAACGGATTTCCGGCCATATCAGCTGGATGCTCAGTTGGGAAAGCTTGTTCTTGGTCAAAGGAAGTACCGAGAGTTTCATTGAGCAGCTGACTTTACCTGATAATGTGTGCTCTATTTTAAAATCTTCATAAAAAACTAAAATATACTGTTTTTCATCTTGAGAGGCCTGCAGGGCAGACGCTTTATCCGACGATATGACGGAATTGTATCTTATCCGGGGGGATTCTTCGGCAGCAGGAGCGGCAGTTTGAGCCGGATAAGCAAAACTCTGGGCAAAAGCACCGGTTCCGGACAATAACATACCGGACAGCAATATGAAGATTTTATATGCCGCTTTCATTGTTCCTCCATGCAGTTATTTTAACAAAACCGCCGAAACTTTGTTGATGTTTGTTTCGATTTGGTTAAACAAAGCGTCGATTTCTCTTTTGTCTGCATCTTTCTGAGCGTTTTCCTGCGCGGCCTGATCATTTAGCGATACGGGTTTGAATTCGGTATAGTATTGCGGGTCTATTGCCGGGACAAAGCGGAATATTCCGGCACAGGAGAAATTGCTTTTTCTTTCTTGCAGTTTGCAGTTCTTGACATCAATTTCAGGATCTCTCATCAACAAAAAGCAGTTTGTTCCGTCAATTTTAGATTTAACGGTTTTCTGCCGAAAAGCCTGAAGAGTCGGAATGCTGATGGAAGACAGAATTGTGTTTTCAGAAACCGGGGCGCGGGAAACATAGCTGCCGTAAGCTGATTGGGGATTGGCGCCGGTTATGCTGTTTTTGCTGGTTTCGTCCGTCCATTTCAGTTCTACCGTAATATCATTAATATTAATGTTGCTGCGGTTATAAATGGTGGTGTTGAATTCACAGCCGATGGTTTGATTGCTTCCGTCTTTCAGCGGGACAACGTTGTGTATTTTCAGCAAAACGGCTTCGTCCGTTTCGGCGGCGGCAGGAAAGGATGTTCCCAAGCAGAACAATCCGGTTAATGCCAAGATAACTTTTTTATACTTAAACATATTTTATTCCTTAATGCATTAATACTGTTTATTCCATAATAATAGAATTATTTTATTAGCCAATAAATTTTTCAAACTATTGCATAGTTTTCTTCAACCGGAGAAGATCGCTCCATGCTCTGGCTTTTTGCGCGGCGTTTCGGAGCAGGTAGGCCGGGTGAAAACTAGCCAAAACCGGAATCTTTTTTCCGTCGGCTTTTTCATATTCAAGCCAACGCCCGCGCAGGCGGGAAATCGGTTCTTGATTGTCCAGCAGGGCATTTGCGGCACTGCCGCCGAGAATTAATATATATTCGGGGTCAACCAGTTCAATCTGGCGCTTTAAAAACGGGAGGCAAACGGCGATTTCGGCGCTGGTCGGCGTTCGGTTTCCGGGAGGACGCCAGGGCAGGACGTTTGTGATGAAATAGCTGCTGCGGTCCATTCCGACGGCGTTCATCATCTTGTCTAGCAAATGGCCGCTGCGGCCGACAAACGGACGTCCGATGCGGTCTTCGTCCGCGCCGGGCGCTTCTCCGACCAAAACCAGACGGGCGTGAGGGTTTCCGTCTCCGAATACGGTATGCGAGGCCGTCAGTTTTAAAGCACAGCCGTCAAATTTTTCAACAGCGGCGCGCAATTCTTCCAACGTTTGGGCGGCGGCACAGATTTCATGGGCGTTTTGGCAGGCGCTCAATGTGGCCTGAGCAAGTTCCGTTGTTGCCTGGCGGTCAGAACTGGAAACAGGGGGTGAGGCCAAAATTACCGGAGCTTTTTTTATTGCCTGCGGTTCTTGTATGTTTTTTTTCTCGGTTAACCCGACTCCGAACGGTTCATCTCCGAGGATTTCATCAACCCCGGACATGATGTAATATTCCAATGCCGCTTTTATATTTAACTTTTCTTCCATACACATATTCTTAATAGAAAATTATTTTTTTGCAATCTTAATCATTTATTTGCACAAATTTTGTGTTATATTTAGAATTTAGTATTGTATATCTGATAAACTTATATATAAATTATAAATAAGTGTGTTTGATTAGGTGAGCGCTATATGTCTAAGTTTGTTTACTGTTGTGTTTTTTTATGCGGGATAGTATTGTTTAATTCCTGTTCCAACCGGATGGAAGTAAAGACTTCCGGCGGGCAGGCGAATTCTGTTTTTGCCAATGAAAACAAACTCGGAAAATCTTACGGCGCTTATATTGCCGGGCGGGTTGCCCATTTGCGCAAGAATTTCAGCCAGGCTGCGGATTTTTATATGCAGGCTTTGCAGGCGGATCCGGATAATCCCGAACTGGTCAGCAAAGTGTATTTGCTGCTGACTTCTAAAGGAAGGATTGACGAAGCGGCAAAATATGCTGAAATTTCTTTGAAAAATGGCGATGAAAACAGCTTTATTTATATGATTCTGGCAGTCAATGATATTAAAAACGGCCGTTACAACGAGGCCGAAAAACATATGAAACATTTGAACGGCCAGATTTATAAAGGCTTTATTATACCTTTTTTGTCGGCATGGAACTCTGTCGGACGCGGCGGTGATGATGATAAAAATCTGAAAAATGCCATTGCCCGTTTGGAAGTGGTAAAAAAAGAGCCGGGGCTGCGCGCCATGTATCTGTTTCATTCCGGGATGATTTATGATTATGCCGGGCGGAATGAGAAAGCTCAGTTGTTTTATGAGACTTTTGCTGAGCAGGAAAGCCGTGAAATGTCCTTGCGCTCTTTGCAGATTATTACCAATTTTTATTTGAGAACAGGACAGAAAGATAAGGCCGTGGCTTTGGTTTCCCGCTATCATAACGAGACTGTTCTCGCGGATATGCTGAACAATATCCGGAAAGAAATTATCTCGGCGGATCCGAAGAAAACCGAAAAAATCCTTACTTCGGCCAATGTCGGATTGTCGGAGGCTTTGTTTAACGTGGCTTATTTTTTGCGTCAGGATCCGGCAGGTTTGGATTTGGCTCATATGATTGTCAGTATGTCTATTTATGCAAATCCGAAATATGATTTTGCCAAGCTGTTTTTGGCCGATGTGCTGGAGAGCCGCGATATGTATGAAGAAGCCAACGAAGTTTACGGCGAAATTGATAAATCGTCGGTTGCTTATTATACCGCCCAGTTGAAAAAGGCCGGAAATTATGTTTCGATGAATGATTATAAATCAGCCGAATTGCTGCTGAAAACGCTGGTGTTGGACGGATACAGCTCTTATGGCCTGTATTTGGATTTGGGCGATGTGCTGCGCTTTAACGGTAAATACAGCGAGGCAATTGAATATTATCGCAAAGCGGTGAAAGCCATGCCGAAGAACAGCGGACAGCGCTGGGTTCCGCTTTATGCTCTCGGAATCGCCTATGAGCAGGACAACCAATGGGATAAGGCGGAAAAAGTTTTTCTGAAGGCACTGGATATGAGCCAGAATTATTATCTGGTGCAGAATTATCTCGGATACAGCTGGATTTTGCAGGGCAAAAATGTGGAAGAGGCTTTTGGAATGATTGCCGATGCTTATCAGCAGGCTCCGACGGACGGGCATATTATTGACAGTATGGGGTGGGCTTTTTATCAGATAGGGATGTATGACAAGGCTGCCGAATATTTGGAAAAAGCCGCGGAACTTGAACCGGCCAATGCCGTTATCAGCGACCATCTGGGAGATGCTTATTGGAATTCCGGAAGAAAAAATGAAGCATATTTTCAATGGAACCACGTTTTGACCAGCAAAGATGATACTAAAGAAGTCAACATCGCTTCCGTACGCAAAAAAATCGAACAGGGACTGCCTTTGCATAAACCGCTGAGTTATGATAAAAAGCTGATTGAAGAAAAAATTTTGCAAATAGAGGAATAAAAAAAGCTTTTGCCTGCTTGAAAATGCCGCAAACCTGCTTATATCCGGATTGTTAAATCCGGGAGGGCGGTATGGAATTGTATTTGTTTTTGGCTTTTATCCTTTTGTATGTTTTGATGTCTTTTTTTGTTCAAAAGACCGTTCTGCATAAGATTTGGACGCTGGCTTTTATTGCGGCTTTTGCCGTTACGGCCGTGGCCATTGCCTTTTTACGCATGAACAATCAGGATGTGATGATGGATGCCAGCGAGCTGAACTGGTATTATCTGTTGTATTTGTTTGGTTCGATGTCCGTTGTTCTCGGCGTTATCAATCTTTGGATGTATCGTATGCCGCTTTTCCGGATATTTTTTGGCGGCAGTGAAGAGACGGATGATAAGCAAAATTAATTTTTTAAAATAACTTTGAGCTTTTTGCCGCCGATTTTGGTATAATAAGTGTTTGGGCAAAAGCAGAATAAGGGTTTGCGTAAATTCAGAAAACGCCGGATTTTTTGCACGTCGGAGCAGCAGAGTTCCAAAGTATTGTCCTGCAGGCGGAGTTTGCTTATTTCTTTAATCCGGTGGGCAAAATTGAACAATTCTTCCGTGTGTTTCCAGCTTTTGTATCCGGGCATCGGTTTTTCTATTTCTATAATTTGACCATCCCAGGGCGTTGTGTATTTTTTTTCAAATTCCTGCCGGTTTATTCCCAAAGTGAGCAGAAGATTTTCATCAACTTCGGCAAGATTGTCGCTTGCATGCACAAGAAACCCTCCCCCGGTCCATTGTCTGTAGAGGTTTTTGTTGCGGATGGCGTTGTCGTTAATTTCGTATCCCCGGCGGGGATTGAGTTTATAAACAGGAGATTTATCCCAAACAGTTACCAACAAAAATTTTTCTCGGCCGCATTCGTAGGTTTTGCGGTAGCCGCCGCGCATATTCTTATTGTAGAAACGGGTGAAGTTGTTGGGGAACGACTCTTTCGGCCAGCATATTTCGAAAATCCGCAATACTTCATATTTCTTTTTTATGTCATCCAAAATAGATTTTTCTTTTTGCCGTGCTTTGCTCCAAAGCAGAAAAATCTGTAATTCTTTTGCCAAATGTTCCTCCAAAACTTTATTGATTGATGTAAGGTAGATAATTATTGTTTTGAAATCAAGCCTTTTTTCCGATGTGGTGGAAATCTGGGATATTATAATTGCTTTAACGGCTGTCGGCAGGTATAGTAGCTGCAAGTGTAATTTTATTTGAGGAAAATAAGAATGAAAGTTGCGATTATCGGTACCGGGTATGTCGGGCTTCCGACGGGTGTTGGTTTGGCCGAACTCGGAAATGAAGTTTGCTGCGTTGATAAAATTCAAGAAAAAATTTCAGCTTTGAATGCAGGTGAGCTTACTCTTTATGAAGACGGGCTGGAAGAACTGTTTAAGAAAAATATTAAAAACGGGCGGTTGACTTTTACTACCAGTATGGCAAAAGCCGTTATCGGAGCGGATGTTGTGTTGTTGGCAGTCGGTACGCCGCCGCATCCCGAAACCAAAGAAGCAGACCTTCAATATATTTATGCAGCGGCAAAAGAACTGGCGCAGTATTTGGAGGGATATACCGTTATTGCCACCAAGTCTACTGTTCCGGTCGGCACGGGAGACGAGATTGAGGCTGTTGTCCGCGAAGTCAGCCCGCAGGCTGATTTTGACGTGATTTCTCTGCCGGAATTTTTGCGTGAAGGATTTGCCATTCACGACTTTTTCCATCCGGACAGAATTGTTGTCGGGTCAAACAGTGAAAGAGCCTGTGAAGTTATGAAACGGCTTTATGCCCCGTTTGAGGGCAAAACAGAGTTTTTGTGGGTTAAGCGCAAGTCGTCCGAGGCTATTAAATATGCATCCAATGCCTTTTTGGCGATGAAAATTCATTATATTAACGAGATGGCGGATTTTTGTGAAAAATCAGGAGCGGATATTAATGAAGTTGCCAAAGGGATGGGCCTGGACAGCCGTATCGGAAACAAATTTCTCAATGCCGGACCGGGATATGGCGGATCTTGTTTTCCGAAAGATACCAATGCAATGGCTCAGATGGCGCGAAAATACGGTGTCCGCCTGAATCTGATTGAGACAACGATTGCAAAGAATGATGAGCGCAAAGCGGAAATGGCCGGGCGGGTGATTGCTAAAATCAAGAATAATCCCCAAGGCAAAATAGCCGTTCTCGGGCTTGCGTTTAAAGGCGGTACGGATGACTGCCGCGAATCTCCGGCAATGGATATTTTGAAAGAATTGTTGAAGTACAGCGGCAATATTACTGTTTATGATCCCAAGGCGATGAAAAACGCTGAGAAAATTTTGGGAAATCAGGTTGTATATGCCAAAGACATATATGAGGCTTGCAACGGTGCCGAGATTTTGGTTATCCTTACCGAATGGGAAGAATTTCGGTCTTTGGATTTGCAGAGAATCCGCGGCTTGATGAAAGCACATAAGATTGTTGATTTGCGCAATATGTTAAATGCGGACGAGGTGAGAAAATCCGGTTTCGATTACTCTTGTATCGGGATGATTTCTTAATGCGGCAGATTATATTGTATATGCTAACTTTTTGAAAAGGAGAAAGTTATGAAGAACGGTATTGAATGTTGTGATAAAACCTGCAAGCTTGTGCCGGCTTTGGTTATTGGTTTCGGGCTGATGCTGGGCGGCTTTTTTCCAGGGTATTATTATTATAAATCTAAAGCCGATATGAATATTGTAACGGTAAAAGGTCTGGCTGAAATGAATGTTCGGGCTGATTTGGCCGTTTGGGAGATTAAATTTGTGGTAACCAATGATAATCTGCAGATGGCTCAAAAAGAACTGAGCAGCCGTTATCAGACAATAGTTGAGTTTTTGCAAAAGCAAGGGCTTAAACCGGAAGAAATTGCCGAAGGACGGATTGATACCAATGATTTGATGACTAATCCTTATCGTGATCGCAACTTTACTTCCCGTTATATTTTGACGCAGAAGGTGTTGGTTCGTTCCAACAATGTTGATTTGGTAGAAAAAGCCGTTAATTCAACCGGAGAGTTGATTTCCAAAGGCGTTGTTTTTGACAGCCAGTCTTATGGTTCGCCGGTTTCTTATATCTTTACGAAATTGAATGACATAAAGCCGCAAATGCTTGAAGAAGCGACTAAAAATGCGCAAGCTGCAGCGGAAGAATTTGCTAAAAGTTCCCACAGTAAGGTAGGTAAAATTCGTCGGGCCAGTCAAGGAGTATTCTCGATTTTACCAAGGGAACAGACGGCCGGTGCCATGGAAATGAATCAGATAGAGAAAAAGGTTAGGGTTGTTTCTACAATCGAATACTATATTAATTAATGTGCTAAAGCGGCATCATGCTTGTGATTTTTTCGCTCGTGTACCTCTTTGTACGCGCCGCTCAAAAATTACGGCGCAGCATACCGCTTTATCCCATTAATTTTATTGCCGTTGCTAAAAGGTGCTAAAGCGGTATCATATTTAGGATTTTCGCTCGTGTATCTTTTTGTACAAGTCGTTTGAAAATTACGGCGCAGCATACCGCTTTATCCCATTAATTTTATTGCCGTTGCTAAAAGGTGCTAAAGCGGTATCATATTTAGGATTTTTGCTCGTGTACCTCTTTGTACACGTCGCTCGAAAATTACGGCGCAGCATACCGCTTTATCCCATTAATTTTATTGCTGTTGCTAAAAGGTGCTAAAGCGGAAGCCGGTTGTTTATTTTACGTTTTTTGATTGCTCGTTGATAACGTCTTGTCCCCATTCTTCTGCCATTTCGACAAGTTTTTTATCAATGACGTTCATTCTTTTGGCGGCGGAAATTTTTGCAAAGAAAATAAACAGATTGGGAAGTTCGCAATACAAAATCAGTCCGATGCCGGCAGAACCGAGCATAATAATCAGGTTGAACACGTCGCGCACAATATCAAAGGCGCCGTCAACCGAATAGTGATTGATGATATGCAGCAGGTAGATGAAAACGCCTGCCATATTAAAGCAGCCGATTGTAACCAGTTTAGGTGAATTTTTAGGGTCGGTAATCAGCAAGGTGATGGTAGGCAGCAGCCCAATCAGCAAAATTATGGTAAAGGGCAGAATGATGATTGTTATTAACAGCAGGATGGTGATTAATATCCATTGTTTTGCCCTTTTGGCTGCCGGAGTGGCAGATTTTTTGCTCAGATCACTTTTCTTTTTTATTTTCATCAGTTTAATATCCAAGATATGAGGTTAATAACAAAAGAGGCAATCATTACGAATATTGCCAGAATGACCGCAAATTTCAGGGCGAGTTCCCGTGCTTCTTCATCTTGCCGGGTTCCGCGGGTAAGTATCCGGCTTTTGGCCGAAAGCAGCATATTTATTTCCGTAACGGCGCGATTGTATTGTTTTTTGTCGTTTTCTTTGGCTTCCGGATCTTCCAGAACGCGGTGTATTTCAATCAGTTTGCCGCTTTTGGCGACTTTGATGACTTCTCTTTCCAAAAATTTCTGATATTTTAAATTGCGGTATTGTTTAATCAGCGGTTTGCAGATATTAATCATCCATTGGGCCAAATGCGGCAGTTGTGCCGGGCCGTATTTGCTTTGGATGCTGGTGTACAGCCGTAAAACGGCGCTGATCTGAATATGCTCCAATTTGGAGTTCAGGTCGATGATAATCCCGTCAATCTTTTTGCCCATTTTGCAGCGAAGATAGGCTATGATGGTCTTGTCTATCGGTAATCCGGACGGTTTGGAAAGCGCATAGCTGTTGTCCAGCGCTTTGACAATCTGGGTCAGGGATATGGCAAGTTCATTGCCTAGCAGCGGGCTGATACAGGGCAGGTCATTGTCAAAATCGTACATAATTCTTTCAATGCCGTAACCATAGTCCTGACGGTTGATATATACCTTAAATTCACCGGCGTTGGCAGGAGAACGCGTGTTGTTTTGCTCCAGATACCAAAATTTTATCAAATCATAGCTGAAAATATCATCATAAACTTTCATATCCTGGCGATTTTTCAGCCCATAGAAAATTGCTTTAGGCGTTCCATCCGGGAAAACTGCGGCGTCGCCCAGACGAATCGGCGCCGCGGGATTGATGAGAATGCAGATTTTGCTCAGCAATATGCTGAACGGGATTTTTTCTTTATCCTGATTGATGATTTTTTCAATATGGCTATGGAGTTTTTCGTCTTCCAGCCCGCTTTTAACCCATTCCAGAAGTTTGCCGGAAGTAACCAGTTCCTTGGCTTCAATGGGCGAACTATGCAGAGCCATGGCAACGCCGGCTGCCGTGTAGTGTTTTTCGCCGTTGATGGTTAGAGCCCGTTTGGAGTTTTCAATTCCGCTATGCGCAATAAATGTGCTGTTTTTGCCTTCCATAAAATTGTAGCATTGCAGATAGTCCCAGCGGTTTTCCGGCAGATCCGCCAGCATACCGCGAAACAGGGAAAGATACGATGTCGGGAGTTTGTCTTCGCTGGTCAAAGCGGTAAAAGAACCTTTTTTCAGCTTTGTGCGCAGCGCCTCCGGAGCGGACATATCCGGAAGTATGTCTTTTTGAAAGACAAGCGACAACAAGACAACGCCGGCAGCGTAAATATCATTTTTGTCGCTGCCTTCGCCCCGTCCTTCTTTCTGCGCCATCAGACTTTCAATTGTTTCATATGCGGCCGGCTGGTGAAAAGCGGGAAAAGAAGCCGCACAGTCTCCCAATACTAAATCGGTTTTATTTTCATCTTTGAAAAAGATATTGTCAATGCGAATCGATCGATGCGTGATGCCGTGGCCTTTTAAGGCTTCAATGCCGGCAAGCAGCGATAACATGGCTTTTCTGAATTTTTCGGTATCTTTTTTCCAGGAAAAATCGCTGCTGTCAAAGGCAGAGGCTTTTGAACCTCCCGGCATTTGATAAACCAGAGCCATATTGCGCGAGTGTCCGGGCGTATAGCTGATGATGCCGTATTCAACAAGTTTCAGAACAGCCGGATGTTCCATTGATTTTAACTGCGGAAGCAGAGAAATGCGGGCAGAAGTATCATTGCCGCAAATCAGGGCGAAGAGTCTGCGGGACTGGCTGACTTTGTCAATTACTTTATAAGCCTTTGCTCCGTTTGTATCATATTCCGGAAGCGGTTTAGTATAGTCAATTTCATAGCGCTCTTTTAGCAAAGCACTGTTGTTTTCAGAATCGTTTCCGGTATTTTCTTCTTCGGTATTTTTGTTGTTTTCTTCAGCCATTGCCTGTTCTCTTGCTTATATAAATTCATTCTAACTATAAAATAAGAATGTTAATAAACAGCAAACATTTTATTAATTGAATTTTAAAATTTACGGATATATATTCAATAAGCGCCAAATATTATGCGGTTTATGTGAATGAGTATAAAAAAATTTGATACCTCGGAGATTTTTTCTCCTGATTACCTGGAAGGTATCAGCGAGGTTTCTCCCTTTACAAGTCAGCCGGCCAGAGCTGCCGGCAGTATTGATTTTTCTTCAAATGCCGCAGTTGATACGTCTTCTTTGGAAAGTCTGGAGCCGGAAATTCATACGGCCGAAATTCAGCAATATGTTCCTAACGGTTCGGTTGATGAACGCAATGAAGAAAATAATGATGTTCATGAAAATGCCTTTCTCAATGAGGCTGATATTCGGCTGGATGATGTTATTAAAAAAGTTTTTTCAAGTTCGGAACGGCCGGTTGTTATTGTCAGCGACGACAAGGTCGAATATGTTAATGAGACGGCGCAGAAAATTTTGGAAGCGGATGAAAAGGATATTATCGGCCAGAATTTTTTCAGTTTTGTTGATGAAAATGACTGGAACAAGCTGGCAGAGAATATCGGCGTTATGCTGACGGATGGCAAAAATGTGCGTGCGAATCTGAAATCTGCGGGCGGAAAGCTTTGTAATATCGGTCTGGAAGCTATTTATCTGCCGGATACCAGACATTTTTCCTTTATTTTAATCGGGCAGGAACACACAGCCGCACAAGCGCAGGAAAAGGCGGCCGAAAAGCCGGCGGCGCTTAATTTGTATGATGAGGTTACCGGGCTGCCGAGTTTTTATTTGTTTGAAGACCGGGTCCAGATGGCAATCAATTATGAAAATTATAAAGATTCCCGTCTGCGCAAGAATATGGTGGCGGTTATTGCCGTTTCGATTGACAATATTTTTGTGCTCCGGCAGCAGGGAATTGCGGATTTCGTGCTGAAGAAACTGGCGTCAAAACTGGTGCTTTCCTTAAAGAAAAACTATACCGTTGCCCGCGGAATGGCTTATGAATTCTGGATTATGATGAACGATATATCCAGTATGGGAGATTTGGATTTGGAAATGCGCAAGCTGAATGCAATTTTTATGGAAGGCGTCAGCGATAATATTACTGAACATACAATTAATACCAGTATCGGTATCAGCATTTTCCCGACTATTGCCAAGTCGGCTAAGAAGTTGTTGGAACAGACGATTAAGGCGACTAAGAAATCTCAGGAAAAAGGCGGCGGCATCTCTGTCTTTAGCGAAGAAGACGAACCGTCTGCTTCCGAAGCTTAAAGACTTTCAAAAAATCCCATTCCGCTGCGAAGAATTTTTTGAGCCTGCGGCGTGTAGGAGCCGTCGGTTTGGTGTATGATGATGCCGGGACTGATTGTTGTCGGCGCGCGGCTGGCTTTGCGGGCGGAGATTATGATTCTTTTGGCGTTTTGTTCAGATTTGGAAAAAACGGGAATAATCTGAATTGCGCCTGCTTTTTCGTATAGGGCTGTGAGGATTTCATCAACGGCTTCTGCCCGGTTGATGATATAAAAATACCCTTGAGGTTTGAGCATCCGAAGACAGAATTTTATCCAGCCGGTTAAATCGAAATCGGTAAAATTGTGAGCCGTGGCTTTTCCGGCATAAGGGGAGGGCATATCTTTTTCTGCATAAGGCGGGTTGGTGACGACATGGTCAAAACTGCCGCCGGTCAGGTTCGGAATTTTTTGGCGGATGTCACAGGTTAAAAAACGGGTGGAGAAGCCGTTGGCTTGAGCGCTGGCATTGGAAAGTTCCGCCAATTCGGATTGGATTTCGAGGCCGGTAATCCGGGGCGAGGCATCCTGCAGGCGGTGTGCCAGGCACAGAGAAACCGCTCCGGTGCCGGAACCGACGTCAAGAATGCGTTCTCCGTTTTTGGTGCTGACAACCGAAGACAGCAGAACTGCGTCGGTGGAGGCGCGGTATCCGTTCACAGGCTGAAAAATTTTTACTTTTTTATCCAATAAATAGTCGTTAGTATATTCTATCATTTCAAAGTCTCTTTTTGTGGCTATCTTAAACGGGAAAACAAAAAAATGCCAGAAAATATTTTAGACCTCATTGATAAGTTTGATTTGTATGTTTTTGATATTTACGGAGTTTTGTGGAACGGGAAGAGCGTTATTCCCGGTGCGGACAATATGTTGGAAAGATTGAAAAAAGCTGGGAAAAAGGTTTTGATTATGTCGAACGGGACGGCTCTTTCCTGCCAGATTGAAGAAAGTTACGGCAAGAGAGGCTTTATTAAAGGCGTTCATTATGACAAGGTTGTTTCTTCCGGAGATGCTTATCATACTTATGTGCTCAAAGATAAACGCAATCTGAAATTTTATCAATTCGGGCGGCCGAGCAAGGTTTTGTTCGAGGGGAGCAGATATGTCGAGTTGCAGGAGCCGGACGAGGCTGATTTTGTGTATGCCGGCGTACCGCAGACCTTTGACGGAGAAATCTGGCGCGATTATCTGACGATTGAGCCTTTTGCGGAAGAACTTTTGCATTTGATAAAAATGAACAAAACGCTGGTTTGCGCCAATCCGGATTTGAAAGCTTTTGAAGACCAGTATGAAGAGGCTGTTATTCGGCAGGGAAGCGTGGCAAAATTTTATGCCGAACATGGCGGCGATGTGGAATATTGGGGAAAACCATACGGTAATATTTATGATTTTGCCTTGCGGGACGAGCCGCTGCCGCGAGACAGGATGCTTATGGCGGGCGATACCCTGCAAACGGATATTTTAGGCGGAAAAAATTATGGAATGAAAACGGCTCTTATCCGGCGCGGAATTTCGGAATTGAATATGCAGGAAGCCGGGATGTCCGATATTTCGGATTATGCCCGCAGTCTGGGCATTGTTCCTGATTATATTTTTGAACCGTAATGTTTTGAACAGTTCCGTATTGTGCGAAGAGTTATCTTCCGGCATTTTTTACTTCCTTTATTGCTTTTTTGAGAGCTTTCCAACTTGTTTTGAAATTGTTCAGAAGTTCTTTTTCAGGTTTCTTTGGGTTATTGCTTTTTCCTTGTCTCAGATTCTGAATTTTTTCTTTAACAGATGAATTTGCGCTGTTATCTTTTTGTTTTTCTTTCGTTTGGTCTTGTTGTAATCTTTGAACAATTTTTAAGTAATCTTGTCTTGCCTCAGAGGCTGCCTGCAGGTTTTCCGGAACAGTTACGCTATAGTATTTTGTTAGTGCAATATTTATGAACTGGTTATCGTTTAACTTTATTTCCGGTAGATTAAAATTATGATTTTGCTGCCAAAATTTTTGAGTATCCTGACAGAATTCGGGATAGATATTTTCAAAATTGTTGCAGATTTCTTTGCGTAACTTATGATAATCTTCTCCATCCATTGATGTATTAATATCGCTGATAGTTATTTTGTCCTGAAACTTTTTTGAGAAATTTGGTAAAATCGCATCGGCTTCGGCTGTTTTACCCAAAGCGTATAATGACATCAATTTTTTAGCCGTCTTATCTGTATTTCTTGCAATGCAAACGCTTTGATAATCTTGCAGCGAAAGTTGGGATAGCTCTGTTGTGCCCGGATTAAATTCGTGAGCGGCATTTTGGGCAAGCTCTGTTGTCGGAATAAATGAAAAATTGGGAATAATCCATAATTTACCATTATATTTTTCGCTCGGGTATCCTGGACTTTTTTTGAACCATTCGGCAAAGTTTGTCAGATGGGCAATTGCTTGAAAGTCTTCAGATGCTTCTTTATTGGTTATGGCATTTTCTCCGGGTTTGCGAATATCTTCCGGGTTTAAGGTCAGAAAGTTTTCTTCATTTTCTTTGTTCTTGGGGGATATGGCTTTCTCAGCAGCCGTATTTTTTATATCGGCTGTTTGCGCCGCCGCCGGAGCCGGGGCATAGAGCGAGGCAGCGGCAATAGCGCCGACGGTAATTCCGTTGCGTAAATTTTTTATTTTATTTAATTTGGTTATAGGCATGACAAATTTCTCCTTATTTATTTATATCATATACAAGTGTTGCTGTATAGTAAAAAAGTTGTCCGGGCTTTTACATAAGGAGCGGCGGGAGAATCAAAAAGCCTCATCTTTAAGAAGAGAGGCTTTTTGATATGATTGTAAAAAATTTATTTTTTTTCATCAGGATCGCGGAGAACATAACCACGCCCCCAGACGGTTTCGATATAGTTCTTGCCGCCGGAAGCTTTTTCCAGTTTCTTACGAAGCTTGCAGATGAAGACATCAATAATCTTTAATTCCGGTTCGTCAATGCCGCCGTAAAGGTGGTTTAAGAACTGGTCTTTATTCAAGGTAGAGCCTTTTCTCAGCGAGAGCAGTTCCATAATGCCGTATTCCTTGCCGGTCAGGTGAAGCGTTTTGTTTCCGACCGTAACGGTCTGCGTGTCCAAATTGACCTCAACATCCCCGGTGCGGATAATGGAATTGGAATGTCCTTTGGAGCGTCTGACAACAGCCTGGATTCGTGCCAGAAGTTCTGCTTTGTCAAACGGTTTGGTCAGATAGTCGTCGGCGCCGTAGCCTAAGCCTTTGACCTTTTTGTCCGGTTCCGAGAGGCCGGACAAGATCAGCACCGGCGTGTTGACTTTGGCGGCGCGGAGACTTTTTAAGACCTCGTAACCGTTCATGTCAGGAAGCATCAAATCCAAAATGATAATGTCATAATCATAAAGTTTGCCGATTTCCAGGCCGTCTTCGCCCAAATCGGTCGTATCGACAATCATACCTTCTTTTTTGAGCATTGTTTCAATGCTTTGAGAGATGGCATAGTCGTCTTCGACAAGTAATACTCGCATGGTGTTGCCCCTTTTATTAAAATTTATAGCGTCATAATAATCTTTATTTTTTAATTTGTTAACTTTTTAATAGGGGCTGTTAATAATTATTAACAAAAATTATATAAATGTTGATTTATGTGAATAAAACGGAAGAATTACTAAAAAAAAACGCAAAATTGTGCCAGAATCTTTTTCAAAAAAGGGGAAGTTTTATCTGATGACATTGTATGAAAATATTACCGATGCTGTCGGCAAGCTGGAAACAGACACTTATTTCGGGCAGGTCAGCGCCGTGCAGGGGCTGTTTATCGAGGTCAGCGGCATTCGCTCGAATCTGTCAATCGGTGATAGATGCAATGTTTTTTCTACCCATGGCGAAAAAGTTACCTGCGAGTTGGTGAGTTTTAAAAACGACAAGCTTCTGCTGATGCCTTACGGTTCGCTGGACGGTATCGGCGCCGGCTGCCGCGTTGAGGTTGAAAATGCCGCGCCGGTAATTTATCCGCATCCGGAATGGCTCGGCCGAATCATCAATGCCTTTGGCGAGGCGATAGACGGCAAAGGGCCGCTGCCTAAAGGAGACAAGCCTTATTATATTAAGTCTTCTCCGCCGCCCGCCGCTTTTCGCGACCGGGTGCAGGGAAAAGTCGATCTCGGCGTGCGGGCGGTCAATACTTTTCTGACGGTTTGCAAAGGGCAGCGTATGGGCATCTTTGCAGGTTCCGGCGTCGGAAAATCTACCCTGATGTCGATGATGGCCAAAAATACCAGTTCGGATATTTCGGTTATCGGGCTTATCGGTGAGCGCGGACGTGAGGCAAAAGAGTTTGTGGAAGATGTTTTGGGGCCGGAAGGACTGGCAAAGTCGGTGCTGGTTCTGGCAACGTCTGATGAAAGCCCGCTCATGCGGCGGCAGGCGGCTTATACGGCGATGGCGGTTTCGGAGTATTTTCGCGATCAAAACAAAGACGTACTCTGTATGATGGATTCCATTACCCGTTTTGCGATGGCTCAGCGCGAAATTGCACTTTCAGTCGGGGAGCCTCCGGCTTCCAAAGGCTATACGCCGAGTGTGTTTGCCGAACTGCCCCGGCTGTTGGAACGGGCAGGCCCCGGATCTGGAAACGGGACGATTACCGGTCTGTTTACCGTGCTGGTGGACGGAGATGACCACAACGAGCCGATTGCCGACGCCGTACGTTCGATTTTGGACGGGCATATTGTGCTTGACCGTTCTATTGCCGAGCGCAACAGATATCCGGCAATTAACATTCTGCGCTCCATTTCCCGTACGATGCCGGATTGCGATACGCCGGAAGAATACGCCCTGGTGGCAAAGGCCCGGAAATATATTTCATCTTATGAAGATATGGCAGAACTTATCCGTCTCGGCGCTTATAAAAAGGGTTCCAACCGCGATGTAGACGAGGCAATATTTTATTATCCAAAGATTGAGGCCTTTTTGTCCCAAACCAAAAAAGAAAAAATTACTCTGGAACAGGGATATAAAGAACTGGCCGATATTCTGGCGACGCCTTTTGTGCCGCAGGCTTAGCGGGGAAATATGAAAAATTCTCTCAAGACATTGCAGCGAATCCAAAAGTTTAATATTGACGAACAGCGCAAGATACTGGTCGATTTGCAGGTGAAACAGGATCATTTGAAAATTGAGCTTGTCCGCTTAAACCGCAGTTATGAGGAGGAAAAGGCCTTTGCCGAGCAGCATCCGGGAATCGGAGATTTCGGCGCTTATGTCAAACGCTATCTGGAAAAAAAAGAGGCGCTGGAAAACGGGATTGAAAAGCTGCAGCAGGCGATTGAAGAAGTCCGCGATAAAATCGCCGATATGTTCAAAGAGCAGAAAACTTATGAAATTGTTGACGACAACCGGCGCAAGCGCGAGATTAAGGAAGAAAACGACAAAGAGCAAAAAATGCTTGATGAAATCGGGACGAATACTTATATAAAAAAGCATGAAAATGATGCAGAAAACTGATTTGGGTAAAATTTTTGTGGATGAAAGGAGAAGACAATGTTTGATTTACCGGCTCTGCCTTATGAGATGACCGCGCTGGAACCATATATTTCCGCAAAGACGATGGAGTTTCATTATGGCAAGCATCACAAGGCTTATGTTGACAATCTGAATAAGCTGGCCAAAGGAACCGAATTTGAGAATATGCCGTTGGAGCGGGTTGTTAAAGAAACTTATAACAAGCCGGAGTTTGCTCCGATTTTTAACAATGCGGCGCAGGCGTGGAATCATAATTTCTTCTGGCATTCGATGGAGAAAAACGGCGGCGGCAAGCCGGAAGGCGGACTGCTGGCAAAAATTGAGCGCGATTTCGGGTCTTATGAAAAATTCCGCGAAGCGTTTAAAAATGCTGCAACTTCACAATTCGGCAGCGGCTGGGCCTGGCTGGTCGAAGATACGGACGGCAAATTGAAGGTTGTAAAAACGTCCAATGCCGATACACCGGTTGCCCGCGGTCAGAAGCCGCTGATTACGCTTGACGTGTGGGAGCATGCTTATTATCTGGATTATCAGAACAGACGCCCGGATTTTGTTGAGGCTTTTCTTGACCATCTGGTTAAATTTTAATCCTGCCGGAGAGAGAGGTTTTTGTTCCGGCAAAACGGAATCGGAAGTTTGTAAACAACGGCAAAAAAAACTTGAAAAAATCGTATTTGGTGATAAATTAGCACCGAATTAAATACTATGCCGGTGCGGGGCGTTCCGCACATTATTTATTAAGGAAGGATATTAATATGGCTATTCGCGTTGGTATCAACGGTTTTGGACGTATCGGCCGCTTGGTTTTCCGTGCCGCTCAGAAAAGAAACGATATTGAAATTGTAGGCATCAATGATCTTATTGATGTTGAATATATGGCATATATGCTGCGCTATGATACAATGCACGGCAAATTTGACGGTACTGTTGAAGTTAAAGACGGCAAACTCGTTGTTAACGGCAAAGCTATCCGCGTTACTGCCGAGAAGAACCCGGCTGATTTGAAATGGGGTGAAATCGGCGCTGATTATGTTGTTGAATCTACAGGTTTGTTCCTGACAAAAGAAAAAGCTCAGGGGCATATTGATGCCGGTGCGAAATATGTTATTATGTCGGCTCCGTCCAAAGACGATACGCCGATGTTTGTCTGCGGTGTTAACACTGACTCTTATGTTAAAGGCACGCAGTTTGTTTCCAATGCTTCCTGCACCACAAACTGTCTGGCTCCGATTGCCAAAGTTTTGCATGATGCTTTCGGCATTACCGATGGTTTGATGACAACCGTTCACTCTACAACGGCTACCCAGAAGACTGTTGACGGCCCGTCCGTTAAAGACTGGAGAGGCGGCCGCGCTGCTTCCGGCAATATTATTCCGTCTTCTACCGGCGCTGCCAAAGCTGTTGGCAAGGTTATTCCGTCTTTGAACGGCAAACTGACCGGTATGTCTTTCCGCGTTCCGACTTTGGATGTTTCTGTTGTTGACCTGACTGTTAATTTGGCTAAGCCGACGACTTATGAAGAAATCTGCAAAGCTATGAAGAAGGCTTCTGAAGGCGAATTGAAAGGTATTTTGGGTTATACCGAAGATGATGTTGTTTCTTCTGACTTCCTCGGCGATTCCCGTACGTCTATCTTTGATGCCAAAGCCGGTATTCAGCTGACTCCGACTTTTGTTAAAGTTGTCAGCTGGTATGACAATGAATGGGGTTATTCCAACAAGGTTCTCGACCTCGTTGCCCATATGGCTAAAGTAAACGGCTAATTTTAGTTTCCCCGCTTTTCCGGCGCGCAGGCGGTTCATTGCATATGAACAGCCGATGCCGTGGACAGGCGGGGAATTTTTTTTTAGAAGAGGAAATGTATATGACTGAATATAAAATGATTGAAGATTTGGGCGATTTGAACGGCAAAGTCGTTATGCTGCGCGCAGATTTGAATGTGCCGATGGATGAAAATTTTCATGTTACCAATACGGCCCGCATTGACCGTACGGTTCCAACGATTAAACTTTTGATGAATAAAGGCGCCAAAGTTGTGGTTGTCTCGCACTTTGGACGTCCGGAAGGCAAAGGCGATATGAAAAATTCGCTCAGCCATATTGTGAAAGATTTGGAAAAAGCGCTGGGCAAACATGTTGTTTTTGTTGACGACTGCATCGGCCCGAAGGTTGACGAGGCTATTAAGTCTTTGCGCGGCGACCAGATTCTTCTGCTTGAAAATCTGCGCTTTTATAATGAAGAGAAAAAAGGCGACGAGAAATTTGCCGAAGAGTTGGTTAAGCCGGTTGACGTTTATGTTTCCGATGCTTTCTCCACCGCTCACCGCGCTCATGCCTCTATGGTGGCGGCAGCAAAACTGCGTCCGGCCGCAATGGGATTGCTGATGGCGGAAGAAGTTAATGCTTTGTCCAAAGGTTTGAACAATCCGCAGCGCCCGTTGATGGCGATTGTCGGCGGTTCCAAGGTTTCGACCAAACTCGACTTGCTGAACAATCTGGTTAAAAAAGTTGACAAGCTTGTGATTTCCGGCGGTATGGCTCATACCTTTATGAAAGCCAGCGGTATCGACACGGTTAACGAGGTTAACTCTTTGGTTCAGATGGATATGATTGAAACGGCTAAAGAGATTATGAAAACAGCCAAAGCCAATAACTGTGAAATTATTTTGCCGTCGGATGTGGTTGTTTCTAAAGAATTTAAGGCCGATGCCGAACATAAGACAGTTGATTTGGAGCATATTCCTGCTGAAGGTTGGATTTTGATGGATGTCGGCAGCAAGACAATCGAATCTATCAATAAAAAACTGGAAGAGTGCAAAACTTTGGTTTGGAACGGCCCGCTCGGCGTATTTGAATTGAAGCCGTTTGATACGGCAACCAATAAAGTTGCCGACCGCGCTGCGGTTTTGACACAGGAAGGCCGTCTGATGACGGTTGCCGGCGGCGGCGATACGGTTTCGGCTCTTGAAAATGCCGGCGTTGCCAATAAATTTACTTATATTTCTACGGCTGGCGGAGCCTTTCTGGAATGGATGGAAGGGAAGGAGTTGCCGGGTGTCGTAGTCCTCAAAAAGTAAAAAGTTTGCAAAGAGCTTGTCATACTTGTTCTTTTTCTTCTCGTGTAGCTAGCTGTACACGTCGTCGAAAAAAAAACGGCGTAGCCCAAGCTCTTATCAAACTTTTTGGTAAAAATGTGTATAATGGCCGACTAATACAGATTTAGCGGGATGGAGAAATGCTCATGTACCTCTATGTACACTCCGCTTTCTCCACCCTAAAATCTTATTATTCGGCTCATTCTCCGCATTTTTATAAAATTGGGGTCACCTAATACAGAAAAAAGAATTTTAGCTAAGTCATGTACCACCATGTACACTCCTGTCGCTAAAATTCTTTTTTTCTTATTATCTGACTTAGGCATCCAGGCGCGCTGCGGTTGCTAACGCTTTCCTTGCTTGCCAAGATGTTCCAAAGAGCTTGCAGACAAAAACAAGTTTCTGCCGCGTTTTTACAGCGGCTTGAAGTTTTGCCAAAATTATTTTTTATGCACAATTATTGGTATATATTTTCTAAAAGTTATAGTCTTCTTCTAATATAAAATTTATTTTATGACAAAACTGATTTTTTTGTCAAAAAGTGTTGCGTTTCATTATTGGCTGTGTTATGATTAATGTAATGAACAAAAATTTGCGGAGAGGAAAATATGGTTAGGGCTATCAATTTCAAAAGCAGCAGAGACAGTGATTTTAACGCAGAGTATGATTATGCGCCGGAAGATGTAGCGGATAAAATTCCGGCTGAGCTTGGCCTGGAAAATCTTTCCGAAGATAAAAAAGCAGATTTTATGAAAGATTTTGCCCGCCTTTATACAATAAAATCCCGTGCGGATGCAATGTTTGACGCAGAAAAGGTTCATTTTGAAAAACGCAAGAATCGCAGCGGCCAAGAAGTGTTGTTTTTGATGATTGAACATATGAAACCGTCGGATTTGTCTTTGGCCATATCTAACGGGCAGGTGGTGGTACCCTCGGTGGAGAAGATGACGCCGGAGCAGTATCGGGATTTGGCAAAGTTTTGCTGGATTAATAATTTTTCAGAAGTTTCTTTTCCGGCAAATGCGGATGAGATTTTTAAACAAAAGTTTCAACAAGCTTATGACAGTGAAGAAAATTCGGCTGTTTTAGGGTATGCAAACCGTCCGGAGGATAAAAAAGAGCAGTCCGAGCTTGAGGAAGAAATCAGAAAAGAGCGTGAAATTGCCGCTGAGACAACGAACTCTTCCTCAGAACAGCAGGAAGCGCCCCGGGAGCAGCAAAATGAAGCGGAGAAAGTTATAACGCCGGATTTGAGCAAAATTGAAAAAAATATGAAAACTTTTATGGAAATCCGCTCAAAAAAGAAAAAAGATTCTACTTATTTCAAATCACATACCTGGGGCGGATGGCTGCATTATCGGATTTATGCTTCTCCCGAGCAGCGCGCGTCGGACGGTGTATGGGATGATAAAAGCAAATCTTTTAAATCTAATTATGAAATTGATTTGAAATTTAAAAATGTTAAAGGAAAGTTGGAAATTCTCTATGCCGTTCCTGACGGAAAGCCAATTCCGGCAAAATATGCCGATGAAATTGTCGGAATGATGAAGGCGCAGGGTTATACAACGATTGATTTTGGCGATTTATTGGATGACGATAAAGGAACTTTCAGAAAATCCTGCGCTCAAGCAGGCCTGTTACCGACGTTTAATTTGAGCGAAAAGCATGCTCGTTCTATGTTGACAGCGGCTGCAGATAATAAGTTGGTCGGACTGTCCGCTTATAAAAAACGGATGGCTCAAAAGCTGAGAGGGCAGATTAAGAAAAACGCAAAACCGATGGAAGCGGAAGAAAATAAGGGATTGCGTTCCGTGATTTTGGAATGTGAAGCAGAAAACGGCATTGTGTCGGAAGGAATTGTCTGGAACGGAACCGATGTGGCGCAGGCTTTGAAAATTGCACAGAACAGTCTGTCGGAAGAGGATTTGTATACTTTTAAAAGCACTTTGGCCAGAACCTTGAAAGCTCAAATGGATGCGGAAAACAGCTTTAGCAATCAGAATCCTTTGAAAAAAACTTGGGAACGTTTGGATAACGAAGTGGCTTATAAGCCTTTGGCCGAAGCTTTTGATGAAATTCAGGGTAGGATACAGGAACTTTCCGAGGGTACAACGCGTGCCAAAGCGCAGGAGGTTATTGGTGCAATGGATACTATCGTTGAACTTGCTGCTTATTTTAAAGAATTTAAAAACGGGACTCTGCGTGGGTTTGTTAATTCCGGTCATCTTAATCTGGCAAGAGAAAAAGAAGACTTTTTTAAGACCTTTGCCAGTGCCGGTTGGGAAGACAGAAAATTAAGAGACCTTAGCGCGGATGAGTTTGTACAGCTGTATGAAATAATGAAAACAGAAAATATTGGTAAGGCTGAGGAAAAATTGGAAAATGATACCAGAGGAAAATCGGGGCAAGACTTTAATACAGTTGTTGCCGACCATGTTAAAGATGCGACCAGCAGGTTGAAAAATGTGGCCAGAACCCTGAGAGAAAACGGATACCGCGACGCATCGGTGATTGACGTGGGAGCTCCGGTTTATGAACGTTCGGATGGTGCCGGTAAAAACAAAACGCAACAACAGTCCGGTCAAACTAGGACGATTGATTATGCCCGTATGAGGCAGCGAGGAGGGCGTTAATAAAATTTATTGTTAACAAGATGTTAATTGTTTTGGATGTAAAAGGATTAAAGTTTATTATTCGGTAAAGGAGAAATATTATGGATTTGAAAAGTAAAGTTTTGGCCGGCGGCGCTTTGTGCGGAACGTTGGCTTTGGATGCCGAATATGCCAAAACGGCTGATAAGGTTCTGACAGCATCAAAGATTGACGAAGTTGTTGCCGGACTGGGAAAGTTTTTTGCCGGAAAGCCGGCCGGAGCTTATGATCTGGCAGCCAATGCCGAAGAAAGAACTTTTGCTCATGCTGCGGCTTTGAAAAATATGCAGAGAGGTCGCTAAGTAAAAATGAAAGTGGCAGGTTATGCAACGGAAAATGCCTTTTGCATTGCAGAGGGTGAGGAAGGGGAGATTTATGTCTTTCTGACGGCAAAAAAGAATCAGCCCCAAATGCCGAAAATTATTTATGACGGCAAAGACCATGCCATTTTTTTGCGTAATCCCGAGCAGAAGATTATTTTGGATTATATTCATCCCGATGTGCGCGATAAATTGCGAAAGGCTAAAGAAGTTGTGATTGTTGAGACGCTTTTGGAGAATATTAAAGACAGTTATATTGCACAGATGCAGATGGTGGAGCATATTCCGGTCGATTGGCAGAAAATCGGGCTGAAAAGCTGGGAAGAGGCCGCCTTGCGATAATTTTGCAAAATGCTTGAAAAAAAGCTTGCAAGTTTGCCGATTTTGCTTTATAAATCGGCTTTGTTATATAACGGTCCTATCGTCTAGCGGTCTAGGACGTCGCCCTCTCACGGCGAAAACACGAGTTCGAGTCTCGTTAGGATCACCAATGCAAACGGCAGGTATAAAAACTGCCGTTTTTCTTTTATAAATCAATAACTTAACCGAGTTCGAATGTTTGTTTTTCGAAAATTGCATTTTGGGAGAATTTTCCGAACTCGTTTGGCAATAATCCTTTATTTTTCAACAACTTGCCTGAGTTAGAATCTTGTTAGGTCTCGGGATTGACTTTTAGTTATGAATCGGATTTGAAACTTGCGATGATGAAAGTTTTTGACGTTGACGACAGTTTATTCTGCTAAAATAAGCAGGATATAGCTAGGACGACCAGTTTCATCTTGACTTCCTTTTTTTCTTAAATTTTTTTGCTTAAACAGTATCTCTTCAAAAAAGGCTATTTTTTTCAACTAGCCCCTTATAACACGTGAGATAAAAAATTCACCTAGCCTTTTTCAGTAAGCCATATTTTTACAACTTATGACATAGCTAAGTCATAGGTTATCCTTACATATTTTTGGCTTTACGTTTTTTTAAATCCCGATAATATAAGATAAATTTAGGAGGATTTTACTATGACTGATTTGAGAGAAAATTTTATAAGATGGTTAATAAAAGAAGGTTTATCCGAAAAAACACCGTCAGGAAATCCAAGTACTGTTTATGATTATGTAGCCAGAATTGATGAAATATGCAAAAAAGAAAGACATATCTTTTGGGAAGAATTAGCTGGAAAACTGTTTTCCATTGCTCCTCGTTATCAAGGTAAATATAAAACAGCCTTACATAAATATAATGAGTTTTTATTTAAAACAGAACTCAGCAGAGAGATTATGAAACAAAGACATAAAGATTTATTGTATGCATATTCTAAATTGAGTGATAAAGACAAAGAAAAAATAGAGACAAGAGAATATATAACAACACGGGAACTTGCGGATATATTGGGAGTGGATGTTCGTCAGATAAAGCGTTGGCGAGAAAAACGTATAACACTACATAAAGAAGATCAAATTGAAGAAAATCCTCAAGGGGATGCAAAAATTGGTCCTAAATTTGTACAGGTTGGTGGACTGTATAGATATTATAAAGATGATTTGGAAAAATACTTCCATCGCTCAATAGAAAAAATGTAAAAAATAATATCCCTTATCGAATCGACATACAAATATTCCGAATCCATATTTTGATATTGCAAAAAATAATAAATTTTGACTATTTTTTGTAATCGTTTTTTGTATTTACACATCTATCTCCTAATTATTTTGTTTTTAGTGTCATCTCTTGTGATATTTTTGTCACCAATTGCCATTTTGACTATATTTTTCAATATGTTAGTGTGTTTGATGTCAGTTGATATTACTGATATGCCAAGCGAAAACCGAGTGGTTGGGAAGGCATAATGCTTTTTATTATGGAGAATAACTTATGGCACAAGAAAATTTAAAAATCGCCGCTAACCAAAATGGCGAAGCGGCACAAAAGATTTCCGGAGACACAATTCAGACCGGATATGTAGAAGTAACAGAGACACGGGTTCAAAGCAGTGCACTTGAAAAAATGCTTGACCGGGCAGAACAGCTCCAAGAGAAACAAGCTCAGAATGATAATAATGGTGACAATAACGGCGGAGACTATCCGGGGCCAGCAAATTTTGGGTGCCCTGCTGTCGTTGAGAATGCTATTGATGACAAAAACAGTCTCCCTCAAGTCTATATTGATATTAACGAAGTTGCTAAAAAAACTCACATCTCCAAAAAAGAATTGGCGGAGCTGTGTTCTGGAAACAGCAAGTCATTATCCATACCTACTGATTTACTGGATTTAAACAAATTCATCTCGGTTAATCAGGGTTACGCTTCAACTGCCGGAGCTTTAGCAAGAAGAAAAATTCTACCGCCTGAGACCAGAACGTACTTCTTAAAACGTGCCCAAGAATACGGTTATCTCTGGCTTAAGGGAGAGGTACAGTTAGGCAATGAGATCCGTAAAATTGTAACCCGCATGGGTAAGCGTACCGACTTGGAAGTGGCGAATGACAATAAGAAAAAGCAAAGAAATACTGCCGATTTTGGTCAAGTATTGACTGAGTTACGCACAAAAAAAGAAATTTTGACTGAAGACTATGGTCTTGGGAACACACAAGCTCGGCAGCTGACTCGTTTGACAGATGAGTTGGTTGAAAAAGAATTAAAATATGCGGTTGCAAACAACGACATATTGTCCCGCAATCATGCGCTTTCCTTTCTTAATCAGCCTCCGGAATTGACTGATGAAGAAAAAGAGGCTGCTGATACTAAAAGCCCCAAAGCTAAATTCAAGTTCGAAACAATTCGTTCAACAATTCCTTTTGAACAACGTCAGAAACGCAAATTAAAGCACAAAATGCCATATTGTCACTTGTTCGCATGTGCTATGTCCGATGGATATTATCTTGAACAACATGGATTTGAATGTGTTTTGGCAAATGAAAAAGAGAGTGATATTGCCGAGTACTGTCAATTAATGTATCCCAAAGCCGAAGTTTTGGATGATGATTTCAGAAAACGGTATGGTGAGTTAGTTGAGAAATTCAAGGTAAAAAAATGCGAGTTCCTGCTTATAACAAATCCGTGCCAAATATTTTGCCCTCAAAAGCCGAAGAATTGGAGAGATGATGACAGACTGACATTAATTATTGATATTGTCCGTTTCATTAAAGAAACCAGACCTAAACATATAACATATTCTGTTGGAAAATGCCAAGGCTTTCTTTTCCTTTTCGTTGCCATTGGATGAGGAGCTTACAGAACACCCGATTGCCGAAAAATTGCAGAAAATTTTGAACGGTCGCACCATCGGAGATTATCTGCGAGATGAGTTAACCGTTGAAGATTTAGGATATCACGTAAATTTTGCTATTGAAGACAGTTGTTTCTACGGCTGTGCTCAGTCAAGAGTACGCAGTATCATGCTTGCATCAACAGAAGGTGTCTGGAAGTGGCCATGTGCAGAAGAATTTGCAATGTCTCTATGGGAAGCTATTGGACACTTGCCTTCATTGGAAGCCGGAGAAAATAGCGGAATTCCTTATCACTATGCTAAGCCTTTACATTCTGATCCGATTAAAGCAGCTAAAATTGCTGAAGCTTTGGCTCATACTTCTACGGGAAGATGTCCTAAAGATAATGATCCAAGATATCAGCTTCCCGGCTTTGGCTTTTTTGGTGCTAAAGGTGCTCGCAAGTTTTGGGATAAACCATCTAATACTATTGATACAGGAAATGGTGATGTTTTAGGTCTTCGCACTATTCATCCAGGTAGACTTCGTAAAGATGGTACCTATTCCGATGCTCGTCCTCTAACATTGCTTGAAGTGTTTTTGGTAAATGGACTTGAAAATTATGAAGTTCCTGACAAATTCAAGAATCGTGAGAGCTTTGTCCGTCATTTGATGGGAGAAATTTTCTTGCCCAAATTATGCGAAAGGATTTGTTTAGAAATCCCAGTTGGTGATGACGGTTGGGAGGAAATGGATACCGATTCTGAATAATTATTAAAAATAATATTCGTCAACCTTTGACACCGCTATGTTAAAGGTTGGCTTTTTTATATACATCGCAAATTTTCAAAAGTATGCAAAAAAAATATACTATTTGGAAATTTTTTTATCAAATTTGTGCAAAAAAACAATTCTATAAAATTGTATCGTCATCAACCGGTTACCAAGATCCATCATAATCTTGTATAGCTGTTTCGGCAGTCCGGGATACAAGGAAGCAAGAAGCGCGGCCTTTGTTATTATTATACTTAAAATATAATGAATTAAAAATAATAAATAACAATAAAAAATATAATAAATACAATAGATAAGATAATAATAAAGATAAATAAAAGAAATAATACATAAGAGATA